>NZ_JBYTCR010000009.1:54576-141397 GCF_058790455.1 Aeromicrobium sp. EU05-FHT14F07
ACGGTTCGAGTCCGTGGGGGTGTACCAGACAGAAGGCCTCGACCACCACGGTCGGGGCCTTCTTCACGTCCCACAGGACCAACCACCTACCAGCCCGACACTGCCCCAAGACCCCCTCGACACACCAACCGACTCCTCATCAGCGGGTTCACGGTTCGAGTCCGTGGGGGTGTACCAGACAGAAGGCCTCGACCACCACGGTCGGGGCCTTCTTCACGTCCCACAGGACCCGGCCGACCTTGCTCTTCCGCATTTTTGTATGACGCTTGACTCATGGAAGCGACCCCTCCCGCGCCCGTGACCGAGCAGCAGATCCAGGACTGGGCGGACGAGGCCGAGGCAGGGTACGACGTCGCCGTGCTCAAGAAGCCTCCAGAAGCGCCGGCCGACGAGACCACCGCCCGGGAACCCGACGACGTCCTTGACCGTTCTCGCACCATGAAGTGCCCCACCGACGGTTCCACCCTGACCATGAGCGAGCGCGCCGGCGTCGAGATCGACTACTGCCCCGAGTGCCGTGGCGTCTGGCTCGACCGCGGCGAGCTCGACAAGATCCTCGACCGCGCGACGGCCGACGTCCCCGCGGCGCCCGCGCCGCTCCCGGCACCGCCGCGCGACGAGCGTCGTCCCGAGCGCGACCGGGACGACCGCTACCGCTCCGACGACCGGTACCGCGACGACCGCTACCGCAAGCCCAAGAAGAAGGAGCACTGGCTGATGGAGATCCTCGGCTGAGCCGTCCACGGAGCGGACACGACGGAACACCGCACCGACCGCGGCGGTTGACCCGTCCATGAAGATCCTGCTGACCGGAGGAACCGGGTTCGTGGGCGCAGCCGTGCTGCGCCGCCTCGTCGACGACGGTCACGCCGTCACCGCCGTCGTCCGGAGCCAGGGCTCCGGGGAGACCGTCGCCGCCGCGGGCGCCACCCCGCTGCAGGGCGACCTGTTCGACGGCGCCTGGCTGGCCGCGCAGCTGCGCGAGCACGACGCCGGCGTGCACACCGCCGCCCCCGGCGACGAGACGTCGGCGACCATGGACGACGCGGTCGTCGACGCCGCGATCGAGGCGTTCAGCGGCACCGACAAGCCCTTCGTGCACACCGGAGGGGTCTGGACGTACGGCTCCGGCGCCGACCTCGACGAGGAGACGCCGTACGACGCACCCGCCATCACCGCCTGGCGCCAGGCGCGCGAGGACCGCCTGCTCGACTCCTCGGTCCGCGCCACCGTCGTGCAGCCCGGCATCGTGCACGCGCCCGGCCGGGGCATCCCGCAGCAGCTCGTGGCGGCCTCCCGCACCGGCGAGGGCGCGCTCGAGCTGATCGGCTCCGGGGCGCAGCACTGGACCACGATCCACGTCGACGACCTGGCCGACCTCTACGCGCTGGTCGTCACGAGCGGCTCCGGCCACGGACGCCTGCTCGGCGTCAGCGGCCACTCCCCCAGCGTCCGCGACCTCGGCCTCGCGCTCGCCGACGCCGTCGCGGGCACCTCCGTCGACACCGTGCACGCGCGGCTCGGCGAGGCCTTCGGCGACGCGCTGCTGCTCGACCAGCAGGCCAGCGGCGCCAAGGCCCGCTCGCTGGGCTGGACGCCGACGCGTCCGACCCTCGTCGACGAGCTGCGGGCCACCCGCGCCTGAGCGCCGTGGCAGCCATGTGGGTCGGGTGGCTCGAGGCCGAGCTGCTCCTCGGCGACGTGCACACGCTCAAGCAGAAGCGGGCGGTCGTGCGACCGGTCGTCGCCGAGCTGCGTCGGGCGCTCGACGTGTCGGTGGCCGAGGTCGGCCACACCGACCTCTACCGACGGACCGTCGTCGGCGTGGCCCTGACGTCCGGCGACCACGCGCACGCCGACGCCCTGCTCGACCGGGCCGAGCGGCTCCTCGCCTCGCGTCCCGACGTCGACCTGCTGTCGGTGCGTCGTCGCCTCGTGCGCAGCGACGACCTCGACTGAGACGTCACCCGACGACGACGCGTGCGGTGAGGGCCACCGCCCCGACCACGGTCGTCACGCCGGCCGCCAGCCACGCGCCGCCGAACTGCTCCAGGCTCTCCTGCAGCGTGTGCGGAGGTCGCGGCTCGTCGGCGGGTGCGGCGGGGGCGGGACGGTGGTCGGGTGCGGCGGTCATGCTCAGAGCCTGCGCCCGCGACGCGTCAAGGATCCAGCGGGCGGCGCGTCAGGATCGCGTCAGGACAGGTCGGACAGCAACCGGTAGCCCAGGCCGGGATCGGTGATGAGCATGCGCGGGTGCGCGGGGTCGTCCTCGAGCTTGCGACGCAGCTGCGCGAGGTAGACCCGCAGGTAGTGCGTCTCCCGCTCGTACGACGGACCCCACACCTCCGTGAGGAGGGTCGTCTGGCGCACCAGACGGCCCTCGGCCCGCGCGAGGACCTCCACGATCTTCCACTCCGTCGGCGTGAGGTGCACCGGCTCGCCCGCCCGGGTAGCCCGCCGGTCCTCGACGTCGAGCACCAGGTCGCCCACCGTCACGACGGGGGCCCGCGACGGCGCGGCCCGGCGCAGCGCCGCCCTGACTCGCGCCAGGAGCTCCTCCATGCCGAACGGCTTCGTCACGTAGTCGTCGGCCCCGAGGTCGAGCGCCTCGACCTTGTCGTCGGACTCGTGCCGTGCCGAGAGCACGACCACCGGCACCTGCGACGTCTCCCGGATCCGCCGCAGCACCTCCGTGCCGTCGAGGTCGGGCAGGCCCAGGTCGAGCAGCACGACGTCCGGCACCCGCTCGGCCAGCGACTGCAGCGCCGACCGGCCGTCGGCGACCGTCTCGACCTCGTAGCCCCGCGCACGCATCGCGATGCCCAGGGTCCGCAGGATCGCCGCGTCGTCGTCGACCGCCAGCACGACCGTCATGCGTCACCGCCTTCCGTCGTCAGCGGCACGGCGCCCTCCCGGGGCAGCTCGACCACGAGCGTGAGCCCGCCGCCGGGGGTGTCCTCGGCGGTGAGGCTACCGCCCATCGCCTCCGTCAGACCCCGAGCCACCGCCAGGCCCAGCCCGACGCCGGCGCCCCGCGGGACGTCGCCGAGCCGCTGGAACGGCTCGAACATCTGCTCGCGGCGGTGCTCCGGCACGCCCGGTCCCCCGTCGACCACGCGCACCACCACGTGCTCGCGCGTCGCGGTCGCGTCGACGCGCACCGTCGAGCCCGCCGCGTGCTTGTGGGCGTTCTCCACGACGTTGGCCAGCACCCGCTCGAGCAGAGCGGCGTCGGCCTGCGCCTCCGGCAGGTCGTCCGGCACCTCCAGCACCGTCGGCGTGCTGGCGGCGGCGCGCTGGACGACCGCCAGCACGTCGACGGGCTCCGAGCGCGCGACGACCGCCCCGGTCTGGAGCCGGCTCATGTCGAGCAGGTCGACCACGAGCGCGTCGAGCCGGTCGGCGCCGTCCTCGATGGTCTCCAGCAGGTCGGCGCGGTCCTGGTCGGACCAGTCCACGCCGGGGTCGCGCAGGCTGCTGACCGCCGCCTTGACGGCTGCCAACGGCGTCCGCAGGTCGTGGGAGACGGCGGCCAGGAGGGCCGTCCGCGTGCGCGCCGCCTCCGCGAGGACCCGGCGCTCGGCCTTCAGGGCCACGGCCGCCCGGCGCTCCACGAGCACCGTCGCGTGGGCCACCACGGCAGCCAGCAGCGACTCCTCGACGGACCCCGCCGCCGGACCCCACAGCACCAGGACGTGCTCCTCCCCCACCGGAACCGTCCGTTCGGGACCGGACGTCACGCCGTGCTCCCCGAGCACGCGGCCGTCGGCCGTGCGCAGCTGGGCACCGTCGACGCCGAACAGCTCGACGGTCGTGCGCAGGAGGCGTCGCAGGTCGTTGCCCGCGTGCACGAGCTGGTGCGCCAGAACGCTCAGGCTGTCGGCCTCCGCCCGTGCCCGGCTCGCGAGACCCGCGAGCCGCGCGGCACGGTCGACGACGAGCGCCACCGACATGCCGACCACGACGAAGAGGACGACCGCCACCGCGTTCTCCCCGGTGGCGATGCGCAACGTCTGCACCGGTGGGGTGAAGAAGTAGTTCAGCACGCCGCCGCTCACGAACGCGGCCACGACGGCCGGGCGCACACCACCGACGAGGGCGGTGCCGATGACCAGCACCATGAAGAGCATGGCCTCGGTGGGCAGCCCGTGGAGGTCGCGCGTGGCGAGCAGCAGGCCCGCGAGCACGAACGGGCCGAGGAGCGCCACGGCGAACCCCGCCCAGGTCCGTCGACGCCCGAGGGCCGACTCCTCGCGCACCCGCGCCTGACGGCGACGGGCCTCGTCGTGCGTGACGATGTGCACGTCGATGTCGCCGGACTCGGACACGATCGTCTCGCCGATGCCGGGTCGTAGCAGCGTCGACAGCCGTCCGCGCCGGCTCGCCCCGATGAGCACCTGGGTCGCGTTGCGGGCGCGCGCGAAGTCGAGGATGGCGGCCGCGGCGTCGTCCCCGACCACCGTGTGGAAGCCGCCGCCCAGCTCCTGCGCCGTCGTGCGCAGCTCCTCCAGCCGGTCCGGTCCCGTCTGGCGCAGACCGTCCCCGCGCGAGACGTACAGCGCGGTCCAGGGCGCTCCCCCGTCACCCGACGGTCCCGATCCGCGCGACGCGATCCGCGCGGCGCGCCGCATCAGCGGCTCCGACTCCGGGCCGCCCGTGACCCCCACGACGATCCGCTCGCGGGTCGCCCACGTGGCCTCGATCTCATGGCGCGCCCGGTACCGCTCCAGCCCCTCGTCGACCCGCTCGGCGAGCCACAGCAGGGCCAGCTCGCGCAGCGCCGCCAGGTTGCCCTCGCGGAAGAACTGCGCCAGCGCGGCGTCGACGCGCTCGGCCGGGTAGACGTTCCCGTGCGCCAGTCGCCGGCGGAGCGCCGACGGGCTCATGTCGACGAGCTCGATGGCCTCCGCGGAGCGCACGAACGCGTCGGGCACGGTCTCGCGCTGGCGGACGCCGGTGATCGCCTCGGTGACGTCGTTGAGCGACTCCAGGTGCTGCACGTTCACGGTGGTGACGACGTCGATGCCGGCCGCGAGCAGCTGGTCGACGTCCTGCCAGCGCTTCACGTGCCCGGACCCCGGAGCGTTGGTGTGCGCCAGCTCGTCGACGAGGCACACCTGCGGCGCGCGGGCCAGGACCGCGTCGACGTCGAGCTCCGTCAGGGTGGTCGCACCGTGCTGGACGGTGCGTCGCGGCACCACCTCGAGCCCGCCGATCCGCTCCTGCGTCAACGCCCTGCCGTGCGTCTCGACGATCCCGACCACGACGTCGGTACCGCGCGCCGCCCGGCGACAGCCCTCGTCGAGCATCCTGTACGTCTTGCCGACGCCGGGGGCGGCGCCGAGGTAGACGCGCAGGCAGCCGCGCCCCTGCTCGGGCGTCCCGTCGCCCTGCACCTGAACCGTCTGCACAGCGTCAGTCTGCACCCGGCAGGCTCGCGTTCAGCTCGAGGACGTTCACCGTGGGCTCCCCGAGGAACCCGAGCTGGCGTCCGGAGGTGGCCTCGGCCACGAGGCGCCGCACGGTCGCCTCGTCGAGTCCGCGCTCCCGGGCGACCCGCGGCACCTGCAGCGCCGCGTAGGCGGGGCTGATGTCGGGGTCGAGCCCGGAGCCCGACGCGGTCACGGCGTCGGCGGGCACGGCCGACGGCGACACGCCGTCCTCCTGCGCCACGGCGGCACGTCGCTCGCGGATCGCGGCGAGGAGGTCCGAGTTCGAGGGCCCGAGGTTCGACGGGGCCGACGCGAGGCCGTCGTAGTCGTTGGCCGACGGGCGCGGGTGGAACCACTGACCGCCCTCGAAGGCCTGGCCGAGGAGCCGGGAGCCGACGGCGACGCCGTCGACGCGCAGGAGGCTGCCGTCGGCGCGGTCGGGCACGACCCGGCCCACGGCCCAGACGGCGGCCGGGTAGAGGACGCCGAGCAGCACGGTGAGCACGAGCAGCACACGGACGGCGGCGAGGGACTGACGCAGGAGGTCGCGGATCACGACGGTCACCTGATTCCTGGGATCTGGGAGACGAGCAGGTCGATGAGCTTGATGCCGACGAACGGGACGACCACGCCGCCGACGCCGAACACGAGCAGGTTGCGACGCAGGACGCTCGCCGCGTCCGCGGCCCGGCTGCGCACGCCCTTGAGGGCCACCGGGATGAGCCCCACGATGACGAGGGCGTTGAAGATGACGGCCGAGAGGATCGCCGACTCCGGCGTGGCCAGCCGCATGACGTTGAGCGCGTCGAGCGACGGGTAGGCCGTCACGAACATGGCCGGCACGATCGCGAAGTACTTGGCGAGGTCGTTGGCGATGGAGAACGTGGTGAGCGCGCCGCGCGTGATGAGCAGCTGCTTGCCGATGCGCACCACGTCGATGAGCTTCGTCGGGTCGGAGTCGAGGTCGACCATGTTGCCGGCCTCCTTCGCCGCCGACGTGCCCGACGCCATCGCGACGCCGACGTCGGCGGCCGCGAGCGCGGGCGCGTCGTTGGTGCCGTCGCCGGTCATGGCCACAAGGCGACCGCCCGACTGCTCCTCACGGATGAGCCGCATCTTGTCCTCGGGGGTGGCCTCCGCGAGCACGTCGTCGACCCCGGCCTCCGCGGCGATCGCCCGCGCCGTGAGCGCGTTGTCGCCGGTGACCATCACGGTGCGGATGCCCATGCGCCGCAGCTCGGCGAACCGCTCGACCATGCCCTCCTTGACGACGTCCTTGAGGTGGACCACGCCGAGCACGCGGGTGGCCCCGGCGCGCCGCTCGGCGACGAGCAGGGGCGTCCCGCCGGACATCGAGATCTCGTAGCCGGCCGCCCCGACCTCCGCGGGGAGCGCGGCACCGCTCCAGGCCTCCACGGCGCTCCCGGCGCCCTTGCGCAGCTCGCGTCCGTCGGGCAGGTCGACGCCCGACATGCGCGTCTGGGCGGTGAACTCGACCGCCTCCGCACCGTCAGGCAGCGGTGCACCCGTGCCGGTGGCGCCCGTGTCGGCGACCGCGAGGTCGACGATGGAGCGACCCTCCGGCGTGAGGTCGGCCAGCGAGGCGATGCGGGCGGCCTCGGTCAGCTCGGCCAGGGTCACACCCTCGGCGGGCACGAACCGCGAGGCCCGCCGGTTGCCGTACGTGATCGTGCCGGTCTTGTCGAGCAGCAGCGTGCTGACGTCGCCGGCGGCCTCGACCGCACGACCCGACATCGCCAGCACGTTCACCCGGACCAGGCGGTCCATGCCGGCGATGCCGATCGCCGAGAGCAGCGCCCCGATGGTGGTCGGGATCAGGCAGACGAGCAGCGCGACGAGCACCACCGTGGGCTGCGGCGCACCTGCGTAGTCGGCCATCGGGGAGATCGTCACGACGGCGAGCAGGAAGATGATCGTCAGGCTCACCAGCAGGATCGACAGGGCGATCTCGTTGGGCGTCTTGCGACGCTCGGCGCCCTCGACGAGGGAGATCATCCGGTCGAGGAAGGTCTCGCCGGGCGCGGCGGTGATCCGCACGACGATCTCGTCGGAGAGGACGCGCGTGCCACCCGTGACGGCGGACCGGTCCCCACCGGCCTCGCGCACGACCGGCGCGGACTCGCCGGTGATCGCCGACTCGTCGACCGTGGCGACGCCCTCCACGACGTCGCCGTCACCGGGGATCACCTCGCCGGCGCTCACCCGCACGAGGTCGCCCACGGCCAGCTCCGTGCCGGCCACCACCGACTCGCTGCCGTCAGCGGCCACCCGGCGGGCGGTGACGTCGGTGCGTGCCGCGCGCAGCGAGTCGGCCTGCGCCTTCCCTCGGCCCTCGGCGACCGCCTCGGCGAGGTTGCCGAACACGACCGTGAGCCAGAGCCAGACGGCGATGGCGACGGCGAACACGCTCGGGTCGACGACCGCCGAGACGGTCGTGACGAGCGAGCCGATCCACACGACGAACATCACCGGGCTGCGCCACAGGTGCCGGGGGTCGAGCTTGCGCAGCGCCGCGGGGAGCTGCTGGACGAGCTGCCGCGACAGCGGCGTGGCAGCGGAGGTGCGGGTCATCGCGGGGCTCCTGTCAGGGCCTCGGCCACGGGGCCGAGGGCGAGGGTCGGGAAGAAGGTGAGGGCCGAGACGAGCAGCACGACGCCGACCACGAGCCCGCCGAACAGGAGGGTCGCGGTGGGCAGGGTGCCTGCCGTGGTCGGCACCCTGCGCTGGCGGGCCAGCGAGCCGGCGAGCAGCACGACGAGGACGATCGGCACGAACCGGCCGAGCAGCATCGCCGCGGCGAGCGTCAGCTGGAAGAACGTCGACGTCACGGTGATCCCGCCGAACGCGCTGCCGTTGTTGTTCGCCGCGGACGTGAAGGCGTAGACGACCTCGGAGAAGCCGTGGCCTCCCGGGTTGCCCATCGCGTCGGCGGTCGACGGCAGCGCGATGGCGGTGCCGATGCCGACGAGCACGAGCGCCGGGACCACGAGCGTGTAGAGCGCGACGTAGGTCATCTCGCGCGAGCCGATCTTCTTGCCGAGCAGCTCGGGGGTCCGCCCCACCATGAGGCCGGCCACGAAGACCGCGAGGATCGCGGCGACGAGGATGCCGTAGAGGCCGGAGCCGACGCCGCCGGGCGAGACCTCGCCGAGCATCATGTGCGCCATCACCGTGCCGCCGCCGAGCGGGGACATCGAGTCGTGGGAGGCGTTGACGGCGCCGGTCGAGGTGCCCGTCGTGGAGACGGCGAACAGCGCCGACGCCCACTCCCCGAAGCGGGTCTCCTTGCCCTCCATCGCGGCGCCCGCGGCCTGCGCGGCCTGCCCCTGGCCGCCGACCTCGGCCCACGTCGTCACGGCGAGGGCACCGGCCCACAGCACGCCCATCGCGCCGAGCAGCACCAGACCCTGCCGCCGGGAGCCCACCAGCGTCCCGAAGGTGCGGGTGAGGCTGACGGGCACGACCAGCAGGAGGAAGACCTGCAGCAGGTTCGTCAGCGCGGTCGGGTTCTCGAACGGGTGCGCCGAGTTCGCGTTGAAGAACCCGCCACCGTTCGTGCCGAGCTGCTTGACCGCCTCCTGGCTGGCGACGAGACCGCCCGGCACCACCTGGGTGCCGCCGCCGAGGGCGCGCACCGTGACGTCGGAGAGGTTCTGGACCACGCCGCCGAGCAGGAGCAGCACCGCCGCGACCAGGGCCAGCGGCAGCAGCACCCGCACGGTGCCGCGGACGAGGTCGACCCAGAAGCTGCCGAGTGTGCTCGACTCCGCCCGCGCGAAGCCCCGGACCAGCGCGACCGCGACGGCGAGGCCGACCGCGGCGGAGACGACGTTCTGCACCGTCAGGCCGAGCGCCTGGGTCGCGAAGCCGAGCGTCGACTCGCCGGCGTAGGACTGCCAGTTGGTGTTGGTGACGAAGGAGACCGCGGTGTTGACCGCCATGTCCCAGGGCATCCCGGGCAGGCCGCGGTCCCACGGGAGCGCGGCCTGGCCCACGAGGATGGCCAGGAGGAGCACGATGCTGACGACGGAGAACGCGACCAGGCTCAGCACGTAGCCGCGGGCGCTCTGCTCGGCGTCGGGGTCGATGCCGCCGACGCGGTAGAGCGCGCGCTCGACGCGCAGGTGGCGGGTCGAGGTGAACACGCGAGCCATGTAGTCGCCGAGGGGCACGTAGACCACGGCGAGCAGGGTCAGCAGCGCCGCGATCGTCAGCAGGCCGGAGACGGTGTCGGACATGGGCGGCTCAGAACCGGTCGGGCCGCACGAGGGCCACGACGAGGTAGACCAGCAGGGCGGCGACGCCGAGCAGCTGGAGTGCGGTGACGAGGGACATGGCTCCACACCACACCCGGCACCGCCGCGCGACGTCGCTCCTGACGAGCCCCTGACGCGTCTTGACGCGATCTTGACGCGCCGCCCGACCGACGGACCCGCGGGCGTCGCGGCCGACGGACCGCAGCCCCGGTCAGAGGGCGCCGACGTCGGGCGGGGCGTCGCCGAAGTACCGGTGCAGCTGCTCCTGCCGGTAGCGGGCGGCCCACGCGTCGAGGCGACGCCGCCCGCGCGCGGTGCGGGCGACCAGGCGGTAGCGCACCGTGTTCGCCGCGACCACCTGCACCGTCGCCCAGGGCAGACGCACCGGCAGGTCGAGCTCACGCATGCTGGCCGTGCCGAGGAAGGGTCGCAGCATGCTGAGCAGCCGCGCCGGCGCGTACCGGCGCTGCAGCCGGGCGAGACGTCGGAAGTGCAGGTCGGCCTGCGCGTCGACGATGCTGTGGGTGAGCAGACGCCCCGCCTCGGTGAGCCCGTCCTGGCTGCACAGCACGTGGTAGCCGAAGCGGTGCTGGGCCCGCTCGTCGTCGAAGAGCCACGCGTCGTCGACGCCGAGGAGCCAGCCGACGTACCGCCACAGGTGCATGACGGCCCTCGAGTCCTCCCGGCTCACGGGCACGCCCAGCGCACGCACGCCGAGGAGCAGCGTCCCCGAGAACAGCGCGAGCGTGGCCGCCTGGTCGGACTGGTTGATCGGCTCGCCCCAGTGCTGCCGGTCCCAGCGGGGGTCGTCGCGCAGCCGTGCGTTGACGAGCGCGTGCATCATCCGCACGTGCACCGTGAGCCGCCAGCCGTCGGCCCACGGGCGCAGCGCTCCCGGCTCCGTGACCGCCATGGTCCAGTGCTGGGTCTCGGCGAGCCGCCGCATCGTCGACGGCCCCGTCAGCCCACCGGTCAGGACCAGCAGGTCCGTGGGTCCTCCGAAGCGGTAGCCGCCGATCAGCGACAGCTGCAGCAGCACGTCGCCGGCGTTGCGACCGAGCCGGCGGTAGAACCGGGCCCCCTCCTCGAGCAGCGCGAGGTCGAGCCAGTCCGGCGGCTGCGTCAGCTGCTCGACGACGTCGCGGAGCACGTCCGGCACGTCGTCGAGCTCGCCGCGCAGCGCACGTCGCAGGTGGGCGTGCGTCACGCGGTCCGCGCGACCGGGTGCGCAGAGGGCTGCCACCTCCGCGCCACGCTCGTCGACCCGGAGGTAGCCCTCGCCGATGTCGCGCATCAGCGACTCGTCGAGGTCGCGCACCCGGCCGAGGACGCGCAGCGGGCGGCCGAGCCTCGCTCCACGCGCCTCGGCGGCACGGTGCCGCGTCGGGACGGTGCTGGGTGCGGGGAGGTCGGACGGGGGGAGGTCGGACGGGAGGAGGTCGGGGGCCGGGGTCGACGGCCGGAGGCGTTCCATGTCGGCAGCGTGACACGAGTTTTTGCTCGCATACCATTCGCGTATGAGCGACCTGCCCCGCAGCCTACGCAAGGAACCGACGCAGGAGCGCTCGCGCCTGATGGTGGAGCGGATCCTGGAGGCGGCCCGGGCGGTGCTGGTGGAGGAGGGCTACGAGCGCGCGAGCACCAATCGCGTCGCCTCGCGTGCCGGCATCAGCCCAGGGTCGCTCTACCAGTACTTCCCCGACAAGCAGGCGGTGCTGTCGGGCGTCATCGACCGGTACGCAGGCGAGCTCGGCGACGAGCTGACCGCCGTGCTCGCCGACCGGCTCGACCTGCCCCCGGACGACCTCGTGCGGGCCGCGTACGACGGCCTGCTCGACGTCCTCGAGGAGCACCGCGAGTACCTCCGGCTCGTCACCCGCGAGCTGCCGGCGTCGCGCGTGGCCGGCCACGTCGACGCGGTCGAGCAGCGCGTGGCCGAGCTGGTGGGCGCGTACCTCACCGTCTCCCGCACCCCGACTCCCTGGCCGCCGGCGGCGACCGCCTGGCTGCTCGTGCGGATGGTCGAGCACCTGGCGGTCGACTACGTGCTCCAGCGTCCGGAGCTCGACCGTGACGTCTTCGTCGACGAGCTGGTGCATCTCACGCAGGCGCACCTCGTCCGCCCGTGACGGGGGTGCGAGTCGGCACGCACGGCGCGCTCGACGGGTGCCGCGAGGACGGTCGGCGTCAGGCGGACAGACGCGCCACGGCAGCGGCCACGCGCTCGTCCGTGGCCGTGAACGCGACGCGCACGTGCTGCGCACCGCGCTCGCCGTAGAAGTCGCCCGGCGCCACGAGGATGCCCCGCTCGGCGAGCCAGGCGACGGTATCGCGACAGCCCTCGCCGCGCGTGGCCCACAGGTACAGCGAGCCCTCGGAGTGGGTGATGGTGAAGCCGGCCGACTCCAGCGCACGGCGCAGGGCGACGCGACGCTCCGCGTAGCGACGACGCTGCAGCACGACGTGCTCGTCGTCGGCGATGGCGGCGGCGAACGCCTGCTGCACGGGGGTCGGGAGCATGAACCCGAGGTGCTTGCGCACGGCCAGCAGCTCGGCGACGACCGACGCGTCGCCCGCCACGAACCCGGCACGGTAGCCCGCGAGGTTCGAGCGCTTCGACGTCGAGTGCACGGCGAGCAGGCCGTCGTGGCTGCCCTCGCAGACGTCGGGGTGCAGGACGGAGACGGGCTCGCGCTCCCAGCCGAAGTCGGCGTAGCACTCGTCGGAGACCAGGAGCGCCCCCCGCTCGCGGCACCAGCGGACGACCTCGCGCAGGTGCTCGGCCGACAGCACCTCGCCGTGCGGGTTCGCCGGGGAGTTCACGTAGACGAGCGCCGGCACGTCGGTGAGACCGTCGGCGACCGGGTCGCCGAGCACGACCCGAGCCCCGGCGTAGCGGGCCCCGACCTCGTAGGTGGGGTACGCGAGGGACGGCAGCACGACGGTGTCGGCCGGTCCGAGCGCGAGCTGCGACGGCAGGTTGGCGATGAGCTCCTTGGAACCGACCGTGAGGAGCACCTGGTCGACGCCGAGGCGGGTGACCCCGAGACGGCGTGCGAGCCAGTCGACGGCTGCCTGGCGCACGGCCTCGGGGGCCGCCACCGTCGGGTAGCCCGGGGCGTCCGAGGCCGCGGCCAGCGCCTCGCGGGCGACCGCCGGCGTGGGGTCGACGGGCGTCCCGATGGAGAGGTCGACGATGCCGTCGGGGTGCGCGTGGGCGCGCTGCTTCGCGGCCGCCAGGGTGTCCCACGGGAAGTCGGGGAAGCGGGAGGAGAGACGGGGTCGGTCCATCAGGACGCTCCTTCGCGGGTGGCCTCGGGGGTGGCGGGCCGACGGTGCGGCCCGGCCGTCACTCCTGGTTCTGCGGGGGAAGTGCGGCGATGAAGGCGTGGTCCTTGTCGATCACGCCCATCTTCGCGGCACCGCCCGGCGAACCGAGGTCGTCGAAGAAGTTCACGTTCGCGTCGTAGTACTCCTTCCACTCCGACGGGGTGTCGTCCTCGTAGAAGATGGCCTCGACCGGGCACACCGGCTCGCAGGCACCGCAGTCGACGCACTCGTCGGGGTGGATGTAGAGCATCCGCTTGCCCTCGTAGATGCAGTCGACGGGACACTCGTCCACGCATGCGCGGTCCTTGACGTCCACACACGGCTGGGCGATCACGTAGGTCACGACGGCTCCTTCGACGGCAACGCTGGTCCGCCCTGGTCGGCGGCGGACCGTCCCAGTATCCCGCCTGCTCGACGGGGCGTCGTACTGAGGTATGCCTCATGAGACGGTGGCGTCGTGGCAGACCACCAGGACCTCCTCGGCCGACGGGTGACCGTGCGGCACCGGCTCGCCGACGGGAGCGCCACCGACGCCGTCGGTCGGGTCGTCGCGGTCGACGCAGCGGGCCTGGTCGTGCAGCGTCGCGACGGGTCCGAGACGTCCGTGGCCGCCGACCGGGTGGTCGCGCTCAAGGTGGTCCCCCTGCGCCCCGCCCGCAGCCGACGCGCGTCCGACGTCGACGTGGACGAGCTCGTCCGGGTCACCTCGCGCGGCTGGCCCGCCCCGGAGTCGGTGCCGCTCGGCGAGTGGGAGCTGCGGGCCGCGGGAGCCTTCACGGGCCGCGCGAACTCCGTCGCCGTCGTCGGCGACCCTGGTGTGCCGGACGCCGAGGCGTTCGCCGCCGTGCTCGACTTCTACACGTCCCGGGGCCTGGAGCCGCAGGCGCAGGTCGTCGTCGACTCCGTCTGGGAGCGCCGCTTCCTCGCGGCGGGGTGGACGGCGCGCACCGACTACCTCGGGGGCGCCGTCGTGCAGGTGGCCGACCTCCCGGACGCCCCGCAGCCGGACGACCGGGCGACCGTGACGGCACGGGCGTCGGACGCCTGGCTGTCCCGCTACGGCCGGGTCGACGACGTCGAGGCCGCACGGCGGGTGCTCGAGGGACCCCGCACCGTCGGCTTCGTCGAGCTCGTCGACGGCGATGTGCCGGCCGCAGCCGTCGGGCGGGTCGTGGTGACCGGCGAGTGGGCCGGCGTGGCCGCCGTCGAGACGCTGCCCGCGCACCGCAGACGCGGCCTCGCCGACGCCGTCGTGCGCACCAGCCTCGCGTGGGCGCACGAGCGCGGCGCCACCCGGGTCTACCTGCAGACCATGCCCGACAACCACGCGGCGCTGGCCCTGTACGCCCCGCACGGCTTCGTCACGCACCACCGGTACCGCTACCTCGTGCCCGCCTCCTGAGCTCCGCGGGCCGGTCCGGAGCGACCGGCCGGGCCGGCCCCCGCGCAGATGCGACGCGCTCGCCCGGCTCCCGGCACCCCACGGGGAGATGACGGGAGCCGGACGGGCGGACGTCAGCGCCGGACGACGCGGATGGTCAGCGGAGCCGTGGCCGACCCGGTGCGACGGTCACCGAGGTACTCCACGGTGAGCCGCTTGGTGCCGCTGCTGCGCATCGGACGCAGGCGCACCTCGGCGACACCGTCGCGCACCGTCGCCGCGCCGAGGACCGTCGAGCCGATCCGCACGCGCACGGTGCCACCGTCGGGCCGGAAGCCGTCGGCACTCACCCGGACCGGGACGACGGCCCGGGTGCGGCCGACGACGACCTTCCCGCGCGGCGCCGAGGCGCGCACGGTCGACCTGGCCTTGGTCACGGTGTGCTCCACCGTGACGTCGTCGGGCTCGACCCCGTCGTTGCCGGCGTAGAAGACCCCCAGCCGGTGGGTACCGGGCTCGAGCGCCGTGCCGTCGATGCGCACCTGCGCGGCGCCGGCGCGCAGCGAGCCGCGGCCGACGACAGTCGAGCCGGACACCACGTAGACGAGTCCCGACGCGGCTGGGTCGGCGGTGACCTCCAGCGTGGCGTCCGTCCCGAACGGGGTGGACCCGATGGTGGCGGCGAGGTCGGCCTCGGCCTTGAGCACCGTGATCCGGTACTCGCCCTCGAGCGCGCGGGTCTCGGTGTCGCCGGCGTACTCGACGCGCAGCACGTGCGTGCCGACACCGAGGTCCGTGGTGTCGAGCGGGATCGTCGCGCGGCCGCCGTCCAGGGTGGCCGTGCCGAGCTCGGTGTCACCGTCGCGCAGCGTCACCGTGCCCATGGGCACGACGCCCTCGAGCGAGGAGCGGACCTGCACGTCGACGTCGACCTCTCCGCCGAGGCGGCGGCTGCGGGGTCCGTCCACGACCACCTCGCCGTCGACCGGGGCGACGTCGAAGCCGACGAGCGTCGGGTCGTGGTCGCTGGAGCGGAACGGCGAGTCGTCGTAGAGGTTGGTGACGTTGTAGTTGAACCGGCTGTACTCGCGGGCGATCGCCTCGGGGGCGTTGATGCGCCACACGTCGGCGTCGCGGACCCGGCGTGCCGCCGAGGGCGAGGCGAAGACGTGGTCGAGCGAGCCGAGCAGGCCGCCGAACTGGTAGGTGTCCTCGTCGCTGAGCTCGTCGGTGACGTTCGTGAACCCGGCCTCCTCCAGGACCACCATCGGGTCCTCCTTGGCGTAGGAGTTGAAGTCGCCCGCCAGGAGCACACGGTCGGTCCCGGTGGCCTTCTCGACCTCCTCGGTGAACGCCACCAGGGCGCGTGCCTGACGGATGCGGTCCGGGTTGGACGCCCCCTGGCCGTCGCGCTGGTCGGCGTTCTCCCCGGTGCCCGAGCCCTTGGACTTGAAGTGGTTGGCGATCACCACGAAGTCGCTGCCGGCCACGCCCTTGGCGCGGAACTCCTGCGCGAGCGGGGCGCGGGCGTTGCTGAACGCGGCGTCGTCGGCGATGCGGGCCTCACCGGCCGTCTCCACGGTCGCGGTGCGGTAGATGAACGCCGGACGGATCACGTCCTCGCCCGTGCGGGGGACGACGCTCGGCGAGGCCGCTCCGGCCCAGGTCCCGGCGCCTGCGTCGGCGTTGAGCGCCTCGACGAGCGTCGTCAGCGCCGTGTCGCGAGGCTGGCCCAAGGTCGCGGAGTTCTCCAGCTCCTGCAGGGACACGACGTCGGCGTCGAGGGCGTTGATCGCCTTGACGATCTTGACCTGCTGGCGCGCCAGGCTGGCGTCGTTCGCCGCACCGCGCGGACCGTTGTTGGTGCACGTGTTGTTCGTGATCGGCGTGCCGGTGCGGTCGGTGTAATAGGTGCAGGTCCCGCGGCCGGAGGCGACGTACTTCTCGCCGGTGGTCGGGAAGTAGTTCAGCACGTTGAAGGACGCCAGCTTCAGCTCGCCCTTCACGGGCTCGGGCGTGCGCTCCTGCGCGCGCGTCGCGCCGAAGGTGGCCGGTGCGTCGGCGACCCCGGTGAGGCGGGTCGTGGGCTGCAGCTTCCAGCCGAAGCGGAAGTCCAGCACCACGGGGGCCACGAAGGTCGCCGGAGCTCCCTGCCGGACCTCGTTGTCGGCGGTCAGCCACGGCAGCGGCACGTCCTTGCTGCCGTTGACGTAGTTGACGCTCGCGCCGTCGTCCAGGGTGACCAGCCGGCGGGCGTTGTCGGCCACCAGGTCGGTGTAGGCCTGGGTGCGCGGACGGACGACGTCGGTCGGCTGGCGCAGCGGCTCCGTGCCGGCTGCGAGACCCACCTCGCCGAAGGTGTTCGTCGCGAAGTTGTTGGTGACCGTGTAGTCGCCCTGAGGCGCCACGAGCATCCCCTCGAGCGACTCTCGCTGCGCCTCGTCGAGCGGGAACGCGACCTGGGCGGCCTTCGGGGCGACGGCCGGCTCGGTGAGCACGCTCCAGCCCCCGGCCGGGACGGCCAGCTGGGTCAGCCCGCTGCTCTCCTGCACGGTGCCCGTCACCTGCAGGTGGTCCCCGATCTCGACGTCGTCGGCCAGGGCGGCCGAGGCGACGAACAGCCCGGTGGAGGCCCGGTGGGTGGCGAGGTCGACGTCGCCGGTGCCCTCGGTCTGCAGGTAGGCACCGTCGAAGCCGCCGTCGGGGTAGACCGCGGTCACGACGCCGCGAGTGGTGGCCCGCTGGCCGACGACCGGGCTGGCGGACCCCGTGCCCTGGATCTCCGCGATCGGGACGACGGGCGTCGGCTCCACCGGCGCGGGCGCGGTGTCGCACGCCGTGCCGCAGGCGGTGGGCGTGGGCGTGACGGCCGTGAGATCGGCCTTGTTGTCGTTCGTGTCGGCGCCACCGGTGCGCCCGACGGCGGAGGTGAGGCCCGTCCCGGACGCCGGTGCCGAGCCCTCGAACGTGAGGGAGCTGCCGTACCCCACGAGGTCGACCACCGACGCGTCCGCGAGCACGGCGGACGGGGCCCCGGTGAGCGGCGTCGCGGAGCGCGAGAGCGCGATCGTCCCACCGCCGCCTGCGAAGGCCACGGTCGAGGAGACGTCGGGGTCCGGGAGGTTCGCACCCGGGTTGGTGGAGGCGTTGTTGCTGTTGGCTCCCACCAGCAGCGTGCCGCCGGCGGGGACCGTGTGGTCACCGAGCGGGATCACGCCCGTGAAGCCGGCCGAGCTGCTCGCCGAGCGGTACTGGACGGACCAGCCCGCGACGTCGACGGCCTTGGCTGTCGGGTTGTGCACCTCGACGTACTTGTTCTTGAACGACGCCCCGCTGGAGCCGCCGTTGACGTAGACCTCGTCGATCACGAGGTGGTCGGCCGGCACCGCCTGGGCTGCCGGCGCTGCGGCGAGCGCGCCGGCGGCCAGGCCGCCGGCCAGGGCGAGCCGCAGTGCACGCGAGAAGGGTGATCTGGACACAGGTGTCTCCTGGTTCGAGGGATGCTGACGACGGCCGCCGGTCAGCGGGAGCGGACCGTGAGCGTGGCGCGGCCCGTCGACGGCTTCGCGAGATCGTTGCCGGCGTAGGAGACCGTCAGGGTCCTGCGGCCGGTGCTCGTGAACGGACGCAGGGTCACCGACGCCTTGCCGTCGCGCAGCTCGCCGCGACCGACGACCTTCGAACCGACACGCACCACGATCGCGCCGCCGTCGGCGGTGAAGCCGGCGGTGCGGACGGAGACCGCCACCGTGGCCTTGCCGCGGTTGCGGACGACGCTCGTCGGCCGCACGGACGCCGAGGTGGCGGAGGCCGCCTTGGTGATCGTCACCGTGACCGGGACCTTCACCGGCTCGAAGTCGGCGCTGCCGTTGAAGTACACCTCGAGCGTGTGCTCGCCGGGCCGCAGGGCGGTCCGGTCGAGGCTGACGCGTCCCGAGCCGTCGGCGATCGTGCCGACGCCGACGACGGTGCCGTCCGACGTGGAGGCGAAGACGAGGCCGCGGGCGTCGTCGTCGCTGCTCAGCTCGATCACGGACGAGGTGCCGTAGGGCGTGGCGGCCGGCGGAGTCACGGCGAGGCTCACGACGCCCTTGGCGAGGTCGACGGCAGCCGTCGTCGTCGACGTGGCGTGGTCGTCGTCGCCGGCGTAGACGATCTCGACCGTGGTGGTGCCGATCGGCAGGCTGGACGTGTCGGCCTCGATGGTGGCCTTCCCGTCGGACAGCGTCGCGGTGCCGAGGACCGTGCCGTCGTGCTCGGCACGGACCTCCCCCGTGGGCTGCGTGCCGGTGGCCGAGGCCACGTCGACCGTCAGCTCGACGGGTGCGCCGCGGCGCGGGTTCGCCTCGACGCCGACCTCGGCGGACGTGGCCGCCTTCTCGACGACCACGGTGACCGTGCCGGTCGCGGAGGGCAGGTCGGTGTCGCCCGCGTAGCCGACCTCGAGCTCGTGCGAGCCGGCGCCGAGACGCTCGGTGTCGATGCTGACGTCGGCGCGACCCTCTGCGTCGAGTGTGCCCGTGCCGAGCACGGTGTCGCCGTCACGGACCTCCACGGCGCCGGTGGGCGCGGCACCCGGGGCGCCGACCGTCACGGCGACGGTCGCGTCCTCGCCGAAGGCGACCGTGGAGGCCTCGGCCTTCACCGAGGCGCCCTGGATGGAGATCGGGACCGTCGCGAGCGTGCCGCTGCGCGACGCGCGGACCTCCAGGACGAGGTCGCCGGCGACCTTGCTGGGCAGGCGGCCGGCGATGGTGACCGCACCGTTGGCGACGGCGCGGGCACCGAGGTTCGCGACGACTCGGTCGCCGTCGAGCAGACGCGCCGACACCGAGCGGTTGGCGGGGCTGCCCGAGGACGTGAGGTCCAGACGCGGCAGCGTGATCTCGTAGGCGCCACCCGCGCGGTAGGACGCCTGCAGACCGCGCAGCTCGACGGCGTGGCGCGCGAACGACGGCGACACGGGCTGGTTCCTCGACAGGTACGTCGTCCAGGCGTCGAGATCGGCCAGGCCGGTGTCACGACGCGCGCCCGAGGCGAAGGCGCGGAAGTTGTCGCCACCGGAGGCCAGGAAGCTCGGCACCGCGACGGTGTAGGTGCGCTCGGGGACGACCTTCTCGCCGTCCACCCACAGGGAGGTGATCCGGTCGCCCTCAGGCCGCGTGGCGTCGAACGTGTAGCGGACGTTGTCGGAGGTGCCGAGCTGCAGGTAGGCGCGGCTCGGGACGGTGCCCGCCGCGGTGCGCTGCCACTGCTGCTCGAAGACCGTCTTCAGCTGCGAGCCGTCGAGGTCGACGACGAAGAGGCTGTTGGCGAAGGGCAGCACGGAGACCGCCTCGCCGAAGGTGACGACACCGTCGGTGTTGGTGCCGCCGGTGCCCGCGAACTCGAGGTCGTCGCGCAGGCCGCCGGGGTTGACGATGCCGAGGTCGACGTCACGGCCGACGGCCGTCCTGGACACCTCGGAGCGGTACATCTCGGCCACGAGGTTGCCGAGCGTGGACTCGTTGGCGCGGTCGTCGCGCTTCGCACCACCGTCGGCGTAGCCCGCCGTGGTGATGTCCTCGGTGACCTCGCCGACCGGACGACGGCCGACCTCGGTCGCGTTGGCGAGGGCGGCGTCGGTGATCCGGGCGACCTCGGCCACCCGCGGGTAGGTGGCGACGAGCGTCTCGTTGGCCGTCGTGAGGCGGGCGACGTTCGACTGGGTGTGCCCGGTGACCGCACCGGTGGCGGGGTCGACGGTCAGCTGGACCCGGCCGACGTTCTCGCCGTAGCTGCCGGTCTGCACCACCGGTCGGGTGCCGGAGCGCCCGGGGATCGGCGCCTCCCACGCGTAGGTCTGGTGGGTGTGCCCGTTGAAGATGGCGTCGACGTCGGGATCGGTCTTGGCGACGATGTCGGCGAAGGCGCCACCCTTGGCGAGCTCGCTCTCGAGGGTGCCGCCTGCGGTGGTGCCGCTCTGGGCACCCTCGTGGTAGCTGGCGACGATGACGTCGGGGGCGTCGGTCAGGCCCTCGAGGCGCTCGACCTCGGTGTTCACGGCCTCGACCGGGTCCGTGAAGCGCAGGCCGGCGATGCCGTCGGGCGAGACGAGTGCCGGGGTCTCCTGGGTGACCGCGCCGACGACGGCCACGTCGAGGCCGCCGACCTCGAAGGTGGCCGACGGCGGGAGCACCGGTCGACCGGTGGAGGCGTCGACGACGTTGGCCGCGAGGTGGGGGAAGTCCGACCGGTCCGCCACACGACCGAGGAGGTCGGCGGCACCTCGGTCGAACTCGTGGTTGCCGACGGTGGAGGTGTCCAGGTCCAGCGCGTTCAGCACGTCGAGGGTCGGCCCGTCCTGCTGCACCTGTGACGGGAACAGCGAGGCGCCGATGTCGTCGCCGGAGGAGATGAACAGGGTGTTGTCCTCGCCGCCCTGCGCACGGAGCTGCTCGACCGTGCCGGCGAACTTGACCGTGTTGGCGTCGAGGCGACCGTGGAAGTCGTTGATGTCGAGCACCTGGATGGTGACGGGGTCGGCCGCGGAGGCCGGGACGGCGCCGAGCACCGAGGTGGCGGTGACCGCCGCGAGCGTGGCGGCGGCGCAGCGCAGGACGTTCTTCACAGGGGATCCTTCGACGTTCGGACGGGCAGGCCTATCTGAGAAGGTCGAGGCGTCCCTGGGGGACCGTCGAGGCGACGTCCGGGTGAACCGCAGACATCGGGTCGGGGCCAGGGCCGCGCGTGGCGGTCCGGCCCGTCGTGGTGCCGTCGGTCCCCCCGCACCCTTCGGCGCCGGACCAATGGAGGAATCTCACCCGAAGCCCCAGCCCGCGTCAATGGCGTGGCAGGTTGCGATCAGGTGACGAAGCCCCGGGCGGGCCAGGTCGACCGCCCAGGCGTCCGGACGGCCTAGGATCGTGGACCGTGCGTGAGCGTCGGGACGTCCGGGTGGGGGGCCGCGTGGTGGTCGTGGCCGGACCGTCGGGCGTCGGGAAGTCCCACCTGGCCCAGGTGCTCGGGTGGGCCGTCCTGCGGCTCGACGACTTCTACCGCGACGGGGACGACCCTCGCCTCCCCCGGTCCACCCTCGGGATCCCGGACTGGGACGACCCCGCGTCGTGGGACGCCGTGGCGGCCGTCGGGACGATCGCCGAGCTGTGCGCCGCCGGGGAGGCCGACGTGCCGGTCTACGACATCGCGGCCAGCCGGAGGACGGGGACGCAGCACCTCGAGGTCGGCGAGCGGTTCATCGCCGAGGGCCTGTTCGCCCCTGTCGTGGTGACCGCGTGCCGCGACGCCGGGCTGCTCGACCAGGCGATCTGCCTGCGGCGGCACCGGCTCGTCACGTTCGCGCTGCGTCTCGCGCGCGACCTCCGCGAGGGCCGCAAGAGCCCGTGGGTGCTCGTGCGACGCGGCTGGCGGCTGAAGAACGAGGACGACCGGATCGTCGCCGAGGCGGTGGCCGCGGGCTGCACCCCGATGACCCCGCGCCAGGCGCGGCGGGTGCTGCGCCGCTCGCCCACCCCACGTTTCGGAACGTCATCACCCCTTTTCTCGAGGAGAAAGGGCGATGACGTTCCGAAACGCGGGGACTAGCGGGGACTAGAGGGCGGCGTAGCGCGGTTTGATGACGTCGTCGATCAGCGCGAGACGTTCGTCGAACGGCAGGAAGGCGCTCTTCATGGCGTTGACCGTGAACCAGCGCAGGTCGTCGGCGCCGTACCCGAAGGCGTCGACGAGCAGCTGCATCTCCCGGCTCATGGACGTGCCGCTCATCAGCCGGTTGTCGCAGTTGACCGTCACCCGGAAGCCGAGCTCCTTGAGCAGGCCGATCGGGTGGTCCGCGATGGAGCGCATGCCCGGGACCGCCGACGTCTGCAGGTTCGACGAGGGGCACATCTCCAGCGGGATGCGCCGGTCGCGCACGTAGGCGGCGAGCAGGCCCAGCCGGGGTCCGCCCTCGGCCGCAAGGTCGATGTCGTCGATGATGCGCACGCCGTGGCCCAGCCGGTCGGCGCCGCAGCGCTGGATGGCCTGCCAGATGGACGGCAGGCCGAACGCCTCGCCGGCGTGGATGGTGAAGTGGGCGTTCTCGCGGCGCAGGTACTCGAACGCCTCGAGGTGCAGGATGGGCGGGAAGCCGTCCTCGGCCCCCGCGATGTCGAAACCGCACACGCCCCGGTCGCGGTACTCGACGACGAGCTCCGCGATCTCGAGTCCGTGCTGCGCGTGCCGCATCGCCGTGAGCAGCTGCCCCACGACGATCGGGGTGCCCTCGGCAGCCGCCTCGGCGCGCCCCTCGTCGATGCCGGCCTGCACGGCCTCGACCGTCTCGGCGAGGGTCATGCCGCCCTGGAGGTGCTGCTCGGGCGCCCAGCGCAGCTCGGCGTAGACGACGCCGTCGGCGGCGAGGTCGAGCACCGACTCGCGGGCCACGCGGGCGAGGTCCTGCGGACGCTGCATGACCGCCACCGTGTGCTCGAACGTCTCGAGGTAGCGCGGGAGGGAGCCTGAGCTGGCGGCGTCGGCGAACCACATGCCGAGCCGGTCCGGCGGGGCGGGCAGCGGGTGCCCGACCTCCTGCGCGATCTCGGCGACGGTCGACGGGCGGACGCCGCCGTCGAGGTGTTCGTGGAGCGCCACCTTCGGGGCGCGGCGGATCTGGTCGGCGGTCAGGCTCACGCGCACATCGTGGCACGCCTCCGGGAGCGACCCGGGAGTACCTCACCGGGACGGCAGCGACGGCGAGATGACCATGCACACGCGAGGTGGCAGACTTCATGGGTCCGCGGCCACCCCCGCGCCCGCCCGACGACCCTCACCCCGCGTCGCACCGTCTCACCCGGAGGCCACCCATGAGCCCGACGTCCACCCCGACCGGCAGCACCGACGCTGCCGCGCTGCGCGCCGCGATGGGTCTCGGCGGCACCGACAACGCGGCGCTGCGCACCTTCCTCGACGGGCTGCCCGCCGTCGACCCCGTCGGCGTCGAGGCCCGCGCGACCCAGCTCGCGACCCGCTCGATCAAGAAGGACAC
Source organism: Aeromicrobium sp. EU05-FHT14F07 (assembly GCF_058790455.1). Classification (NCBI taxonomy): domain Bacteria; kingdom Bacillati; phylum Actinomycetota; class Actinomycetes; order Propionibacteriales; family Nocardioidaceae; genus Aeromicrobium; species Aeromicrobium sp. EU05-FHT14F07. The sequence goes on from NZ_JBYTCR010000009.1 coordinate 78,022, forward strand.
CAAGCGCGCCCTCATCGACCTGGCCATCTCGATGGTCGACCTGACCACGCTCGAGGGCGCCGACACCCCCGGCAAGGTGCGCAACCTGTGCCGCAAGGCCGTGCAGCCCGACCGGGAGGTCGCGGGGACTCCCTCGACCGCGGCCGTCTGCGTCTACCCCGACATGGTGGCCGTGGCCGCCGAGGCCGTGGCCGGCACGGGCGTCAAGGTCGCGTCGGTGGCCACCGCGTTCCCCGCCGGCCGGTCGTCGCTGGAGGTCAAGCTCGCGGACACCCGGCTCGCCGTCGAGGCCGGTGCCGACGAGGTCGACATGGTGATCGACCGCGGCGCGTTCCTGGCCGGCGACTACGCCACCGTGTTCGAGCAGGTCGTCGCCGTGAAGGAGGCCTGCGGGGACGCTCGGCTGAAGGTGATCCTCGAGACCGGCGAGCTCGCCACGTACGACCACGTGCGCCGCGCGTCGTGGCTCGCGCTGCTGGCCGGCGGCGACTTCATCAAGACCTCCACCGGCAAGATCGCGCCCGCTGCCACGCTGCCCGTCACCCACGTGATGCTGCAGGCGGTGCGCGACCTCTTCGACCTCACCGGCGTGCAGCGCGCGGTGAAGCCCGCCGGCGGCATCCGCACCACGAAGGACGCCATCGCCTACCTCGTCGCCGTGCACGAGGTCGCCGGGCCGCAGTGGCTCGACCCGCACTGGTTCCGCTTCGGCGCCTCGGGCGTCGTCAACGACCTGCTGCTGCAGCGCCGCACCCAGACCCAGGGCCACTACAGCGGCCCCCGCTACGTCAGCGTCGACTGACCCCGTCGACCGACACCACCGAAGGACCCACCCATGGACCTCACCTACGCACCGGCCCTGGAGTCGGCCGCCCTCGCGGGGATCAAGCCGCGCTACCAGCTGTTCCTCGACGGCGCGTTCGTCGATGGCGGCGGCGACGACCTGACCTCCGTCAACCCCGCCACCGGCGAGACCCTCACCACCGTCAGCACCGCGTCCGCGGCCGACGTCGACCGGGCGGTGGCCGCCGCCCGCCGCGCCTACGACGGCCCCTGGTCGCGCATGGGCGGAGCGGAGCGCGGCAAGTACCTGTTCCGCATCGCCCGTGCGATCGCGGAGCGCTCCCGCGAGCTGGCCGTCGCCGAGACCCTCGACAACGGCAAGCCGATCCGCGAGACCCGCGACTTCGACGTGCCCACCGCGGCACAGCACTTCTTCCACCACGCCGGCTGGGCCGACAAGCTCGGCCACCTCGGGCTCGGACCCGCGCCGCGTCCCCTCGGCGTGGCCGGTCAGGTGATCCCCTGGAACTTCCCGCTGCTCATGGCGGCATGGAAGATCGCCCCCGCCCTGGCCGCCGGCAACACCGTCGTGCTGAAGCCTGCGGAGACCACGCCCGTCACCGCGCTGATCCTCGCGGAGATCCTCGCCGACGCCGACCTGCCGCCCGGCGTCGTCAACATCCTCCCCGGAGCCGGCGACGTCGGCAGCGCCATCGTCAACCACGACGGCGTCGACAAGGTCGCGTTCACGGGTTCCACGCCGGTGGGCAAGCGCATCCAGTCCGAGCTCGCGGGCACTGGCAAGAAGCTGACTCTCGAGCTCGGCGGCAAGGGCGCGAACATCGTGTTCGCGGACGCCGCGATCGACCAGGCCGTCGAGGGGATCGTCTCGGGCATCTTCTTCAACCAGGGCCAGGTGTGCTGCGCCGGCTCGCGGCTGCTCGTGCAGGAGTCGGTGGCCGAGGAGGTCGTCGAGAAGCTCAAGAGGCGGATCGAGACGCTGCGCGTCGGCGAGCCGCTCGACAAGAACACCGACGTCGGGGCGCTCAACAGCCAGATGCAGTACGACAAGGTGACCGGGTTGGTCGAGGTCGGCGCGCAGGAGGGCGCCGGTGTCTGGACGAGCAGCTGCACGCTGCCGGAGCGGGGCTGGTTCGTGGCGCCCACCGTGTTCACGGACGCGACCGCGTCGATGCGGGTGGCGCGCGAGGAGATCTTCGGCCCCGTGCTCACCACCCTGACCTTCCGCACGCCCGAGGAGGCGCTCGCGAAGGCCAACAACACGCCCTACGGGCTGTCGGCCGGCGTCTGGACCGAGAAGGGGTCGCGCGCGATGGGCATGGCCGCGGGTCTGAAGGCCGGGGTCGTCTGGGACAACACGTTCAACAAGTTCGACCCGACCGCCTCCTTCGGCGGCTACGGCGAGTCCGGCTTCGGCCGCGAGGGTGGCACGGCCGGCATGGCCGCCTACCTCGACACCGACGACGAGGGAGCGTTCTGATGGCACGTCTGGCGGTCGCGAAGACCTACAAGCTCTACCTCGGCGGCGCGTTCCCGCGCTCGGAGTCCGGCCGCACGTACCAGGTGCACGACACGAAGGGTTCGCTCATGGCCAACGCCGCGCTCGCCTCCCGCAAGGACGCCCGCAACGCCGTCGTCGCCGCCCGGTCGGGCCTGGCGAAGTGGGCCGGGGCGACGCCCTACAACCGCGGGCAGGTGCTCTACCGCGTCGCCGAGATGCTCGAGTCGCGCCGGGCCGACGTCGTCGAGCTCATCGTGCAGAGCCGGGGCGTGAAGGCCGCCGAGGCGCGCGCCGAGGTCGACGCGGCGGTCGACCGGATCGTGCACTACGCCGGCTGGACCGACAAGCTGTCGGCCGTCTTCGGTGGCGCGAACGCGGTGTCGGGCCCCTACTTCAGCTACTCGGCTCCCGAGCCGACGGGCGTCGTCGCGGTGGCCGCGTCGTCCGCGTCGCCCCTGCTGCCCCTGGTAGGTGCCGTGCTGCCGGTGCTGGCGGGCGGCAACACGGCCGTCGTCGTCGCGTCGCAGGCCGACCCGACGGTGGCGGTGACGTTCGCGGAGGTGCTGGCGACCAGCGACGTCCCCGCGGGCGTCGTCAACCTGCTGACCGGCGACCAGGCCGAGATCATGCCCTGGCTCGCCAGCCACGGCGACGTCAACGGCCTCGACCTGACCGGCGTGCCCGCAGACCAGCGCGTCGCCCTGGAGCGCGCGGCCGCCGACACGGTGAAGCGCGTCTACTCCCCACGAGCACGGTCGGGTGGGGGCGAGCCCGACGTCACCGCCGCCCCCGGCACCGCCCGCCTCCGCGCCTTCCTCGAGACCAAGACCGTCTGGCACCCCGTCGGCGCGGTCTCCCTGGCCGGCGGGTCGGCGTACTGACCCCGTGACCCGCGTTCTGTGCGGTTGACGACGATCTCTCATCGAACTTTCGTCATCGTCTCCACACAGCGCGGGGTGGGTGGGGGCTGTAGGGGGCCTGGGGTTGCTGGTGCGGTGACGTAGGGGGTCTTGTCCTGCTGGTGCGTCGCCGTAGGGGGTCTCGTCTTGCTGGTGCGCTGCCTCGGCTCGCGCTCGGGGTGGTCTCCGAAAGGGCCTCGACCGGGCGGCTGGGCGGGGCGCTCGTCTGGGGTCTCGGGCTGCGGCCCGCGTGGGACGCAGGATTCTGCGTTCGTGCGTTGGGGTTCGAAGGATGCTGCGTTTGCTACGGGATCCCGTCGTGAACGCAGAGGCGTTCGGTCTGGTTCGCGTGAAGGCAGAATCTTGGGTGCCCTTTGGGTTGGGGGGACGAAGGATTCTTCCTTCTCGTGGACCGTTCCACGAGAAGGAAGAATCCTTCACACGCCTCGCCCCTCGTCGGTGGATCTGCCACCTGTAGAGCGCTCAGAAGGTGGCGCATCCACCGCCGGCACGCGCAAACGCAGAACCTTGCGTCCACAGCGCGAGCCACACCCCGAGAACCCAGACCAGGTCGCGCCCAGCCGCCCGGTCGAGGCCCTTTCGGAGACCACCCCCAGCGAAGGCCGAGGCAGCGCACCAGCAACCCCAGACCCCCTGCGGCAGCGCACCAGCAAGACGAGACCCCCTACGGCAGCGCACCACCAGGACGAGACCACCTACGGCAGCGCACCACCAGGACGAGACCACCCGCGACAGCGCACCACCGAGCCGAGACCCCCGCAGGCGCTGCTCAGCCGGACTGGCTGCCCGCCTCGATGAGGACGGTGACGGTCTCGGCGACGCAGGCGGGCTTGTCCTGACCCTTGATCTCGATCTGGTGGCGGAGGGTGACCTGCTGGCCGCGGTCGGTGTCGTGGACGTCGACGACGCTGACGCGGTTGCGGATCTTCGAGCCGACCTTCACGGGGGTCATGAAGCGGACCTTGTTGAGGCCGTAGTTGACCCGCGCGACGTCGCCGGCGAAGGCGTACACCTGGGCGCCGAGGAAGGGAAGCATCGACAGCGTCAGGTAGCCGTGCGCGATGGTCGCGCCGAAGGGGCCCTGCGCGGCGCGCTCGGGGTCGACGTGGATCCACTGGCGGTCACCGGTCGCGTCGGCGAAGAGGTCGATCCGCTCCTGGGAGACCTGCACCCACTCGCTCACGCCGAGCTCGGTCCCCACCGACTCGGCGACCTCCTGCCGGTCGTTCAGCACACGCATGTCTCGACCCTAGGCCATCGTCACTCGACGCGACCCAGCACGACGTCGCGCGGGACGAACGGTCCGGAGCCGATCTCGGCAGCGCCGTCGAGCGCCTCCAGCGCACGCTCGAAGCGCTCGGGCGTGTCGGTGTGCAGCGTCATCAGCGGTGCACCGGCGCGCACCTCGTCGCCCGGCTTGGCGTGCAGCTCGACGCCCGCGCCGGCCTGCACGTCCTCACCGGGGCGCGACCGGCCGGCGCCGAGACGCCAGGCGGCGATGCCGACGGCGAAGGCGTCGAGCGACGTGAGCACACCGTCAGCCTGCGCCGTCACGACGTGCGTCTCGCGGGCAGTCGGCAGCGGCGCGTCCGGGTCGCCGTCCTGCGCGACGATCATCCGCCGCCAGGCGTCCATCGCGCGCCCGTCGGCGAGCGCGTCGGCGGGGTCGACGTCGCCACGACCAGCGGCGGCCAGCATCTCGCGGGCGAGCGCGAGCGTCAGGTCCACGACGTCCGACGGTCCCCCGCCCGCCAGCACCTCGACCGACTCGCGCACCTCCAGGGCGTTGCCGGCGGTCAGGCCCAGCGGGGTCGACATGTCGGTCAGCAGAGCGACGGTCGTGACACCCGCGTCGGTGCCGAGCGCGACCATGGTCTCGGCCAGCTCCCGGGCGCGCGACTCGTCCTTCATGAACGCACCGGACCCGACCTTGACGTCGAGCACGAGCGCGCCGGTGCCCTCGGCGATCTTCTTGCTCATGATCGAGCTGGCGATGAGCGGGATCGCCTCCACGGTGCCCGTGACGTCGCGCAGCGCGTAGAGCTTCTTGTCGGCGGGAGCGAGCCCCGAGCCGGCCGCGCAGATCACGGCGCCGACGTCCTCGAGCTGGGCGAACATCTCCTCGTTGCTCAGCGCCGCGCGCCAGCCGGGGATCGACTCGAGCTTGTCGAGCGTGCCGCCCGTGTGCCCGAGGCCTCGTCCCGACAGCTGCGGCACCGCGACGCCGCAGGCAGCCACGAGCGGGGCGAGCGGCAGCGTGATCTTGTCGCCGACGCCGCCCGTGGAGTGCTTGTCGGCCGTGGGCCGGCTGAGGGAGGAGAAGTCCATGCGCTCGCCGCTGGCGATCATGGCGCCGGTCCAGCGGGAGATCTCGTCGCGGTCCATCCCGTTGAGCAGGATCGCCATGGCGAGCGCCGACATCTGCTCCGGGGCGACGACGCCGCGCGTGTAGGCGTCGACGACCCAGTCGATCTGTGCGTCGGTGAGCCGGTGCCGGTCGCGCTTGGCAGCGATGACGGCGGGGGCGTCGAACGGTTCGGTCACAGGGTCACCTCGAGGGACTCGTAGCCGCGCAGCACCCACGTGGGGCGGCGCGGGGCGGCGCCGTGCAGCGCGATGGTCGGGAAGCGGTCGAGCAGCCGGCGCACGGTGATCTCCAGCTCCACGCGGGCGAGGGGTGCGCCCAGGCAGAAGTGCAGGCCCATGCCGAAGCCGACGTGCGGGTTGGGGTCGCGGCCGACGTCGAAGGTGTCGGCTCGCTCGAACGCGGCGGGGTCGCGGTTGGCCGAGCCCATGAGGCAGGCGACGGTCTCGCCCGCGCGCACGGTGACACCGGCGACGTCGACGTCCTTCGTGGCGGTGCGCTCGAACATCTGCAGCGGGGCGTCGAAGCGGATGAGCTCCTCCAGCGCGGTGGCCGCGCTGACCTCGCCGCCCGCCACCCGGGCCTGCTGGTCGGGGTGGGAGAGCAGCGCGTGCATGCCGTTGCCGAACACGTTCACCGACGCCTCGTGGCCCGCGTTGAGCAGCAGCACCACGGTCGCGACGAGCTCGTCGTCGGAGAAGCCCTTCCCCTGCTCCCTCTCGGCCAGCAGGTCGCTGACGAGGTCCTCGCCCGGCTCGGCCCGGCGCAGCGCGACCACGTCGCGCACGTACGCGGCGAACTCGCTGCTCGCCCGCACCGCTGCCGCCCGCACGTCGTCGCCGACGCCCTGCTCGTACATGTGCACGATGGCCTGCGACCAGTCGCGCAGGCGCTCGTGGTCCTCACGCGGCACGCCCAGCAGGTCGGCGATGACGAACACCGGCATCGGCTCCGCGTAGCGGGCGAGCAGGTCGACGGGACGTCCGTCCCGCAGGTCGGCCTCGAGGTCGTCGAGCATGGCGTCGGCGAGGGTCTCGATGCGCGGACCCATCCGCTCGACGTGACCGCGCGCGAACGCTCCGGCGAGGAGCCGCCGCATGCGGGTGTGCTCGGGCGGCTCGTTCTCCATGAGCTGGTTGCGGTGGAGCGTGTTGAAGGGCTCCATCTGCTCCGCCGGTTCCCAGTCGGTCCACAGCCTGCCCAGGGCGCGGTTGCGCAGCACAGCACCGACGGCGGCGTGGGTGGTGGCCACCCAGCGCCCCTCGCCGCTGCGTAGCATCGCTCCGGCGGCCCGCCACTGTGCGAGCAGCGGGTACGGGTCGTCGAGGAGTGCGGGGTCGGTGAGGTCGGGTGCGGGCAGGTCGAGCGCTGCGCTCACGCGGGGTTCTCCTGGTCGGAGGCGGACGGGTCGTCGAGGTGGGTGCCGTCGAGGTCGCTGCTGTCGAAGGCGTCCGGCAGCACCTGGTCCATCGTGACCACGCCGCGGGCGGTCAGCAGCTGCATGGTCGGGCCGCCGTTCTCCCACAGGAGCTGTCGGCAGCGGCCGCAGGGCATGAGGGGACGGCCCTGTCCGTCGACGCACGCGACGGCCCGCAGACGTCCGCCGCCGGTCGCGTGCAGGGCCGAGACCATGCCGCACTCCGCGCACAGGGCGACGCCGTACGCGGCGTTCTCGACGTTGCAGCCGAGCACGACACGACCGTCGTCGACGAGCCCGGCCACGCCGACCTTGTACTGCGAGTAGGGCGCGTAGGCCCGCTGCATCACCTCGGTGGCGTACCGGGTGAGCGCGTCCCAGTCGACGGGGTCGTCGGCGGTGCTGATGCCGAGCCCGAACGAGCCGGCCACTATCCCGCACTCCCCTTGCGGTACGGCTTGCCGTCCGCGGCCGGCATCCGCAGGCGCTGCGAGAACAGGGCGAGCACCAGGAGGGTGGTCAGGTACGGCGTCATGCCGGTCAGGTCCTCCGGCACCGAGCTGGTGAGGAAGTACCAGAGCGCCACGACGACGCCGAGCAGCGCGGCGACCAGCGCGGACCGACGGCCGTGCTGGCGCCACTGCCACACCGCGAGCGCGACGAGGCCGACGGCCACGAGCAGCAGCAGGCCGTGGATCGTGTCGCCACCGCCGCGCAGGCGCAACGTGTCGGTGTAGCCGAACAGGCCCGCGCCGGCCAGCAGCCCGCCCGGACGCCAGTTGCCGAAGATCATGGCGGCCAGGCCGATGTAGCCTCGTCCGCCGGTCTGGCCGTCGCGGAAACCGTTGGCCGCGACCAGCGCAAGGAACCCGCCGGCGAGGCCGGCGAAGGCGCCGGACGTGACGACGGCGACGAACTTGTAGCGGATGACGTCGATGCCGAGCGACTCGGCCGCCGCCGGGCTCTCGCCGACCGACCGCAGGCGCAGGCCGAACCGGGTGCGCCACAGGACGTACCAGGTGAGCGCGAACAGGGCCAACGAGATCAACGTCAGGACGCTGAGGTTCGAGACGAGGGCACGCAGGAGCGCTGCCGCGTCGGAGACCAGGAACCAGTTCTTCGCCTCGAGGTCACCGAGCGGGTCGGCGAGCGCGCTGATCGTGATCGCCGGGAGGTCGTCGACGCGCGGCGACTGCGTCTGACCGCCTCCGGGGACGCCGGTGAACGCCAGGACGGCCAGGTACTGGACGGCACCGAGGGAGATGATGTTGATGGCGACGCCGGAGACGATGTGGTCGACGCCGAACAGGACCGTCGCGATCGCGTGCAGCAGCCCGCCCGCGGCACCCAGGAGGATCGCGCCGAGCACGCCCTGCCACGGCCCGTAGAAGTAGCCGAAGTACCCGGCACCGAACGTGCCGAGGATCATCATGCCCTCGAGGCCGATGTTGACGACGCCCGCGCGCTCGGCCCAGAGGCCGCCGAGACCGGCCAGGCCGATGGGCACGGCGGCGACCAGCGTCGCGCGCAGGGTGCCCGACGACGCGAGGTCGTCGGCGCCGGTGACGACGCGCAGCACCGCCATCAGGACGAGCAGTCCTGCCAGGCCGAGCAGCACCTTGGCGAACGAGACACGGGAGCGGCCCGCGGCGGCGGTCGGCGCCCCGCCGACCGGAGGAGTCGCGACGCTCATCCCGTGACCTCCTTGCTCGTGGAGCCTGTTCGTCGCTCCGCGTCGAGGGCGGCGGCGACCTGGCGCTGCTCGAGGCGCACCCCGTAGCGGCGCACCACCTCGTACGCGATGACGACCGTCAGCACGATGACACCCTGCGTGATCTTGACGATGTCGGGCGACACGTCCTGCACGATCTGCAGCGGGTTGGACTGCTCGTCGAGGAAGGCGAACAGCAGCGCGCCGAGGGCGATGCCGACGGGGTGGTTGCGTCCGAGCAGCGCGATCGCGATGCCGGCGAAGCCCAGCCCGGACTGGAAGGTCGAGCCGTAGGCGAACGCCTCGCCGAACAGGATCGGCAGGCCCACCAGGCCGGCGGCGGCGCCGGAGAGCAGCATCGAGACGAGGATCATCTTCTTGACGTCGATGCCGGACGCCACGGCGGCGGTCTCCGAGAGCCCGGTCGCCCGCAGGTCGAAGCCGAACCGGGTCTTGTTGATGACGAGCCAGTACACGACGCCGACGACGATCGCGATGAACACGAAGCCGTACACCTGGTTCGGCGCGCCGGGGAAGAGCGTGAAGCCGGGGATGCGGCTGCCCTCCGGGATCTCCTTCGTCGCGGTGATGTTCGAGCCGGGGTCGTCGACGGCCGCCTTGCGCAGCAGGAAGGCGACGAGGGCCGTGGCGATGGCGTTGAGCATGATCGTCGAGATCACCTCCGAGACGCCACGGGTCACGCGGAGCAGGCCCGCGATGCCAGCCCAGGCGGCACCCACGAGCATCGCGGCCAGGATGGCGGCGGCCGTGTTGAGCCAGCCCGGCAGCCACGCCTCGCCGGCCACGACCGCCGCGGCGAACGACGCCACGCGGTACTGGCCGTCGACGCCGATGTTGAAGAGGTTCATCCGGAAGCCGATGGCCACCGCGACGCCCGACAGGTAGTAGACGGTGGCGCTGTTGACGATGTTCGTCAGGCCGCGGGCTTCGGGGATGCTGAGGATCTGCCCCCACACCCCGCCGACGGAGTCGCCGGCCACCACGAGCACGAGGCTCGTGATCAGGAAGGCCGCCACGAGGGCGAGCGCGGGTGCCGCGAGCGCGAGGCCGAGGCGCTTGAGTCGCTGGTCGGTCATGCGACGTCTCCTGCTGCGTCGTCGCCGGCGCCGGTCATGGCGGAGCCGAGCTGCTGGGGGGTCACGGTCGCCGGGTCGAACGCGCCGGGGACGAGACGGCCGCGCAGGATGACGCGGATGGTGTCGGACAGGCCGATGAGCTCGTCGAGGTCGGCGGAGATGAGCAGCACCGCCAGGCCGTCGCGTCGGGCCCGCTTGATGTGGTCCCAGATCGCGGCCTGGGCGCCGACGTCGACGCCGCGCGTCGGGTGGGCGGCGACGAGCAGGCTCGGCTCACCGGTCATCTCACGACCGATGATGAGCTTCTGCTGGTTGCCACCCGACAGCGCCCTGGCCAGCACGTCGATGCCGGGCGTGCGGACGTCGTACTCCTCGACGATGCGCTGGGTGTCGGTGCGCGCGCCCTTGCGGTCGATGAACGGCCCCGAGACGTTGGGCTCGCGTGTCTGGTGGCCGAGCACCCGGTTCTCCCAGAGCGGCGCGTCGAGCAGCAGCGCGTGACGGTGCCGGTCCTCGGGGATGTAGCCGATGCCGGCCTCCCGGCGTCGGCGCGTCGACAGCCCGCCGAGGTCGGCACCGAAGAGGCGCACGGAGCCGGTGGCACCGGGCCGCATGCCCATGATCGCCTCGACGAGCTCCGCCTGACCGTTGCCCTCGACACCGGCCACGCCGAGGATCTCGCCACGGTGGATGGTCAGGTCGACGTCGGACAGCAGCGGACGGCCGCCGGTGCCGGCGAGCCCGGCCGTCGGTGCGGGCAGCGTCAGGTCGCGGACCTCGAGGACGGGCTGGTCCGTCACGGTCGACGTCTCGGTGCTGGGGCTCGGCAGCTCGGAGCCGACCATCAGCTCGGCCAGCTGGCGCGAGGTGACGCCGGCGGCGGGGCGGGTGTCGACGGTCGTGCCACGGCGCACGACCGTGACCGTGTCCGCGACCGACAGCACCTCGTCGAGCTTGTGGGAGATGAAGATGACCGCGAGGCCCTCGGCCTTCAGCTCGCGCAGGTTGTCGAAGAGCTCGTCGACCTCCTGCGGGACCAGCACGGCCGTCGGCTCGTCGAGGATGATCACCGACGCGCCGCGGTAGAGCACCTTGAGGATCTCGATGCGCTGGCGTGCGCCGACGCCGAGGTCCTCGACGAGCACGTCGGGGTCGACGTCGAGGCCGTACGCCTCGGACAGGCGCCGGATCTCCGCGCGCGCCGCGTCGCCGATGCCGTGCAGCTTCTCGGCACCCAGCACGACGTTCTCGAGCACCGTGAAGTTGTCGGCCAGCATGAAGTGCTGGAAGACCATGCCCACGCCGGCGCCGATCGCGTCCGACGGGGAGCCCAGGTCGACGGGGCGGCCGTGGATCTCGATCGTCCCGGAGTCCGGCTTCTGGACGCCGTAGAGGATCTTCATGAGCGTCGACTTGCCGGCGCCGTTCTCGCCGACGATGGCGTGCACGGTGCCGCGGCGGACGTCGATGTCGATGTCGTGGTTGGCGATGACGCCCGGGAACGTCTTGCCGATGCCCCGCAGCCGGACGACGACGTCGCCGGTCTCGGGGTTCGTGGTGCCGTCGGGGACGGACGTGGTCACGCAGCACTCCTCTGCGGAGGGCCCGACCGTCGGCCGGGCGAGGGGGAGCAGGGGTCGAACAGGTCGGACGAACGGCTCACGGTCCGGCCCCACGCTCGCGCGCAGGGCCGGACCGCGTCAAGCCGTCAGGATCGCAGGGATCCTCGTCACTCGCTCGGGACGGTGATGGAGCCGTCCACGATCTGCTTCTTGTACTCGTCCAGCTTGCTGGCGATGTCGTCGACCTGGCCACCGGTCTTGGAGTAGCCGACGCCGTCGACCTTGAGGTCGTAGACGGTCGGGCCGGTCGGCGCCTTGCCGTCGGCGACACCCTGCAGGTAGGAGAACACGGCGACGTCGATGTTCTTGAGCATCGAGGTCAGGATGACGTCGCGCACGGACGGGTCGGCCGTGAGGGCCTGGTCGGAGTCGACGCCGATCGCCTTCGCGTCGGCGTCCTTCGCCGCCTCGAAGACACCCGCGCCGGAGCCGCCGGCCGCGTGGTAGACGATGTCGGCGCCCTTGTCGAACATGCCCTCGGCGGCCGTCTTGCCCTTGGCCGGGTCGCCGAAGCCGCTGAAGTCCGGCGGCTGCGTCAGGTAGCGGCTCTGGATCTTGATGTCGGGGTTGACGGCCTTGGCGCCCGCCTCGTAGCCGACCTCGAACTTCTTGATGAGCGGCGTCTCGACGCCACCGACGAAGCCGATGTTGTCGGACTCGGTCTTCAGCGCCGCAGCGGCGCCGACGAGGAAGGAGCCCTGCTCCTCGGCGAAGAGCAGGTTCGCGATGTTGTCGCCCTCGACCGCGTCGTCGACGATGGCGAAGTTGACGTCGGGGTTCTCCTTGGCGATCTTGCCGACCGCGGAGGAGTAGGCGAAGCCCACAGCGATGACGGGGTTGTAGCCCGCGTCGACCAGCTGCTGGAGGCGGCCCTCACGCGCCGACTCGGCCTCGCCGTCCTGCGCCTCGGCGGTCTGCACCTCGAAGCCCAGCTCGCACTCGGCCTTGTCGAGGCCCTTGGCGGCGGAGTCGTTGAACGACTGGTCACCGCGACCGCCCACGTCGAAGGCCATGCCGACCTTGGTGTCGACCTTGGCGACGCAGTCCTTGCCGCTGGCGCTGCTGTCCTCGCTGTCGGTGCTCTTCTTGGCGCAGCCCGCACCAGCGAGCACGAGCACGGCCACACCGGCGACGGCGGTGACCTTCGTGAGACGACGCAATGTTCCTCCTCGAGACTTCGCCGGCGAGCCCGGCACGCCTGCACCCTAACCGCGCACAGGGTCCCGCGGGAGGGCCTCGCGTCGATTGCCCCGGGCCGTAACCGGATCGTCACCTTGCCGGGTCGGGGCGGTGCGCTAGTGCAGCGTGGAGCAGGCCAGGACCTTCGCGCCGACCGCGATCGCGCGCTCGTCGATGCGCAGGTTGCCCTGGTGCAGGTCGTACGTCGGGCCGTCCGGCGTGCGGGTGCCGAGCCGCCCCATGGCCCCCGGCACGGCCTCGACGTACCAGGCGAAGTCCTCCCCGCCGAGGCTCTGGCTCGTGGTGGCGACGGCGGCGGGTCCGATGGCGTCGGAGACGGCACGACGCAGGACCTCGGTGACGCCGAAGTCGTTGACCACGGGTGGGACGCCGCGCACGTAGGTCACGTCGGCGCTGACGCCGAACGGCTCGATGATGTCGGCGATGAGGCCGCGGACGAGGTGCTCCGCCTGGTGCCACGCTGCGGAGTCGAGCATGCGCAGCGTGCCGCTCAGCTCACCGGTCGAGGGGATGACGTTGGGCGCGTTGCCCGCGCGGACGGCGCCCCACACGAGGCTCGCGCCGGAGCGCGGGTCGAAGCGGCGCGAGAGCACGGCGGGCAGCTGGGTGACCAGGCTCGCGAGCGCGTAGGTGAGGTCCTCGGTGAGGTGTGGACGCGACGTGTGCCCACCGCGACCGGAGAGGGTCACCTGGATCCGGTCGGACGCGCCGGTGATCGGGCCCTCGCGCAGGCCGACCTGGCCGACGTCGAGCGAGGGGTCGCAGTGCAGCGCCACGATGCGTGAGACGCCGCGGAGCACCCCGGCGGACAGGAGCCGCAGCGCACCACCGGGCATGACCTCCTCGGCCGGCTGGAAGATCAGCCGCACCCGGCGGGGCAGGCCGCCGGACTGGTGGAGCTCCTGCAGCGCCACCGCGGCGCCGACCAGTGCGGAGACGTGGACGTCGTGGCCGCAGGCGTGGGCGACGCCGGGGACCGTGGAGCGCCACGGGTCGGAGGTGGTGTCGTCGACGGGCAGCGCGTCGAGGTCGGCGCGCAGGGCCACGATCGGACCCTCCTCGGGGCCGACCTCGGCGACCAGCCCGGTGCCCTCGAACCGCTCGTGGGCGAGACCCAGCTTGTCCATCCACCCGGCCACCACGTCGGTGGTGCGCTCCTCGTGCCACGACAGCTCGGGGCTGGCGTGCAGGTCGCGGCGCAGCTCGATCAGGTCGGGCGTGACGACCTCGATCGAGCGGGCGATGGCTTCGACGGACATTCGGCCAGGATAGTCCCGCCCGGCAGGTCCCGCGGGAGGTGTCCGCGGAGGACGCGTCGGGTGCGGTGGGGGCGCAGCCGGGTGCGGGGTCCGCGTCAGGGTCAGGAGAGGGCGCGGCGGATCGAGTCGACCGTCTCGTCGGCCAGCCGGTCCAGCGGCCGACGCAGGACGAGCGGCGCGAGCTGGTGCAGCGGGAACGGGAAGTCGAACTGCGCCCGGTAGTGCACCTGCGTGGCGGTGTCGTCGACGGGCGTGAACGACATGACGTCGGTGGCGGTCGTGCGCCCGTTCACGCCCTTGCACGCGAAGAACGCCGGCGGGTCGAAGCCGACCGTCTCGTACGTGAGGGTGACGGTGCGCCCCATGAACCGGGACCGGTTCCTGTAGCGGGTGCCCATGCCCCCGTCACCCGACAGGCGCGTCGTCTCGATCGTGCCGGGGTCCCAGTGCTCGGTGTTCTCGAAGTCGCTGAGGAAGGCGAAGACCTCCTCGACCGGCCGGGGCAGGGTGAAGGTGCGCTCGACGTCCATGCTGCGAGCGTAGGCGAGCCACGAGCTCGGCGACGTCGCGGCGCTGGATCTCACGCCCTCGCGCGTACAGCAGCAGGGCGACGGCCACGCCCAGCAGCGACAGGGCTCCGCCGCCGATCAGCGTCCACCGGGCGCCGAACGTCTCCCCCACCCAGCCGATGAACGGGGAGCCGAGCGGCGTGCCGCCCATGAAGATCATGAGGTACAGCGCCGCGACGCGGCCGCGCATGACCGGCTCGGTCGTGATCTGGATCGTGGCGTTGGCGGCGGTGATCATCGTGAGCGCGCAGAGGCCCAGCAGCGGGAGCACGAGCGCGTAGGTGAGGTAGTCGGGCATCAGGCCCGCGACGATCTCGACGACGCCGAACGCGATGGCCGCGCCCACCACGAACCGCAGCCGTGGACGCTCACGTCGGGCCGCCAGGAGCGCACCGGCCAGCGATCCGATCGCCATGACCGAGCCGAGGATGCCGTACTCCCCCGCGCCCTTGTCGAACACGTCGGTCGCCATGAGCGCGCTGGTCATCTGGAAGTTCAGGCCGAAGGTGCCGACCGCGAACACGATGGACAGGACCAGCACGAGGTCGGGCCGGGCGCGCACGTACCGCACGCCCTCGCGCACCGCACCCTTGCGGCTGCCCATGACGGGGGCCGGGGAGAGCCGGGCGGGGTCGAGCCGCTGCAGCGAGGCGATGACGGCCAGGTAGCTGACGGCGTTCGCCAGGATGACCCACCCCGTCGCCTCGACGCCCGACCCGCCGGCGGCGATGAGCAGGCCCGCGAGTGCCGGACCGATCATCCGCGCGGAGTTGAACGAGGCCGAGTTGAGGCCGACGGCGTTGGAGAGGTCGTCGGGTCCGACCATCTCGACGACGAACGACTGGCGGGCGGGCGCGTCGAAGGCGGTGCCCACGCCGAACACGAACGCGAGCACGTACACGTGCCAGGCCTGCGCGGCACCGGTGACGGCGAGGACGCCGAGGATCGCGGCGGGCACGGCCATGGCCACCTGCGTGCAGCGCAGCACCGTCCGCTTCGGGTACCGGTCGGCGACCACCCCGGCGACCGGCGACAGCAGCAGCGCGGGCAGGAACTGCAGCCCGGTCGTGATGCCGAGGGCGGTGCCGCTGGAGGTCAGCTGGAGGACGAGCCAGTCCTGCGCGACGCGCTGCATCCACGTGCCGACGTTGGAGACGAGGGCTCCGGCGGCGTAGACCCGGTAGTTGCGGACGTGCAGGGCGCGGAAGGTGGGGCTCACGACTCGGTGATCCGGGTCAGGATCGCCGACGCCTCCCGCAGCAGGGCCCGCTCGCGGGCGTCGAGCTCGGCGAGGCGCTGGTGCAGCCAGGCGTCGCGACGGCGGCGCTCCTCGGCGAGCGTCTTCTCGCCGAGGTCGGAGAGGCTGACGACGACCTGGCGGCCGTCCTGGGGGTGCGGCGACCGCTCGACGAGGCCGTCCTCGGCGAGGCAGTTCAGGGTGCGGGTCACGCTGGGGGCGCTCACGCGCTCACGGGCGGCGATCGACGACGGCGACGTCGGGCCCAGCTGGCGCAGCGTGCCCAGCACGGACAGCTGCGTCGGGGTCAGGTCGGAGTGCCGCTCCTGCCGGAGCCTGCGGTTGAGTCGGGCCACCGCCAGCGCGAGGTTCTGGGAGTCGGTGGGCATGTCCTTAGCGTAGGTCATTAACCATGCTAATTCAAATCTGCAACCATCTGCGTCGGGCTCGACGAGACGGACGCCGGAGCCCCTCGTCGGTGGGTCGGCAACCCCAGGAAGCGGCCTGCGGTTGAGGATCCACCGATGGAGGGGTCGGGGCTGCGTCGGCGCGGGTGGTCGTGGCCCTGCGTCTGGAGCGGCCTCGACGGGGCAGGGGCCCTGGCGTGACCGAGCACGCCGGAGCCCCTCATCGGTGGGTCAGCAACGCCAGGAGGCGACTTGCGGTTGAGGATCCACCGATCAGCGCGGTGCCGGGCGCTGCGGTTGCAGATCCACCGATGGAAGGGCTTCGAGCACGGCGCGTAGGCGCGTCGGGCGGTGAGTTCTCCACTGAAAGCCCGCGAGCGGTGGAGAAGTCACCGCTCGGGGGCACGGGGCACCCGGCGGCCCGAACACGACCGCCCGCCACCCCCGGAGGGGTGACGGGCGGTCGAGGGGTGGTGCGTCAGGCCTGGCCGGCGGCCAGCGCCCCGAGCAGGTCGCGGTTGAGGCGCGAGATGACGTCGAGCGGGATGCCCTTGGGGCAGGCCGCCGTGCACTCGCCGATGTTGGTGCAGGAGCCGAAGCCCTCCGCGTCGTGCTGGGCGACCATGCTGGCCACGCGCGACTCGCGCTCCGGCTGGCCCTGCGGCAGCAGGCCCAGGTGGGTCACCTTGGCCGCGGTGAACAGCATCGCCGAGCCGTTCGGGCACGCCGCGACGCAGGCACCGCAGCCGATGCAGGTCGCCGCCGCGAACGCGTGGTCGGCGTCCTCCTTCGGCACCGGGAGGTTGTTGGCCTCCGGGGCCGAGCCGGTGTTGACGCTGATGTAGCCGCCGGCCTGGATGATGCGGTCGAACGCGCCGCGGTCGACCACGAGGTCCTTGACGATCGGGAACGCGCCCGCGCGCCACGGCTCGATGTCGATGACGTCGCCGTCCTTGAACGAGCGCATGTGCAGCTGGCACGTCGTCGTGACCTCGGGACCGTGCGCGATGCCGTTGATGACGACACCGCACGACCCGCAGATGCCCTCACGGCAGTCGTGGTCGAACGCGACCGGCTCCTCACCGGCGAGCGTGAGCTGCTCGTTCAGCACGTCGAGCATCTCCAGGAACGACATGTCCTCGGAGACGTCGTCGAGGTGGTACCCGACCATCTCGCCCTTCGCGTCGGCGTTCTTCTGACGCCAGACGTTGACGGTGATCTTCACTTGCAGCTCCTGTTCACTTGTACGACCGGGCCTTCATCTCGACGTACTCGTACTCGAGCGGCTCCTTGTGCAGGATCGGCTTCTCGCCGCCGAACTCCCACGCCGCCACGTAGGCGAAGCGGTCGTCGTGGCGCAGCGCCTCACCGTCCTCGGTCTGGCTCTCGGCGCGGAAGTGACCGCCGCACGACTCCTCGCGGTTGAGCGCGTCGATGCACATCAGCTCGCCCAGCTCGAAGAAGTCGACGACGCGGCCGGCGCGCTCCAGGGTCTGGTTCAGCTCCTCGGCCTCACCGGTGACCTTCACGTTCTTCCAGAAGTCGTCCCGCAGCTCGCGGATCAGGCCGATGGCCTTCGTCAGGCCCTCCTCGGTCCGCTCCATGCCGCAGTACTCCCACATGATGTGGCCGAGCTCCTTGTGGTAGCTGTCGACCGTGCGGTTGCCGTCGACGGCCAGCAGCTTCTGGATGCGCTCCTCGACCGCCTGACGGGCCTCGAGGACGGCCGGGTGGTCCTCGGGGACCGGCTCGAACGGGCCCGCCGCGAGGTAGTTCGCGATCGTCGTCGGCAGCACGAAGTAGCCGTCGGCGAGGCCCTGCATCAGCGCCGAGGCGCCGAGGCGGTTGGCGCCCTGGTCGGAGAAGTTCGCCTCGCCGGTGACGAAGAGACCCTCGAGGTTGCTCTGCAGGTCGTAGTCGACCCAGAGGCCGCCCATGACATAGTGCACGGCCGGGTAGATGCGCATCGGCTCGGTGTACGGGTCCTCGCCGGTGATCCGGGCGTACATGTCGAAGAGGTTGCCGTACTTCGCCTCGACGGCCGGACGGCCCATGCGCTCGATGGCGTCGGCGAAGTCGAGGTAGACGCCGAGGCCGCCGGGGCCGACGCCCTTGCCGTCGTCGCACTGGTACTTCGCGGCGCGCGAGGCGATGTCACGCGGCACCAGGTTGCCGAAGGCGGGGTAGATCCGCTCGAGGTAGTAGTCGCGCTCGTCCTCGGGGATGGCGCGCGGGTGGCGGTCGTCGCCGGCCTTCTTGGGCACCCAGATGCGGCCGTCGTTGCGCAGCGACTCGCTCATCAGCGTCAGCTTCGACTGGTAGTCGCCCGAGACGGGGATGCAGGTCGGGTGGATCTGCGTGTAGCAGGGGTTGCCGAAGTAGGCGCCACGACGGTGCGCACGCCAGGTGGCCGTGACGTTGCAGCCCATCGCGTTGGTCGACAGGAAGTAGACGTTGCCGTAGCCGCCGCTCGCGAGCACGACGGCGTCGGCGGTGTGCGACTCGATCTCGCCGGTGACCATGTCGCGGACGATGACGCCGCGGGCCTTGCCGTCGACCATGACGAGGTCGAGCATCTCGTGGCGGGTGTGCACCTCGACGGTGCCGGCGGCGACCTGGCGCTCGAGCGCCTGGTACGCGCCGATGAGGAGCTGCTGGCCGGTCTGGCCGCGCGCGTAGAACGTGCGGGAGACCTGCACGCCGCCGAAGGAGCGGTTGTCGAGCAGGCCACCGTACTCGCGGGCGAACGGGACGCCCTGCGCGACGCACTGGTCGATGATGTTCACCGACACCTGCGCGAGACGGTAGGAGTTGGACTCGCGGGAGCGGAAGTCGCCACCCTTGACCGTGTCGTAGAAGAGCCGGTAGACCGAGTCGCCGTCGTTGCGGTAGTTCTTCGCCGCGTTGATGCCGCCCTGGGCCGCGATCGAGTGCGCACGGCGCGGGCTGTCCTGGTAGCAGAAGCTCGTCACGTGGTAGCCGGCCTCGCCGAGCGTGGCAGCCGCGGACGCGCCCGCCAGGCCGGTGCCGACGACGATGATCTTGATCTTGCGGCGGTTGGCCGCGTTGACCAGCTTGGCGTCGAACTGGCGCTGCTCCCAGCGTCGCTCGATGGGACCGGACGGCGCCTTGGTGTCGTGGATGTCCTCGCCGTGCTCGATGAACTGCTCGGCTGCCCCGGTGGGGGTGTAGGTGTCACTCATCAGGAACCAGCTCCGAAGAAGAAGACGGCGAAGGGGACGATCAGGAAGCCACCGGCGATGACCACCGAGAGCACCCAGGACGCGATGGTGATGACGGAGTCCTTGCGGGTGCTGCTGCGGTTCTGGCCGAGCGTCGTGAGGGCGCTCCAGAAGCCGTGCCACAGGTGGAAGCCGACCGCGACCAGACCGATCGTGTACAGCAGGACGACCCACCAGATCTCGAACCCGTTGACCACGCGCTCGTACTTGCTGTCCGACGCTCCGCCGGGGGCGAGCCAGTTCGGCAGCATCTGGGCGAGGTGCCCGATGATGAAGAGCAGCAGGATCACGCCGCCCCAGCGCATCGTGAACGACGCGTAGGAGCGCTGGATGCCGGTGCGGTTCTGCTTGGAGTGGTAGCGCTTGCCGCCGGTGTAGCCCGCCGCCACCTTGTTGCGCCGCCAGAGCGTGACCGCGCAGTAGACGTGCGCGACCAGCGACACGAGGAGCACCACGCGGAGGATCCACAGGGCGCCGCCGTGCGGCAGGTAGGGGTAGAAGATGTTCTCCAGGCCCTCCAGGTAGGAGTCGAAGAACTCCTTGCCCTCGAAGAACTTGAGGTTGCCGTACATGTGGACGAGCAGGTAGCCGAGCATGATCAGCCCGGACACGGCCATCGTGTACTTGAGCACGACGGTCGACCTGCGCGCCGACGCGCGAGTCAGAGTAGTGGCCACGATCCGACGTTAACGCGATTCTTACCTAGGCGCTAAGTCATCATGAGGCCAACCTTCATAGCCTGCGGCTATGGAGGAGTAGGGTGGAGGATGTGCAGTTCCAGCAGCTCTCCTACTTCGTCGCGGTCGCCCGCACGCGCAACTTCACCCGGGCGGCCGCCGAGGTCGGCGTCGCCCAGCCGAGCCTGTCCAAGCAGGTCCGCGTGCTGGAGAACTCCCTCGGCACGCCGCTGTTCGTGCGCCAGCCCGGCGGCATCGAGCTGACGAGCGCCGGCGAGGCGCTCCTGCCCCACGCCGAGCGCATCCTCATCGACGTCGAGTCGGCCCAGCGGGCCGTCCACGAGGTGGCCGGCCTGCGGCGGGGGCGGGTCCGCCTCGGCGCCACCCCGTCCATCTGCGACGGCCTGCTCCCGGAGGTCCTGACCCGGTTCCACGAGTCGCACCCGTTGATCGAGCTGGAGGTGCACGAGAGCGGGTCGCGCGTGCTCACCCACGAGCTCGCCCAGGGCCGGCTCGACGTCGCCCTGCTCATCACGCCGCTGTCCGAGGAGCGACCCGACCTCGAGACCGTGCTGCTGCGCCGCGACCGGCTCGTGCTCGCGGCGCCCGTCGACGACGTCCTGCCCGACGCGGTCGACGTCGGCGCGCTGCGCGACCTGCCGCTCGTGATGTTCCGCACCGGCTACGACCTCCGCGAGACCACGCTCGCCGCCTGCGCCGCCGCCGGGTTCACGCCCCAGGTCTCGGTCGAGGGCGGGGAGATGCTGTCCGTGCTCCGCTTCGTGGAGGCCGGGCTCGGGTACGCGGTGGTGCCGGAGATGGTGCTGGCGAACCGCCCAGCGCTGCGTCCCGTGGCCCTGCGCAACCCGACGCTCGACCGGCACATCGCGCTGGCCCACCGTCGCGACACCCTCCAGCTCGCGGCGCTCGCGTTCCACGACGAGCTGCTGCTCTCGCTGCAGGAGGGCGTGCAGCCCTGACGGGCGTCACCGACCCGAGCGGCGGACGTGCTCCTCCACGACGACGCCGGACTCGAACGGGCGCAGCCGGGTCGGGGTGAAGCGGGTCGCCTCGACGTCGACCCTGCCGAAGAGCGGGATCCCGGCGCCGAGCACCACCGGATGACGCTTCAGGACGAGCCGGTCGATCTCCGGGAGCAGCGCACCGGCCAGCTCGCCTCCGCCGCACAGCCAGACGTCGAGACCGTCGGCTGCCTTGAGGTCGCGCACGCAGGCCAGCGGGTCGCGCACGAGCGAGATCGCCGGGTCCACCGTCCGCCCGCGGCGGCTGGCGACGACCTGGCGCAGGTGCGGGTAGGGGCTCGCGATGCCCGCGTCGAGCGCCGGCAGCAGGGTGTTCCACCCCATGACGACGGTGTCGAAGCGCGTCCTCGGCGGCAGGGTGCCCAGCGCGGCGTGCGCGTGGGCGGGGAGTGCGTCCGCGTACTCCTGCAGCACGACCGCGTCGTGGTCGCCGCCGACCATGAACGCCTCGAAGCCGCCCGCGGTGTCGGCGATGAAGCCGTCGATGCTGACGGCCACGTAGTAGACGAGCTCTCGCACCGTTCCCCCTATCACGACATCTGTCGTGGTCAGAGTACGACAGATGTCGTGGTCGCGCTAGGGTGGCCCCATGCCTCGCAACGACGACCGACGTGCCGCGCTCGCCGACGCCGGGATCCGCGTGCTCGCGGAGCAGGGGGCGCGGGGCCTGACGCACCGCGCCGTCGACGCCGCCGCGGGCACGCCGGTCGGGACCGCCTCGAACTACTTCCCGCGCCGTGACGACCTCGTCGCCGCACTGGTCCACCGCATCGGCCGACGACTCGCGCCCTCCCCCGAGGCCGTCACGCCGCGGGACGGCGTCCAGGCCGACCGCGCCCTGTTCGCCGCCTACGTCCACGACGTCGTGCGACGACTCCGCGCCGACCCGCACGTGGCGCTGGCCCTGTTCGAGCTCCGGCTCGAGGCGGCTCGCCGGCCGCACGTCGCCGCCACCCTCGGCGCCTGGCGGCAGCGCGCGTTCGAGGACGACGTCGCCTTCAACACGGAGGCCGGGCTCCCTGGCGGACGCACCGAGCTCGCCCTGCTCCACCACGCCGTCGACGGCCTGGTGCTGGACCAGCTCACGGTCCCGCTGGACACCGGCGTGCCGCTCGAGGCCGCGGTCGACGAGCTGGTGGACCGGATCCTGCGCTGAGGCGGGCCGGAACGGGTCGGGGTCAGTCGACCCGCGGTCCCTGGAGCGCGAAGGTCCGGTGCGTGGACCACCCCTCGCCCTCGCGGTGCAGGTAGAGGGCCACCTCGGTGACCTCGAAGTCGCAGCCGAAGTCCTCGAGCGTCGCGTAGGCGTGGTCGAGGGCGGTGTCGTCGAGGTGGTGCGCCACCGTCACGTGGGGGTGGAACGGGAACAGCGGCTCGGGCGCGTCGAGCGCCGCGCGCAGGTCGGCCGCCAGGACGCCCGCCTCGGCGATCCCCCGGCTGACCGCCACGAAGACGACCGGCGACACGGGCCGGAACGTGCCGGTGCCCCGCAGCGTCACCTCGAACGGCGCCGTCCGGTCGGCCACGTGCTCGAGCCGCGCCGCGAGGTCGTCGAGCCCCTCCTCCGTGACCTGGTCGGGCGGCAGCAGCGTGATGTGGCTGGGGATCTGCGCGGCAGCGGGGTCGCCGAACGACGCGCGGTGGGCGCGCAGCTGCTCACCGAACGGCTCCGGGACGGCGATCGCCACACCGAAGGTCAGCGCCCCGTCCTGCGACGGCACGCCCTCCACGCACGGGTCAGACACCGCGGACGAGCCCGACCTTGTCGTACACGTCCACCACCACCGGCGCCGCGACCTCACGGGCCCGGCCGGCGCCCGCGGCCAGCACGCGGTCGAGCTCGGCGGGATCGTCGAGATAGGCGCGCGTGCGCTCGCCGAAGCCGGCCACGAAGTCGGCCACGACGTCGCCCAGCTCGACCTTCAGGTGTCCGTACTGGCGCCCCTCGAACCGAGCCACGATCGCCTCGACGTCCTCGCCGGTGATGGCCGAGAAGATCGTGAGCAGGTTGGAGATCCCCGGCTTGGTCTCCGGGTCGAACACGATCTCGCTCCCGGAGTCCGTGACCGCCGAGCGGATCTTCTTGCGCGCGCGGGCAGGGTCGTCGAGCAGGTCGACGATGCCGTTGGGGCTGGACGCCGACTTGCTCATCTTCGACGTCGGGTCCTGCAGGTCGAGGATGCGTGCCGTGCCCTTCACGATGTAGGGCTCCGGCAGCCGGAAGGTCTCGCCGTAGTGATGGTTGAACCGCTGCGCCAGGTTGCGCGAGAGCTCCAGGTGCTGGCGCTGGTCCTCACCCACCGGGACGTGGTGCGGGTTGTAGAGCAGGATGTCGGCGGCCTGCAGGATCGGGTAGGTGAAGAGCGCGACGTTGGCGTTCTCCTCGCCCCGCCGACCGACCTTGTCCTTGAACTGGGTCATCCGGCCGGCCTCGCCGAAGCCCGTCAGACCGTTGAACACCCACGCGAGCTGGGTGTGCTCCACGACCTGGCTCTGGCAGAAGAGCGTCGACCGCTCGACGTCGACACCGGCTGCCAGGAGCTGCGCGACGGACGCGTAGGTCCGCTGACGCAGGAGCGAGGGGTCAGGACGCTCGTTCAGCGAGTGCAGGTCCGCGATGAAGTAGAAGGCGTCGTGGTCCTCCTGGAGCCCCACCCATTGCCGCAGGGCCCCGAAGTAGTTCCCGAAGTGGAACGAGTCGGCCGTCGGCTGGATGCCGGACAGCGAGCGTGGACGGGTGCTGCTGGACATGCTGTGCATTGTGCCAGTGGCTCCTCGCGGGACAGGTCCTAGGCTCGGGGCCGTGGACGACGTACGCACGTGGCAGGTTCCGGGTCGGGTCAACCTCGTCGGGGAGCACCTCGACTACAACGGCGGCCCCTCGGTGCCGTTCGCGATCGACCGCTTCCTCACGGTGAAGGTCCGCCGCCGTGACGACGACGCGGTCAACGTCTGGAGCACGCTGCCCGACGGCACGCGCGAGCGCGCCACCTTCGGCATCGGCGTCGCACCCGACGACGGCACGGTGTCGGCCGACGACTGGGCCGCCTACCCCGCGGGAGCGGTGTGGGCGCTCGGGACCGTGGGCCCGCTGCCGGGCGTCGACCTGGTGCTGGAGTCGACGCTGCCGCTGGGCTCGGGACTCTCCTCGTCGGCAGCGCTCACCGTGGGCGTCGTCTCGGCCCTGGCCGACGTGGCCGGCCTCGACGTCGCGCCGCTGCAGGTGGCCCGTCTCGCGCAGCGCGCTGAGAACGACTTCGTGGGTGCGCCCACCGGGCTCATGGACCAGCTCGCCGTCACGTTCGGCCGGGCGGGCGAGGCGGTCGTCACCGACCCGCTCTCCGACGACGCCCCGGCCCGCGTGCCGTTCGACCTCGCCGCCGCCGACCTCGCACTCCTCGTCATCGCGACCGGTGTCGACCACTCGCACCGCAGCGCCCCGGCGGCCCAGGGCTCCGCACCCCTGCCGGGCGGCGGGTACGGCGAGCGTCGCGCGGAGTGCGAGCGCGCCGCAGCCGAGCTTGGTCTCGACCACCTCGCGAAGGCCGGGCTCGACGCGCTCGTGCGCCTCGAGGACCCGGTGCTGCGTCGCCGCACCCAGCACGTCTTCACCGAGACCGCGCGGGTCAAGGCCGCGCTGCGGACGCTCGGCGAGGCCGACTTCGAGCAGCTGGGCACCATCCTCACCGCGTCGCACGTCTCGCTGCGCGACGACTTCGAGGTCAGCTGCGCCGAGCTCGACGTCGCGGTCGAGGCGGCCGTCGAGGGCGGGGCCCTGGGCGCCCGCATGACGGGAGGCGGGTTCGGCGGGTCCGCCATCGCCCTCGTCCCCCAGACCAAGGCGCGCGCCGTGCGAGAGCTCGTCGAGCAGCGCTACGACGCCCTGGGGTGGAAGGCGCCGGAGGTCTTCGCCGTCCGGCCCGCAGCAGGAGCCCACCGCACCGCCTGACGCGGCGGTGCGACACTGGGCGCGTGACCGCCCGCCGCATCGCGTACCAGGGAGAGCCCGGCGCCAACTCCCACATCGTCTGCCAGCAGCACCACCCCGACGCCGAGGCCGTGGCCTGCGCGTCGTTCGAGGACGTGTTCGCGGCGGTCACCGGCGGCGACGCCGACCTCGCCATGATCCCGATCGACAACTCGATCGCCGGCCGCGTCGCCGACATCCACCACTTCCTCCCGACGTCCGGTCTGCACATCGTGGGCGAGCACTTCCTGCGCATCCAGTTCATGGTCATGGGGGTTCCCGGCACGACGCTCGAGACGGTCCGCACCGTGCACAGCCACGTGCACGCGCTCGGCCAGTGCCGCAAGATCATCGGCCAGCACGGCTGGGTCCCCGTCGTCTCCGGCGACACCGCAGGGGCCGCGCGGGAGATCGCCGAGGCGGCCGACGTCACCTCCGCCGCCATCGCGCCACCCCTCGCGGCCGAGATCTACGGCCTCGACATCCTCGCCGCCGACGTCGAGGACGAGGACCACAACACCACGCGCTTCGTGGAGCTGTCCCGCGAGCCGGTGCGCGCCCCCCAGGGCGCGGGTCCCGTCGTCACCACCTTCATCTTCAACGTCCGCAACCTCCCCGCCGCCCTCTACAAGGCGCTCGGCGGGTTCGCCACGAACGGCGTCAACATGACGAAGCTCGAGAGCTACATGGTCGGCGGGGAGTTCACCGCCACCCAGTTCCTCGCCGAGGTCGACGGGCACCCCGACGACCCGCACGTGGCACGGGCCCTGGAGGAGCTCGGCTTCTTCACCACAGAGACCCGCGTGCTCGGCGTGTACCCGGCCGACCCGTTCCGTGCCCAGCAGCGCTGAGGTCGCGCCTGTCCACAGGTCGACGACGAAGCCCTTGGTCGCGGGCGCGCACCCGCAGTAGCGTGGCCGCATGACCCCGCCGGACCGTGTGAGCCAGCTGCGCAACGACGTCGACGACCTGTACGAGATCGTCTCGGAGATCCGTTCGACCGTCGACGGTCACACGGGCACCCTCGCCGGACACACGCAGACCCTGGACGAGCACACCCGGACCCTCGCCGACCACACCCGCATCCTCGCCGACCACACCCGCATCCTCGACGAGCACACCCGGACCCTCGCCGACCACACCCGCATCCTCGACGAGCACACCCGGACCCTCGACGAGCACACCCGGACCTTGGACGAGCACGGCGGCAAGCTCGACGAGATCCTCGACATCCTGCGCGCGCGGTGAACGGCCTGCCGTTCCCGCTGTCGGTCCCGGTGCTGACCGACGGCGTCGTCACCCTGCGCGCGGCCACCCCGGCCGACATCGAGGCGATGTGGGAGATGACGCAGGACCCCGACATGCAGCGGTGGACCGCCGTGCCGATCCCGAACACGCGCGAGATGAGCGAGCAGTTCGCCCTGCACGTCGGCGCTCGCGCCTGGGACGAGGGCACCGCCCGCATGTGGGTCGTGGAGGCCGAGGACGACGACGGACGTCCGCGCTTCGCCGGGAACGTCGACGTGCGCGGCGGCCCCGTCGCCGACATCGGCTTCACGCTCCACCCGTGGGCGCGGGGTCGGGGCATCATGACCGCCGCCGTGCGGCTCGCCGTCGGCCACGGCTTCACCGAGGCCGGGATCGAGGCGGTGCACTGGCGGGCCCACGTGGGCAACGAGGCATCCCTACGGGTCGCGCACGCCTGCGGCTTCGAGCTGGTCGGCACCGCGCCCGCCCTGCTGCACGAGCGTGGCCGCACCCTCGACGCCTGGACGGCCGTGCTGCGCTTCGGCGACGCGCCCTACGCCCGCCGGCCGTGGCAGGACGCACCGAGGCTCAGGACCGACCGCCTGCGGCTGCGACCGCTCGTGGAGACCGACGCGCACCGCGTGGCGCAGGCGTGCTCCGACCCGACCACCCGGCACTGGCTGCGGTCACTGCCCCATCCCTACACGCACGAGGTGGCCCGCGCCTTCGTGGCCGACTGCACGTGGCGCGCCGCCACCGGGGAGAAGATCACCTGGGCCGTGGCCGACCCGGTCTCCGACGACCTCGTCGCCCTCGTGACGCTCATGCACCTCGGCGGCGTGAACCCCGGCACGGCCGAGGTGGGCTACTGGGCGCACCCCGACGCGCGGGGTCGCGGACTCGTCGCCGAGGCCGTCGAGGCGGTGACGCGCTGGGCGTTCTCGCCCGACGGCCCCGGACTGCACCGACTCAGCCTGCTGGCCGCCGCGGGCAACGTCGCCAGCAACCGCGTGGCCGAGCGGTCCGGCTTCCGCCGGCTCGGGGTCGAGCGTCAGGCCGAGATGCTGGGCGACGACACGCTCGACGACCTCGTCTCCTACGACCTGCTGGCCAGCGAGCGGCGGTAGCGGACCCGCGGCCCGGGCGGGACCGGCTGCGATCGGCGCAGGTCCCGAGCGTCACCCGACGGCTCGGGCGAGCCCGGGTGAGACGTCGGCCACTGGTGCTGCTTCTGTCGGCGCACGACGGCACACTGGTTGCGTGACCCAACTGAGCGAGCCGCAGCAGCCCGGCGCCACCTCCTCGACGACGTCGTCCCCCTGGCCCGCCCTCTGGGCGATGGTCATCGGGTTCTTCATGATCCTCGTCGACAACACGATCGTGTCGGTCGCGACGCCGGCGATCATCGAGGACCTGCGCACCGACTACAACAGCGGCATCTGGGTCACGAGTGCCTACCTGCTCGCCTACGCGGTGCCCCTGCTGGTGACCGGCCGCCTCGGCGACCGCTTCGGCCCCAAGAACGTCTACCTGCTGGGCCTGACGATCTTCACCCTCGCCTCGCTGTGGTGCGGCCTGACGGACTCGATCGGCGGGCTCATCGCGGCTCGTGTCGTCCAGGGGGTCGGGGCGTCCCTCCTCACGCCGCAGACCATGGCGGTCATCACCCGCACCTTCCCGGCGGCCAAGCGCGGCAGCGCCATGGCCCTCTGGGGAGCCACCGCGGGTGTCGCGACGCTCGTCGGGCCGATCCTCGGCGGCGTGCTCGTCGACGCCGCCGGCTGGGAGTGGATCTTCTTCGTCAACATCCCGGTCGGCCTGATCGGCTTCGTCCTGGCCGTGCGCCTGGTCCCGGTGCTCGAGACGCACGCCCACACCATCGACTGGCTCGGCGTCGCGCTCAGCGCAGCCGGCATGTTCCTGCTCGTGTTCGGCATCCAGGAGGGTGAGCGGTACGACTGGGGCACCATCACCGGACCGATCAGCGTCCCCCTGCTCATCGCGCTCGGCGTCGTCGTGCTCGGCCTGTTCGTCGCCTGGCAGGCGCGGGTGCGCCGCGAGCCGCTCGTGCCCCTCGGACTGTTCCGCGACCGCAACTTCTCGGTCGGCAACGTCGCCATCGCGATGGTCTCCCTCGCCATCACCGCCATGAGCCTGCCGTTCATGTTCTACGCGCAGGGCGCCCGCGGCTGGAGCCCCACGGAGTCGGCGCTCTTCATGACGCCCATGGCGGTCGTGCTCCTGCTGCTCTCCCCCGTCGT
The DNA here is from genome assembly GCF_058790455.1 of Aeromicrobium sp. EU05-FHT14F07. NCBI lineage: Bacteria > Bacillati > Actinomycetota > Actinomycetes > Propionibacteriales > Nocardioidaceae > Aeromicrobium > Aeromicrobium sp. EU05-FHT14F07. The sequence continues at coordinate 106,569 of NZ_JBYTCR010000009.1, forward strand.
GGGCAAGCTCTCCGACCGCGTCCACCCCCGCCTCCTGACGCTGGTGGGCTTCGGCACCGCCGCCGTCGCCATGCGGTGGCTCGGGAGCCTGGTCGACCCATCGACGCCGGCCTGGCAGCTGCTGCTGCCGATGGCCCTGTTCGGCGTGTCGAACGCGTTCCTCTGGGCGCCGCTCAGCGCCACGGCCACCCGGAACCTGCCGATGTCGTCGGCCGGTGCCGGCGCCGGCGTCTACAACACGACGCGCCAGGTCGCTGCGGCCCTGGGCAGCGCCGCCGTCGCCGCGCTCATCGGGTCGCGCCTGGCCGCGAACGGGCTGCAGGGCGACGCGTCCGCGTTCCAGTCGGCGACCGGCGGGTCCGGATCGATGCCTGCGCCGGTGGCCGAGGCCTTCTCCCGGGCGATGTCCGAGGCCTTCTGGCTGCCGGCCGCCGCCTTCGTCGTCGGGCTGGTCGTCGTGCTGCTCTTCGAGCGCCCCCGTCACCAGGGCGTCGCGCCGGCGACCGCCCCCACGCAGGCCGCACCCGCTGCCTAGACTGCGGCGGTGACCAGCACCCACGTCCTGACGCTGTCCTGCCCCGACCGGCCGGGACTCGTGTACGCCGTGACCCGGTGGATCCACGAGACCGGCGGCAACATCCTCGACTCCCAGCAGTACACGGAGCAGCCGGCCGACGACGGGTCGGGCGAGTTCTTCCTGCGCCTGCACGTCGACTTCGGCGAGGACGCGCGGACGGCCGCGCTGGCCGACGGGTTCGAGCAGGTGGCCGCGGAGCTGGCCATGGACTTCCGGCTCGTGGAGGCGGAGCGGCCCGCGCGCACGCTCGTGATGGTCTCCAAGGAGGGCCACTGCCTGAACGACCTGCTCTACCGGCAGAGCTCCGGCACCCTCAACATCGAGGTGCCCGCCGTGGTGTCCAACCACCGCGACCTCGAGCGGCTCGCCGACGCGTACGACGTGCCGTTCCACCACCTGCCGGTCACCCGCGAGACGAAGGCCGACGTGGAGGCCGAGGTGCTCCGGCTCGTCGAGGCCCTCGACGTCGACCTCGTGGTGCTCGCGCGCTACATGCAGATCCTCAGCGACGACCTCTGCCGCGCGCTGGCCGGGCGGGCCATCAACATCCACCACAGCTTCCTGCCCAGCTTCAAGGGAGCGCGGCCCTACCACCAGGCCCACGCGCGCGGTGTCAAGCTCATCGGCGCCACGGCGCACTACGTCACGGCCGACCTCGACGAGGGCCCGATCATCGAGCAGGGTGTCCAGCGCGTCGACCACCGCATGGGCCCGGCCGACCTCGCGCGCGCCGGTCGCGACGTGGAGGCCCAGACGCTCTCCCGCGCCGTGCGCCTGCACGCCGAGTCACGCGTGCTGATGAACGGTCCCCGCACCGTCGTCTTCGCCTGACCCGCCGCGGCCGGCCCGCGGGGGACGCAGGATTCTGCGTCTGCGCGCTGGAGGCCGAACGCTTCTGCGTTCACGACGGGATCCCGTAGCGAACGCAGCATCCTCGACCCTGCCGCGCATGAACGCAGAACCTTGCGTCCCACAGCGCGGGCGACCACGCCGAGCGACGGCCGAGGTGCCGGCCACCCCACCACCCCCGTCTCACTCAGCGACCCCAAAGTCCACATGATGAGACCTGCGTGCGCGGCGGCGTCGGACGCCTACGGTCGTACCTCGACGCACCACGGCCCCGGAGGGTGCGCCCGACCCCGAGGACGACCCCATGACGACGCTCCGCCGCCGACTGACGACCGCCGCCGCTCTCGCGGCCGCCTCCGCCCTGGTGCTCAGCGCCTGCGGCTCGGGGGGATCCAGCAGCGACGAGACGATCAAGATCGTCGGGTTCGCGGTCCCCGAGGCGGCCAACAAGGCGATCGCCGAGAAGTTCGAGGAGACGCCCGAGGGCAAGGGTGTCTCGTTCAAGACCTCCTACGGGGCGTCCGGCGACCAGAGCCGCGCCGTGGCCGACGGCCTGCCCGCCGACTACGTGCACCTGTCCGTCGCGACCGACGTCGACCGTCTCGTCGACGCGGGCCTGGTCGACAAGACCTGGGACGACGGCCCCAACCAGGGCATCGTGTCGACCTCGGTGGTCGTGCTCGGCGTCCGCAAGGGCAACCCCAAGAACATCCAGGGCTGGGACGACCTGATCAAGCCCGGCGTCAAGATCGTCACGGCCAACCCCGCCTCCTCCGGCGCGGCCCGCTGGAACGCGCTCGCCGCGTGGGGCAGCGTGACCAGCCAGGGCGGCAGCGACGCCGAGGCCACCGCGTACGTCGACAAGCTCTTCAAGAACGTCGTGTCCCTGACGAACAGCGGACGCGACGCCACCCAGAGCTTCCTGGGCGGCACGGGCGACGTCCTGCTGGCCTACGAGAACGAGGCCATCCTCGCGAACCAGAACGGCGAGGGCTTCGACTACGTCATCCCCGACACCACCGTGCTCATCGAGAACCCGGGTGCCGTCCTGAAGAAGCACGTCCCCGCCGCGGAGCCCTGGCTCGACTTCGTGCTCGGCGAGACCGGCCAGCGCGAGTTCGCGCTCAAGGGCTTCCGGCCGCTCAGCGAGGAGCAGCCCGGCGTGGCCGACCTGTCCGCCGTGGGCCTGAAGGCGTCCGACATCAAGGGGGCGGCCGACGCGTCGGACCCGTTCCCGAAGGTCAAGAACCTCCTCACCCTCGCCGACGACTTCGGCGGGCACGACTGGAGCGGCGTGAAGGACAAGCTCTTCGGCGACGGCAAGGACGGCGCGCCCGTCGGCATCGTCACCGACGCCATCGCGAAGTCCGGCAAGGCCTCGCAGTAGCCGACCCCACCCGCCCCGACGACCTCCAGGACGGCATGACCTCCACCGCACCGGCGCAGCGCCGGCCGGCACGATTCCGGCCGGCGCTGCCGAGCACCCTCACCCGCACGTCCGGGCTCGGCCTCGGCATCTCGATGCTGTGGTTCAGCCTGCTCGTCCTCATCCCGCTCTGCGCCGTCGTCGTCACCGCGTCGGAGGGCGGCTGGTCGAACTTCTGGCGCGCCATCACCAACGCGCAGACCCGCTCGGCCATCGTGCTGACGCTCGAGGCAGCGGTCGCCGTGACCGCCGTCAACGTGGTCGTCGGCACCGTGATCGCCTGGGTGCTCGTCCGCGACCGCTTCCCCGGCAAGGGCGTGCTCGAGGTGGTCATCGACATCCCCTTCGCCCTGCCGACCATCGTGGCCGGGCTCGTGCTGCTGTCGCTCTACGGCAAGGACGACAGCCCGCTCGGGATCAACGTCGCGAACTCGGGCGCGTCGGTCTACCTGGCGTTCCTCTTCGTGACGCTGCCCTTCGTCGTCCGCATGGTCCAGCCCGTGCTGGAGGAGCTCGACCTCGAGGTGGAGGAGGCGGCAGCGTCGCTCGGCGCCAGCCGCTTCACGACGTTCCGTCGCGTCATCCTGCCCAGCCTCGTCCCGGCCATCACCGCCGGCGCGGCGCTCTCGTTCGCGCGGGCCGTCGGCGAGTACGGGTCGCTGGTGCTGCTGTCGGGCAACCTGCCCTTCACGTCCGAGGTGGCGTCGGTGCGCATCCTCAGCGCGATCGAGAACGACAACCCCGAGGCGGCGGCGTCGATCGCGACCCTGCTGCTGCTCGTCTCGCTGGCGACGATCGTCGTCCTCGACCTGCTGCAGAGGAGGATCAGCGACCGTGGCTGACCTCAGCACCACCCGCCGCACCCGCGGCCCGGTCACGTACCTGCTGCGCGTCGTCGCCGTCGTGTACCTCGCGCTGCTCGTGGTGTGGCCGGTCGCGCTCGTCGTGACCAACACGTTCGCCGACGGCCTGACGTCGTTGCGCGGCCTGTTCGAGGACCCCGACATGGTGGCGGCGCTGCAGCTCACCGCCGTCGCCGCCCTGTGCGCGACGGCCATCAACCTCGTGTTCGGCGTCAGCATGTCGCTCCTGCTGGTGCGCACCGAGTTCCCCGGCAAGCGTCTGCTCAGCGCGGCGCTCGACCTGCCGCTCTCGGTCTCGCCGATCGTCATCGGCCTCGCCCTCGTGCTCGTCTACGGCGGGCGCGGCGGCTGGTTCGGCCCGACGCTCGAGGGCTGGGGCTTCCAGGTCATCTTCTCCACGCCCGGCATCGTCATGGCCACGGCATTCGTCTCGCTGCCCCTCGTCATCCGCGAGGTGGTGCCGGTGCTGCGCGAGATCGGCACCGAGCAGGAGCAGGCCGCCCGCAGCCTCGGCGCCAACGGCTGGCAGACGTTCTGGCGGATCACCCTGCCGGGCATCCGCTGGGCGGTCGTCTACGGGGTCGTGCTGACCCTCGCCCGCTCGCTCGGTGAGTTCGGCGCCGTCAAGGTCGTGTCGGGGAACGTGCTCGGCGAGACCCGGACCGCCACGCTGGCCGTCGAGGAGAAGTACCTCAACTTCGACGTCGAGGGCGCCTACGCGATCGCGTTCCTGCTCGCCAGCGTCTCCGTCGTCTGCATCGTCGTCGTCCAGGTCCTGCGCTCCCGCGCGGACCGCCACTGAGAGGGAAGGCCCATGAGCATCGAGGTCGCAGGCGTCAGCAAGCGGTTCGGCGACTTCGTCGCGCTCGACGACGTCGACCTGTCGATCCCCACCGGCCAGCTCACCGCCCTGCTCGGCCCGAGCGGTGGCGGCAAGACGACGCTGCTGCGGATCATCGCCGGCCTCGAGACCGCCGACTCCGGCTCGGTCGTGATCGAGGGCGCCGACACCACGGGCGTGCCGGTGCAGAAGCGCAACGTCGGGTTCGTGTTCCAGCACTACGCCGCGTTCAAGCACCTCAGCGTGCGACGCAACGTCGCCTTCGGCCTGGAGATCCGCAAGCGCCCGAAGGCCGAGGTCGAGGCGAAGGTCGACGAGCTGCTGCGGCTCGTGCACCTCGAGCAGTTCGCCGACCGTCGCCCGTCGCAGCTGTCCGGCGGTCAGCGCCAGCGCATGGCGCTGGCCCGCGCGCTCGCCATCGAGCCGTCGGTGCTGCTGCTCGACGAGCCGTTCGGTGCGCTGGACGCCAAGGTCCGCAAGGAGCTGCGGGACTGGCTGCGCCGCCTGCACGACGAGATGCACGTGACCACGGTCTTCGTCACGCACGACCAGGAGGAGGCCCTGGAGGTCGCCGACTCCATCGTGGTGATCAACGACGGCCGCATCGAGCAGGTCGGCACCCCCGACGACCTCTACGACAAGCCGGCGAGCGACTTCGTGCTCTCCTTCCTCGGTCCGGTGACGACGCTCGGCGACCACCTCGTCCGCCCGCACGACATCGAGATCTCGCGGTACGAGCAGGCGGCGGTCACGGTCGGCACGATCACCCGCTGGACGCGGATCGGGTTCGAGGTGCGCCTGGAGGTCACGCCCGAGGACGCCCGCCAGCCGGGCCCGGTCCTGGTGAGCCTCACCCGCACGGACGCGACGGCGCTCGGGCTGCACGAGGGCGACCGGGTGTGGCTGCGGCTGCGACCCGGCGCCTCCTGAGCCGCAGCGGCGCTGCCACCAGCGCCCCGGCCGCGGTGAGGCCGGCGGCGGCGGCGAACGCCGCCGCGTGCCCGGGACCGTCGACGAGGGCCCCCGCCAGCGCGGACCCGAGGGCCTGACCGAGCACGAGCACGACGAACAGGAGTGCCGTCCCCGACGCCGCGCGCCCGGGGTCGACGTCGAGCGTCCACGCGATCAGCGCGCCCGTCGCGGCGACGAAGCCCCAGCCGAACACCGCGCACGCGACGACGGCGACGACCGCGGAGCCGGACCCCACTCCGAGCGTCAGCGTCGCGACGGCGGTGACGGCGGCCGTGAGCACCCAGGCGCTCCGCGGACCCCGGCGGCCCAGCCGGCCGGCGGTGGCGACGACGGCGGTGCCGCCCACGCCCAGCGCGATCCAGGCGACCACCGACGTCGTCGTCCCCGCCCCTGCGTCGAGCACGACGACCCGGCCGTAGCTCCAGACCGCGGCCGATCCGGCGCCGAGGAGCAGGCTCGCCACCACCACCTTCCGGTGGCCCCACCACCAGGAGCGCGGCAGCGCCGGGCCCGGCGCGCGGCCGGCGTCCGTGCCGCCCCGTGCGGCCACCAGCACGAGCGCCGCCACGGCGAGCGTGAGCACGCCCGACCAGGCCCACGCCGCGCGCCAGTCCGGGAGCAGCGTGAGGGCCAGCACGCCGGCCGCGACGAGACCGGGCCCGGTGCCCGCGTTGACCGCCGCCTGCGCGGACGGGTCGCCCGCGACGACCGGGTCGCGTCGCAGGATCTCCACGAGCGCCGGCGAGACGACCCCGGCGCCCACCGAGGCGACGACGGCGAGGGCGGCGAACGTCGTGGCGTCCGGCGCGACGGCGAGACCGAGAGCGCCTCCCCCCGCGGTCAGCGCGGCGACCACCACGAGGGTCCGCGCCCGTCGGCCGGCGAGCACCAGCCCCAGCAGCGCGCCGAGGCAGTAGGCGAGCGAGGCGCCGCTGGACACCAGGCCCGCCGCCGAGGCGCTGAGTCCCAGCTCGTCCTGGACGTCGGGCAGGTACAGCCCGGTCGCGAGCCTGACGAGCCCGTAGGTGGCGGCCACGAGGGCGAGCCCGCCCGGCACGAGAAGACCTGATAACGAAAACGTACGTTTCACTTTCGTGAGTCTAGGCTGCGACCATGGCCCTGCGCACCTCGACGGAGACCCGGCTGCTCGACGCCGCGGACGAGCTCTTCTTCACCGGTGGCGTCGCGGCCACCCCGGTCGACGCGGTCCTGGGCCGCGCCGGCGTCTCGGCCGCCACGCTCTACCGCGGCTTCGCGAGCAAGGAGGCGCTGCTCGCGGCAGCGCTCGAGCGTCGCCATCGGGCCTGGACGCGGACCTGGGACGACGCGGTCGCGCAGCAGACGACCCCGCAGGCCCGGCTGCTGGCGGTCTTCGACGCGCTCGAGACGTTCCGCGACGGACCCTCGGGCTCCCGGTGGTGCGCGTTCCTCGGGACCGCTGCCGAGCACGCCTCCCCGCCACCGGAGCTCGCGGCCGCTCTCCGGCTCGAGACCGACCACCTGCGCCACCGGCTGGTCGACCTCGCCGAGGAGGTGGCGCCGGGTCGCGGGGAGCAGCTCGGCGAGCAGCTCCTCCTCGTGGTCACCGGCGACCTCGCGATGCGCCTGCGCACCCCTGGACGGAGCACCGACGTCGCCCGGGCCGTCGCCACCACGCTCGTCCGCGCGGCCTGAGCCGACCGGCGCCCTCCTCCGCGTCAGGCCGTGCGGCGCTGGGCCAGCAGACCGACGAGGAAGATCAGGAGTCCGGCGACGGCCAGCGCGGCACCGACCAGGCTCGGGGCGCGGTACCCGTAGCCGGCGGCGATGACGACGCCCCCCAGCCAGGCACCCAGCCCGTTGGCGATGTTGAGCGCGGAGTGGTTGAGCGCCGCGCCCAGCATCTGCGCGTCGCCCGCGGCGTCCATGAGGCGGATCTGCAGGCCGATGGCCACGAGGCTGCCCAGCGCGCCGATCGCGAAGATCCCGAGAGCGGCGGGCACCACGAGGCCCGCGGTCTGGTGGAAGACGACGAGCACCGCGACCGTCGCCACGAAGCCCCAGATCACGAGCCGTGGGACGTCCCAGTCGGCGAGGGGGCCGGCCAGCCACGACCCGAGCACCGAGCCGATGCCGAAGGCCAGGAGGAACCACGGGATCGAGGAGTCCGAGAGGCCGGTGACGTCGGTGACGATCGGCGCCACGTAGCTGTACATGGCGAAGAGCCCGCCGAAGCCCACCATGCCGGCAGAGACGGCGAACAGCACCTGCGGACGCCTGAGCGCCGACAGCTCGCCCCGGATGCTGGCCGTGCGGTCGGCGGCCTGGTGCGGCACGAAGAGCAGCATCATCGCCGCGGCCAGCACCGCCAGCACGACCACGGCCCAGTAGGCGGCCCGCCAGCCGAGCTCCTGGCCGAGCCAGGTGGCGGCCGGCACGCCGGCCACGGTCGCGACGGACAGGCCGAGCATGACGCGGCTGACCGCACGGCCCCGGCGGTGCGCCGGCACCAGCGAGGCGGCCAGCAGCGAGGCGACGCCGAAGTACGCGCCGTGCGGGAGGCCGGCGAGGAAGCGTGCGGCGAGCACGGGCACGTACCCGCTCGCGAGCGCGGTGACCGCGTTGCCGACGCCCAGCGCGAGGATCAGGCCGACCGCCAGCTCGCGGCGCGGGAGCCGTGCACCGAGGGCCACGATGACGGGTGCACCGACCACGACCCCGAAGGCGTACGCCGTGATGACGTGGCCCGTGGTCGGGATCGACTCGTCGATGCCGACGGCGATCTCCTTGAGCAGGCCCATCGTGACGAACTCGGTGGTGCCGATCGCGAAGCCGCCGAGCGCGAGGGCGATGATCGCCAGCCCCACGTGCGCGGCACGCGGGGTGGTCGTCTCAGACGGGGCCAGGTCGACGGAAGAAGTCACGTGAAGAGCCAAGCACCGACCCTCGGCGTGTTGTTCCCGGTGTGGGCGACGTCATGGAGCGAGCACCCGCCGGACTAGGCCACGATGCTGCGCAGCAGGGCAGCCACGCGACGGCCCAGGAGGGTCGCCGCCTCCTGTGCTGCGTCGTCGCCTCGGGACGCCGCGACGAGGGCCTGCTCGAAGAGGCCGTCGACGGCCGCGTACGCCGTCGCCTCGTCGACGAGGGCCTGTCCCGCTCCCAGCTCGACGGCGCGGGCGACGATGCGTCCCACCATGGCCTGGAGCAGCAGGTCGATGTCGCGCACGTCCTCGCGCAGACCCGGTTCGAAGATGCTCTGCGTGCGCAGGTCGTACCAGAGGCGGTGCAGCGCGGCGTCGTCGAGCAGCGTGCGACTCATGATGGCCACGACGTCGTCGACCAGTCCCTGGGGGGTCGTGGCGGAGGCGACCGCGTCGTCGTAGCGCCGCGAGCAGATCGTCTTGTAGTGGCGCACGCAGAAGGTGATGAGCTCGATCTTGTCGTGGAAGTAGTAGTGCACGACCCCGTGGCTGAAGGGCGAGTTCGCCGCGATCTCCCGCAGGCCCGTCCGGGCGTAGCCGAGGTCGCCGAGCGTGCGCAGCGCCGACTCCGCCAGCTCGAGCCGGCGCTGCTCGACCTTGTCGACCCGCGTCGTGAGCACCATGCCGCACCTCCGTCCCCCGGCAGTGTACGCGTCGGAGGACTCGTCTGGACAGTCGTCAAGAAAAATCTTGACAACTGTCCAGAGCGTCCGTGAGTGTGTCCTGCATCACCCCGCAACCACAGGAGCAGACATGACGACACTCGACCTCACCGGGCGCACGTGCCTGGTGACCGGAGGGGCCCAGGGCCTCGGACAGGGCATGGCCCAGGCGCTCGCCGCGGCAGGAGGCCGCGTGGTCGTCGCCGACGTGCAGACCGACGCCGGCCGTGCCACGGCGGAGGCCCTGGGCGACGGCCACGGCTTCGTCGAGCTCGACGTCACCGACGAGTCCGCCTGGGAGGCGGCGGTCGCGTCCGTCGTGCGCGACCACGGCGGGCTCGACGTGCTGGTCAACAACGCCGGCATCGAGATCACCAGCCTCGTGACCGAGATCGACCCGGTCGACGTCCGGCGGATGCTCGACGTCAACGTCCTGGGGACCCTGCTCGGCGTGAAGCACGGGCTCCGGGCCATGGGGCCGCAGGGCGCCGCCGGCCGTGGCGGTTCGATCATCAACGTCTCGTCGGTCGCCGCGACCATCGCGTTCCCCGGCATCGCGGGCTACTCGGCCACGAAGTCCGCGGTGGACCGCCTGACCCGGGTGGCCGCCATGGAGGCCGGCAAGCTCGGACTGGGCGTCCGGGTCAACTGCATCTACCCCGGCCTCGTGCCGACGGCGATGGGAGCGAGCCTCGCCAGCGACGTCGCCGACCTCGGGCTCTTCGAGTCGCCCGAGGCCGCCGTCGCCGCCGTGGTCGACCTGACCCCGGCCGGCCGGCTGGGCGAGGTGGCCGACATGGCCGACGCCGTGGTCTTCCTGGCCTCGGACGCAGCGCGGTTCATCACGGGCGCAGGTCTGCCCGTCGACGGCGGAATGGGGATGTGACATGACGACGAAGCCCGTGGTGGTCTACGGAGCGTCCGGCTACACCGGTCGCCTGGTCTGCGAGTACCTCCGCGAGTACGGCGTGCCCTTCGTGGCGGCCGGGCGGAGCGAGGAGACGCTGCACGCGTCGATGGAGTCCCACGTGGCCGGCATCGAGACCGCCGACTACGAGGTGGTCGAGGTCGAGCACGACGTCGCCTCCCTGACCCGACTCTTCCAGGGGGCCCAGGTCGTGCTCAACACGGTGGGCCCGTTCAGCGAGCTGGGTCCGGCCGTGGTCGAGGCCTGCCTCGCCGCCGGGACGCACTACACCGACACGACGGGCGAGCAGGACTGGCTCATCACGTGCGACGAGACCTACGGCGCCGACTTCGCCGCCGCCGGGCTGCTGCTCTCCCCCGGCCTCGCCCAGATGTACACGACCGGCGAGATCGCGGCCCAGCTGTGCCTCGAGACCCCCGGCCTGGACACGCTCGACATCGCCGTGTTCTGGGGCGGCAGCCCGACGATCGCCTCGACGCGCACCATCCTCGTCAACGCCGCCACGTCGGCCGCCCACTACCTGGAGCAGAACGTCTACGTGCCGTTCGACCCCGCCCAGGGGCTCGTCCCGCTGGTCGTCCCCGGGCAGCACGAGCTGGCTCAGTCACTGCCCTGGGGCGGCACGTCGCACCCGGTCTGGTTCAGGCGCGACCCGCGCGTGGCCAGCTGCAAGGCGCAGGGCGGGGTGTTCAACGCCGCCCTGATGCACGGTGTGCCGCAGATCGTGGCGGGCGCGCTCGAGGCGACGAAGGACATGGCCCCCGAGGAGCGCGACGCCGCCCTGACGGCGACGGCGCGGCAGGTCATGGACACGATGCCGCCCCGCGAGAACCCGCGGGTGAACAAGTCGTTGGACTCCGTCCACGCCTCGGGGCCGCTCGGCCGCGCCCACTGCGTGATCCACGGCAACAGCAACTACAAGCAGACCGGCCTGCTGCAGGCCTACGCGGCCTACTCGCTGCTCCAGACGCCTCCCCGGCGGGCTGGTTTCGCCAGCGGCTGCCAGGCGTTCGGACATCGAGAGCTCCTCGGCGTCCTGCGCTCGTTCGGGCTCGTCGCCGCGCCCCGGCTCACGGTGCAGGAGGCGTGACGTGCGCCTGGTCGACTACCTCGACAAGGGGATCTCGGTGGCAGCCGACCAGGCGTGCCTGACGACCGGGGAGGAGTCGCTGACCTACCGCGAGGCCGGCGACCTCTCCGGTCGGATCGCGTCGGCGCTCGTGGCACGGGGCGTCGAGCCCGGTGCCAGCGTCGCGATCCTCTCGGCGAACGATCCCGTCGCCTTCGCGACGGTCTTCGGCATCAGCAGGGCGGGTGCCGTCTGGTGCCCCGTCAACCCCCGCAACGAGGCGGCGGAGAACCGCGAGCTGCTCGAACGCTTCGACTGTGAGGTGCTGGTCCACCAGGCCGCCTTCACCGGCCTGGTCGACGCCATCGCCCCCGACCTGCCCGGCCTGCACACGATCGTGTGCCTCGACGGGGAGCGGGACGGTTCCCACCCGTGGGCGGACTTCCTCGCCGGCGGCCAGGAACCCGTCGATCGGCACGAGCCCGACGACATCGCGATGATCGTCGGCACGGGTGGGACCACGGGACGTCCCAAGGGCGTGGTGCTCACGCACCAGAACCTCGAGACGATGACCGCGCTGACCCTCATGGGCTACCCGATCGGCGAGCGGCCCGTCTACCTCGCCGTCGCCCCCCTCACCCACGCGGCCGGCGTCCTCTGCTTCCCGATGCTCGTCAGCGGCGGGGAGATCGTCATCGCGCGCACCCCGGACGTGGACGCGATCCTCGACCTCGTCCCGCGGCACGGGGTCACGCACCTGTTCCTCCCACCGACGCTGGTCTACATGCTGCTGGACGCCCCGGCGCTCGACACGACGGACCTCTCGTCGCTGCGCTGCTTCTGGTACGGAGCCGCCCCCATGTCGGTGGCGCGGCTGACCGAGGCGATCGATCGGGTCGGACCGGTGATGGCCCAGCTGTTCGGACAGACCGAGGCACCCATGATGCTGACGATGCTGCCCCCGGACGAGCACGTGGACGAGGACGGCGCGCCGATCCCGTCACGGCTCTCGTCCGCCGGCCGCGCGGCGCCGCTCGTCACGCTCGCGATCGTCGACGAGCAGGGAGTGCACCAGCCGACCGGCGAGCGAGGCGAGATCGTCGTGCGCTCGTCGCTCGTCATGCGGGGCTACTACCGCGACCCCGAGGCGACGGCGGCCGCGACGATCGACGGCTGGCACCGCACCGGCGACATCGGCTACCTCGACGAGGAGCGGTACCTGCACATCGTCGACCGGGCGAAGGACATGATCATCACCGGCGGCTTCAACGTGTACTCGGCGGAGGTGGAGCAGGCCCTGATGCGGCATCCCGCCGTGCAGGACTGCGCCGTGGTCGGACGTCCCGACGAGCGGTGGGGCGAGCGCGTCGTCGCCGTCGTGCAGCTGCGTCCGGGGCGCGTCGTCGACCCGTCGGAGCTGCGGTCCTTCGTCCGGGCGGAGATCGGCGGCGTGAAGGCCCCGAAGGAGCTGCACCTGTGGGACGACCTGCCGCGCTCCAAGGTCGGCAAGGTGGTCAAGCCCGACGTGCGGGCACGCCTCGACGCGGACCCGGCCACGCCGGGCTGACGACGCACGAGCGCCCCCACCGGTGCCGGTGGGGGCGCTCGTCGTGGTGGTGCGGGGTCAGACGCTGAGCGAGTCGAGGACCTCGTTGAGGGTGCTCGAGGGACGCATGACCTTCTCGGCCTTCTCGTCCGACGGGCGGTAGTAGCCGCCGATGTCGACGGGCGAGCCCTGGACGGCGAGCAGCTCGTCGACGATCGTCTGCTCGTTGCTGCGCAGCGCACCGGCGACGTCGGCGAACGCGGAGGCCAGCTCGGCGTCCTCGGTCTGCTTCGCCAGCTCCTCGGCCCAGTACAGGGCGAGGTAGAAGTGGCTGCCGCGGTTGTCGATCGTGCCGAGCCTGCGGCCCGGCGAGCGGTTCTCGTCGAGGAAGGTGCCGGTGGCACGGTCGAGCGTGTCGGCCAGCACCTGCGCGCGGGCGTTGCCGGCCGTGGTGGCCAGGTGCTCGAAGCTCGCCGCCAGCGCGAAGAACTCGCCGAGGCTGTCCCAGCGCAGGTAGTTCTCCTTCACGAGCTGCTGCACGTGCTTGGGCGCGGAGCCGCCCGCGCCGGTCTCGAAGAGTCCGCCGCCGTTGATGAGCGGGACGATCGAGAGCATCTTCGCGCTCGTGCCCAGCTCCAGGATCGGGAAGAGGTCGGTGTTGTAGTCGCGCAGGACGTTGCCGGTGACGCTGATGGTGTCCTCGCCGCGACGGATGCGCTCCACCGAGTAGGTGGTCGCCTCGGCCGGGGCCATGATCTCGATCGTCAGGCCGTCGGTGTCGAGCTCGGGCAGGTAGGCGTTGACCTTGGCGATGAGGTTCGCGTCGTGGGCGCGGGTCTCGTCGAGCCAGAAGACGGCCGGAGCGCCGGTGGCACGGGCCCGCGTGACGGCGAGCTCGATCCAGTTGCGGATCGGCACGTCCTTGGTCTGGCAGGCGCGCCAGATGTCGTGCGGCTCGACGTCGTGCTCGAGGAGCACGTCGCCGGACGCGGCGACGACCTGCACGGTGCCGGCGGTCTCGATCTCGAAGGTCTTGTCGTGGCTGCCGTACTCCTCGGCCGCCTGCGCCATGAGGCCGACGTTGGGCACGGAGCCCATGGTGGTCGGGTCGTAGGCGCCGTGGGCCTTGCAGTCCTCGACGACGGCCTGGTAGACGCCGGCGTAGCTGGAGTCGGGGATGACGGCGAGGGTGTCGTGCTCCTGTCCGTCCGCGCCCCACATGTGGCCCGACGTGCGGATCATGGCGGGCATCGACGCGTCGACGATGACGTCGCTCGGCACGTGCAGGTTGGTGATGCCCTTGTCGGAGTCGACGTACGCGAGGCGCGGGCCCTCCGCGAGGCGCTGCTCGAACGCGGCCTTGATCTCGGCGCCGTTCGGGAGGGCGTCGAGGCCGGAGAGGATGCCGCCCAGGCCGTCGTTGGCGCTGAGGCCCGCGCTCGCGAGGTCGTCGCCGTACTGCGCGAAGACGTCGGCGAAGTAGGCGCGCACGACGTGACCGAAGATGATCGGGTCGGAGACCTTCATCATGGTGGCCTTGAGGTGCACCGAGAAGAGGACGTCGAGGTCCTGCGCCCGCTGTACCTGCTCGGCCAGGAAGGCGTCGAGGGCGGCGGCTCGCAGGACGGTCGCGTCGACGACCTCGCCGGCGAGGACCTTCAGGCCGTCCTTGAGCACGGTGGTGGTGCCGTCGGTCGCGACGTGCTGGATGGTGAGCGTGTCGTCGGCGTCGAGGACGACGGACTTCTCGTTGGAGCGGAAGTCGTCGGCGCCCATGGTGGCGACCTCGGTCTTGGAGTCGCTGCTCCAGGCGCCCATCGAGTGCGGGTTCCTGCGGGCGTAGGCCTTGACCGACGCGGGGGCGCGGCGGTCGGAGTTGCCCTCGCGGAGCACCGGGTTGACGGCGCTGCCCTTGACCTTGTCGTAGCGGGCCTGGGTGTCGCGCTCCGCGTCGGTCGTGGGGTTGTCGGGGTACGCGGGGAGGTCGAAGCCCTGCTCCTGCAGCTCCTTGACCGCGGCCTTGAGCTGCGGGATGGAGGCGCTGATGTTGGGCAGCTTGATGATGTTGGCCTCGGGCGTCTTCGCCAGCGCGCCGAGCTCGGCGAGCGCGTCGTCGACCTTCTGGTCGGCGGGGAGCACGTCGGCGAACGCGGCCAGGATGCGACCGGACAGCGAGATGTCGCGGGTCTCGACCTCGACGCCGGCCGTCGAGGCGAAGGCCTCGATGACGGGGAGGAACGAGTAGGTCGCCAGCAGCGGGGCCTCGTCGGTGTGCGTGTAGATGATCTTGGCCATCGCGGGCCACTCCTCAGGGTCGACCGAAAGTCTCTCGACCTCAAGATATCCCGTGCGAGCCGCGTCACCACATCGGCCCGGCGGGGGTGCCGGGCCGGGGGCGGCGGACAGCCCGGCGGGGGTGCCGGGCCCCACCCCTGACGCAGCACGGCGGAGCGCCCGACGGGGGGCGCCGGGCCTCACCCTTGACGCAGCACGGCGCTCCGGTCGCGGAGTCGGCGTTCTCGGGGGACGGTGGAGGGACACCGACGCCCGAGGAGTGACCATGACGCACGAGATCCCCCAGCCCGACGACGGCACCGCCATCGCGACCGCGCCGACGCCCGAGGCGCAGCAGGGCTCGACGACGGAGACCGGCGCGCCCGCCGTCTCGGACCGCAACAGCCTGACGCTCGGCGCGGACGGCCCGATCCTGCTGCACGACCGGCACCTGCTGGAGCAGATGGCGCACTTCAACCGGGAGCGGGTGCCGGAGCGCAACGTGCACGCGAAGGGTTCCGGCGCGTTCGGCACGTTCGTGACGACCGAGGACGTGTCGGCCTACACGAAGGCGGCGCTGTTCCAGCCGGGCGTCGAGACGGAGATGCTCGCGCGGTTCTCGACCGTGGCGGGTGAGCACGGCTCGCCGGACACGTGGCGCGACCCGCGCGGGTTCGCGCTGAAGTTCTACACGACGGAGGGCAACTACAACCTCGTCGGCAACAACACGCCGGTCTTCTTCGTGCGCGACACGATGAAGTTCCAGCACTTCATCCGCAGCCAGAAGCGGCGTGGCGCGAACGGCCTGCGCGACAACCACATGCAGTGGGACTTCTGGTCGCTGAACCCGGAGTCGGCGCACCAGGTGACCTACCTGATGGGCGACCGGGGCATCCCGCGCTCGTACCGGCACATGAACGGCTACGGCTCGCACACGTTCCTGTGGATCAACGCTGCCGGCGACAAGCACTGGGTCAAGTACCACTTCCACAGCCAGCAGGGCGTGCAGGGACTGACCGGTGAGGACGCCGACCGCATCGCGGGCCACGACGCCGACTTCCACCGACGCGACCTGTTCGAGTCGATCGAGCGCGGCGACTTCCCGTCGTGGCGGCTGTCGGTCCAGCTGATGCCGTACGAGGACGCGAGGACCTACCGGCTCAACCCGTTCGACCTCACGAAGGTGTGGCCGCACGAGGACTACCCCCTCGTCGAGGTGGGCACGATGACGCTGGACCGGAACCCGGAGAACTTCTTCGCCGAGATCGAGCAGGCGGCGTTCGAGCCGTCGGCCGTCGTACCCGGCATCGGCTTCAGCCCGGACAAGATGCTGCTGGGCCGCGTCTTCTCCTACTCCGACACCCAGCGCTACCGCATCGGCCCGAACTACCACCAGCTGCCGGTGAACCGGCCGAAGAACGTGCAGCACCACAACACGTACACGTTCGACGGACCGATGGCGTACGACCACAGCGGCGACCAGCCGGTGTACGCCCCGAACAGCGAGGGTCGCGGCTACAGCGATGAGGTGGGAGTGGTCGAGGACGGGTGGGAGGCCGACGGGCCGATGATCCGTCAGGCGTACACGCTGCGCCCGGACGACGACGACTTCAGCCAGGCCGGTGCGCTCGTGCGCGAGGTCTGGGACGACGCCCAGCGCGAGCGCTTCGTCGAGACGGTCGCCGGGCACCTGCTCGGCGGCGTGACCGGCGAGGTGCTGGAGCGCGCCCTCGACTACTGGCGTCACGTCGACGAGGCGACCGCGAAGCAGATCGAGGAGCTCGTGCGCGCGGGCCTGGGAGGCGACAACCCGGGCGGCGAGGACGACCAGGCCAAGGAGCTCGTGGCGAACGCGCTCGTGGAGACGCGGACGCACGCCGGCTGACCGAGGACCGTCGGCCGGCAGCGGCCCGCCCGCGTGCGCGCGGGTGGGCCGCTGCGTTACGTTCGTCACAGACCCCGCCCGACCCTTCCTCCCACAAGGAGCACCCCGACGTGACCAGCCCCGTCAAGGTCGCCGTCACCGGCGCCGCCGGCCAGATCGGCTACAGCCTGCTCTTCCGCCTCGCCTCCGGCGACCTGCTCGGACCCGACACTCCGGTGCAGCTGCGGCTGCTCGAGATCACGCCCGCCCTGAAGGCCCTGGAGGGCGTCGTGATGGAGCTGGACGACTGCGCGTTCCCCACGCTGCACTCGGTCGAGATCGGCGACGACCCGCGCGAGGTCTTCGACGGGGTGAACCTGGCCCTGCTCGTCGGCGCCCGCCCCCGGACGAAGGGGATGGAGCGCGGCGACCTCCTCGAGGCGAACGGCGCGATCTTCACGGCGCAGGGCCGGGCCCTCAACGACGTCGCGGCCGACGACGTGCGGGTCGGGGTCACCGGCAACCCGGCGAACACGAACGCGCTGATCGCGCTGAGCAACGCGCCCGACATCCCGGCGGAGCGGTTCAGCGCGCTCACCCGGCTCGACCACAACCGGGCCATCAGCCAGCTGGCCGCCAGGACCGGCAGCGCGGTGGCCGACATCCGGCGCATGACCATCTGGGGCAACCACTCGGCCACCCAGTACCCCGACCTCTTCCACGCCGAGATCGGTGGCCGCAACGCGGCCGAGGTCGTGGACGACCAGGCGTGGATCGAAGACGTCTTCATCCCGACGGTCGCCAAGCGCGGCGCGGCGATCATCGAGGCGCGCGGCGCGTCATCGGCGGCGAGCGCGGCGTCGGCGACGATCGACGCGGCCCGCGACTGGCTGCAGGGCTCCCCCGACGGCGACTGGGTGTCGATGGCGGTGCGCTCGGACGGCTCCTACGGCATCCCCGAGGGTCTCGTGTACTCGTACCCCGTCACGACGCGCGACGGCGACTGGTCGATCGTGCAGGACCTCGAGATCGACGAGTTCAGCCGGTCCCGGATGGACGCGACGGCGGCCGAGCTCGTCGAGGAGCGCGACGCGGTGACGGCGCTCGGTCTCGTCTGAGCCCGCGACACCGCCCCCTCCCCCTCGGCGGCGAGGAACTGCTCAGCCCAGCCGCGCCCGGACCCGGGCGGCGCCGGTGATGGCCAGACCGGCCCGGCGTCCGGCGTAGGCGCTGGTGACCGACGCCCGGTACTCCAGCGTCGTCGCCGTGCCGTGGCGACCGTAGTAGCGGTTGTACCAGCCGGTGAGCGTGGGGCTGGTGAGGCCGGACGGCGTCCCGACGCCGACCTCGCGGATGGGCAGGCCGAGCGCGTCGGCGAGTCGTCGCTCCCACCCTCGGTCCTTGCCGGTGCGCACCACGACGCCGAACGGCTGGTGGACCGACGCGATGTAGTCGGGACGCTTGCGACGCAGGAACGCCGCGACGGCCTTCGTCTCGCGCTCGCTCGCCGCACGCGGACCACCCCAGGTGCGGGAGCCCTTGCCGCTCGACCGGTAGCCGCTCGTGCCCCAGTTGCGGTTGAGGTCGACACCGCGGGCGTTGGTGCGGGTGCCGCGGGCGTTGCCGTCGGGGTTCATCGTCGGGATGACCCAGATCTCGCTGCCCTTCGTGGGCTTGACGTTGCGGCGGACCCAGTCGGCGGTCTGCAGGCCGGCCTTCTCGTCGCCGTGCATCTGTCCGAGCACGACGAGCGTGCGCCGCTGCGTCGTGTGCGACCAGCCGCGGTAGTACCCCATGATCGTGCGCCCCTGCACGGTCGTGCCGAGGACGGCGCTGCGCGTGATGAGCTTCGGTGTCGGCTGGGGCTTCGGCGTCGGCTTGGGGGTGGCGGTCGGCTTCGGCGTGGGCGACGCGGTGGGTGTCGGCGACGCCGTCGGGCTGGGGCTCGGACTGGGGCTCGCGCTCGGCGTCGGCGAGACGGTCGGGCCGGGACTGGGCGTGGGGCTCGTCGTCGACGTCGCCTCGACCGCGGGCTCGGACGGGTCCGGGACGTCACGTCCGAGGGCGGACGCCGCCGACGTCGCGAGCGCGGTGCCGCCGAGCGACAGGACCGTCACGAGGACCAGGGACCGGACCGGGCCGCGCCCGACGACGTGCTTCATCGCCCCACGGTAGGCCCCCGCGGACCGCCGCGCGCGGCGACGCACGCACTCGCGTCACGGCGACCGACACAGGTCAGGCCGGCGGGCCCGGAGGCACGACGAGCGCCAGGACCGCCAGGCTCACGCCGAGCAGCGTCAGCCAGACGATGTCGAAGGTGCGCCCCCGCACCCGCAGCATGCCGACGTGGTCCTGCGGCACCACCGCGCGGGCGACACCGCCGAGCGCGAAGGTGACACCGACGACGAGCAGACCGACGCGCCAGTGCCCCAGGCCCACCAGGCCCAGCCCGACGGCGACGCCGACGAGCAGGCAGAGGTAGATCTGCGACCCGCGGCTCCGCGGGACGACCGGGCTCACGGGGCGTCCGCGACGCGCTTCTCGGCCTCGTCCACCACGTTGCTCAGGAGCATCGCGCGCGTCATCGGACCGACCCCGCCCGGGTTCGGGGCGACCCAGCCGGCGACGTCGTGGACGCCCGGGTGCAGGTCGCCGACGATCTTGCCGGCGTCGTCACGGCTCACGCCGACGTCGAGCAGGGCTGCGCCGGGCTTGACCATGTCGGGCGTGATGATGCCCGGGACGCCCGCCGCGGCGATGACGATGTCGGCCCGTCTCACCTCGGCCGCCAGGTCGCGCGTGCCGGTGTGGCAGAGCGTGACGGTCGCGTTCTCGCTCCGGCGGGTGAGCAGGAGCCCCATGGGCCGGCCGACGGTGATGCCTCGACCGACGACCACGACGTGCGCACCGGCGATCTGCACGTCGTGGCGGCGCAGCAGCTCGACGATGCCGCGCGGCGTGCACGGCAGCGGCGCCGGCTCGCCGAGCACGAGCCAGCCGAGGTTCGTCGGGTGCAGGCCGTCGGCGTCCTTGGCCGGGTCGATGCGCCCGATCACGGCGTTCTCGTCGATGCCACGGGGCAGCGGCAGCTGGACGATGTAGAGGGTGCAGGCAGGATCGGCGTTGAGCCGGTCGACGGCCGCCTCGACCTCGGCCTGCGTGGCCGTGGCCGGCAGGTCGACCCGGATCGACTCGATGCCGATCTCCGCGCAGTCGCGGTGCTTCGCGTCGACGTACCACCGGCTGCCCGGGTCGTCGCCGACGAGGATCGTGCCGAGGCCCGGGACCAGCCCGCGCTCGCGCAGGGCCGCGACGCGACCGGTGAGCTCCGTCTTGATGGCCGCGGCCACCGCCTTGCCGTCCAGGATCTGCGCCGTCACGACGTCGAGTCTGTCACGCGACAGGCCCGCGGCGACAGGAGGCCCGGCGCCCGCAGGCCCCCTACACTCGGCCACGGGGAGGCCCCGACGACGGACGACGTCGCGGTGATTCGGACTCGCGTCACGGGACGCGACGTGGAGAGGTGGACATGACGACGCGTGCGCAGCTGTCGCAGGAGCGCAGTCGACTGCGGAGGGACGAGCTGCTGACGGCAGCCATCTCGCTCTTCGCCGAGGGTGGCGCCCGGGCGGTGACGCACCGCGCCGTGGCTCGCCGCGCCGGACTTCCGCCGGCCACCACCACCTACTACTTCGCCTCCATCGAGGACCTCCTCCGCGAGGCGCTCCGCGAGCACATCGCACGCTGGCGCAGCACGCTGGCCTCGCTCGCCGGGCTCGAGACGCCGCCCGAGAACGTCGACCTCGACTCGGTCGCCCCGACCTTCGAGGCCGTGTTCGCGGTGCGCGGTCCGGAGGCTGCGGCGGTCGAGCTGTCGATCTACCTGGCCTCCACCCACGATCCCGCCCTGCGCGAGGAGGCCGGCGACGCGCTCCGCGACCTCGAGGGCCTCATCGCGCTCTGGCTCTCGATCCTCGGTGTCACCGACACGTCCAGGCTGGCACCGACGGTGCTCACCCTCATCGTCGGCACGGCCATGCGGCGTCAGGCACGTCTGTACTCCGAGCAGGAGGAGGCGGCCCAGCTGGACTGGGCGATCCGCGGCCTCGTGGCGGCCGAGCTGGCCGGCCCCGACGGTGTTGCCCAGATCGTCAGCGAGAAGTTGAAGTCTTGACTACGCTGAGCAAGTTCACCAGGGGGCCCCGCACGTGAGAGACAGAGGACCATGCCTGAGGCACTATCCGGAGGCCGCGCACGTCTGAGCCAGGAGCGGAGCCGAGTGCGACGCGAGCAGCTCGTCGCCGCCGCCGCGAAGCTCTTCGAGGAGGGCGGCACGAAGGCCGTCACCCACCGATCCGTCAGCGAGGCCGCGCAGGTCCCGCTCGCGACGGTCTCGTACTACTTCGCCTCGATCGACCAGCTGGTCGACGTCATGTTCGGGGAGGCGCTGACCCACTGGACCGACGAGTGGGCCGCGCTCGTGCCCGAGGCCGGGACGAGCCTCTCGGCCGAGGAGGCCGCGGACCGGTTCATCGCCCCGATGCGCACCCTCTCCCCCGACCGACCGTCGCACTACCTCAACGTCTACCTGGCGGCGCTCGCCCGACCGCACCTGCTGGAGGCCGTCCACGCCATGCGCGACGCCTGCTTCGGCAACCAGGTCGCGATCCTCGCCGCCACCGGCGTGCCCGACCCGGTGGAGGTCACCCGGGGCGCCAGCCTGCTCTACTCCGGGGCGCTCGTGGCCGCCGCCGATCGCGAGATCGGCCTCGACGGAGTGCTCTTGCTGCTGCAGTCCCACGTGGTCGAGCTCGTGCGACGCGCGCTGCCGCAGCAGGCCTGACGACGGTCCTGCGTCCGCAGGTGCCGAGCGGTGGATCTGCCACGTCCTGGGCGCCGTCCAGGTGGCTGATCCACCGCGGCGCCGCGTGACGGTGCACGAGTCGCGGCAGGCGGGTCAGCGAGCCTGCTTGACCCACCTGCTCCAGTCGTCCTGCGGCGCGTAGCCGCACGCGCGCCACAGGCCACGGCCCTCCTCGTTGTCGTCGAGGACCATGGCGCAGAAGCGCTCGGCCCCGAGCCGTCGGAGACGCTCCTCGGCGAGGGCCAGCATGCGACGACCGAGGCCGCGACCGCGCCACCCGGGGTCGACGGCGAGGCGGTACAGGTTGGCGCGCCAGCCGTCCCACCCGCCGATGACCGTGGCGACGACCCGCCCGTCCGCCTCGGCGACCAGGACCGCCTCAGGGTCGTGCCGGATCAGGGCGTGCACGAGGTCAGGACGGTCGTCCGGCCGGGACCCGTTCTCGCCCGCTCGGGACCAGAACTCCAGGAGGTCGGTCACGTCGTCCGTGGTGGCGTTCCGCACGCTCACGTCGTCCATGGGCCGACCCTTTCACGACCCCGTCGAGGATCCTCCAGCACGTTCCCGTGAGCCGTCGCGCGTGGACTCAGTGGAAGAAGTGCCGGGTCCCGGTGACGTACATCGTGACGCCCGCGGCCTGCGCCGCCGCGATGGTCTCGTCGTCGCGCACCGAGCCGCCGGGCTGGACGATGGCCCGCACCCCGGCGTCGATGAGGATCTGCGGCCCGTCGGCGAACGGGAAGAAGGCGTCCGAGGCCGCCACGGAGCCGCGGGCACGGTCCTCGCCGGCCCGCTCGACGGCCAGACGGCAGGAGTCGACCCGGTTGACCTGACCCATGCCGATGCCGACGGACGCGCCGTCGTGGGCCAGCAGGATGGCGTTCGACTTGACCGCGCGCACGGCGGTCCAGGCGAAGGCGAGGTCGGCGAGCGTGGCCTCGTCGGCCGGCTCCCCGGCGACGAGCGTCCAGCCGGACACGTCGTCACCCGGCGCGTCGACCAGGTCGCGCTGCTGGGCGAGCGCACCGCCGGAGATCTCGCGCACCTCGTGCGTGGCGCGGTCGGCACCCTCGGCACGCAGGATGCGGATGTTCTTCTTGCCCTGGAGCACCTCGACGGCGCCCGGCTCGTAGTCGGGTGCGACGACGACCTCGGTGAAGACCTCGGCGACCTGCTCGGCCATCGCGACCGAGACGGGCCGGTTGGTGGCGATGACGCCACCGAACGCCGAGACCGGGTCGCAGGCGTGCGCACGGGCGTGGGCCTCGGCCACGTCGGCGCCGACGGCGATGCCGCACGGGTTGGCGTGCTTGATGATCGCCACCGCGGGCGCGTCGTGGTCGTAGGCGGCGCGGCGCGCTGCGTCGGTGTCGACGTAGTTGTTGTAGCTCATCTCCTTGCCGTGCAGCTGCTCGGCGGCGGCCAGCCCCCCGGTGCCGTCGCTGTACAGCGCCGCGCCCTGGTGCGGGTTCTCCCCGTAGCGCAGGACGGCCTGGCGCTGCAGCGCCGTGCCCGCGAAGGCAGGCCAGTCACCGTCGGCCGAGCCCTCCCCCGCGCCACCGGCGGCGAACCACTCGGCGACGGCCACGTCGTACGCGGCCGTGTGCGCGAACGCCTGGGCGGCGAGCCGGCGACGCTGCTCCAGCGTGAAGCCGCCGGCCGCCAGCGCGGCCTCGACGTCGCCGTACGCGTCGGGCGACGTCACGATGGCGACGCTCGGGTGGTTCTTCGCGGCCGCCCGCACCATCGACGGGCCGCCGATGTCGATCTGCTCCACGCACTCGTCGGGGGTCGCACCCGAGGCGACCGTCTCGCGGAACGGGTAGAGGTTGACCACGACGAGGTCGAACGGCTCGACGCCGAGCTCGGAGAGCTGCGCCACGTGGTCCTCGAGCCTCGTGTCGGCGAGGATCCCCGCGTGCACGCGCGGGTGGAGCGTCTTCACGCGACCGTCGAGGCACTCGGGGAAGCCGGTCACCTCCTCCACGGGCGTCACCGGCACGCCGGCGGCCTCGATGGTCCGGGCCGTCGAGCCCGTCGAGACGAGGGAGACGCCGGCCGCGTGCAGCGCCCGGGCCAGGTCCTCCAGACCGGTCTTGTCGTACACCGAGACGAGGGCGCGCTGGATCGGTCGTGTGCTCATGCGGGGTCTCCGAGCGTGAGGGTGCGGTCGGTCAGGGTGAAGCCGCGCCGGGCCAGCTCGCCGACGGAGTCGACGAGCATGCGGCGCTCGCTGGTCTTGATGCGTTCGTGGAGGGAGGCGACGTCGTCGTCGGGCAGCACCGGCACCGCCACCTGGGCGACGATCGGGCCGGTGTCGACGCCGGCGTCGACGACGAACAGGGTCGCGCCGGTGATCTTCACGCCGTACTCCAGCGCGTCGCGGGGCCCGTGCATGCCCGGGAAGGACGGCGACAGGGCGGGGTGGGTGTTCAGCGTCCGCCCCCCGAAGCGCCCGAGGAAGTGCGGGCCGGCCAGCTTCATGAAGCCGGCGAGGACGACCAGGTCGGGCTCGTGCGCCGCCACCTGCTCGGTGAGGGCGACGTCCCAGGCCTCCCGGTCCGGGTGGTCCGCGAGCCTCACGACGAACGTCGGGATCGCGGCCCGCTCGGCCCGCGCCAGCCCCTCGATGCCGTCGCGGTCGGCACCGACGGCGACGACCTCGGCCCCGTAGGCCGGGTCAGCCGTCGCGTCGATCAGCGCCTGGAGGTTGGTGCCGGAGCCGGAGACGAGGACGACGAGACGGGCGCGCGTCGGCGTCGGGCTCGGGCTCGGGGCGGAGGGCACGGGCGTCACGATAGTGCGCCGCGAGGGCGCCGAGCGCACCGCCCACGGCCATCGCGGGGACGGCGACCAGCAGGGGCGTCAGGGCGGGCGGCCCGGCGTCGGCCAGCCGCCCAGGGCCGACCGCGCCGCCGGACGCACCGACCAGCACGCCGACGACCACGCCACCGGCCGCGCCCGCGGCGAGGCCGAGCAGGCTGCGCCCCAGCACCGGTCGGTCGGACAGCCCGAAGGGCGCCTCGGCACCGGCGCGCACGGTCCAGCCGGCGACGAGACCGGCGAGCACCGGGACGAGTCCCAGCACGACTACCCAGTCGTCGAAGGTCCCGGGCGACGGCAGCGCGGCCAGCACCGGCAGCCCCGGGACGGGGCCGAGCTGCGCGCCGGCGAGGTCGACGGACGTCTGCGTCCCCAGCACGAAGCCGGGGCCGAGGAGCACCGACGCGGTCCAGGCGACCATGGTCGGCACCGCGAGCAGGCAGATCGCGGCCAGCGCGGGCGTGCCGGCAGCGCCCGGGTCGAGCAGCGCCCACAGCTGTCCGGCGCGCTCGACGTGGCGCACCAGCAGCGTCACCACCACGACGCCCGCGGCGGCCAGCAGCACGGCGGCGCCGCGTGCACCGGCGACGACCGCTCCGCGCACCTCCGGACGACGCCACGGCGCGGGCCAGAGGTCACCGGCTCGTCCGTGGTGCATCGTCGCACCCAGCGCCGCCGACACCCCGCTCACGACGAAGACCGCCGCCGCCGCGCGGGCCGGGTTGACGACGATGTCGGGCGTGCTCGAGACGCTGGCGAGGACGGCGGCCAGCACGCCGCTGGTGCCGGCCACGGTGGCCGCGAACGCCCCCGGGGAGTCGACCGGGGCCGGGGTCATCGCTCGCGCGACCCGCGCCGTCAGAGCACCGCAGAGCAGCACGCCGCCGAGCGGCACGAGGCCCAGCGTCGTGCCCTGCAGCTCGATCCCCGCACCCTGCAGCACGAGCCAGGACCGGGCGCCGGTGCGCAGCGCCGACACCACCCCGACCCCGGCGAGGAGGGCCACGCCGGACCCGACGACGAGCGCGACGAGCGCCGAGACCCCGGCAGTGAGCACACCTGGGCGCAGGGGCGGGGTCGTGACGGTCGAGTTCACCCGACCATCCTCCCGGTAAGGTCATGACGTTCCGACCAGCCACGCCGACATCCCCGAGGAGGCAGCTCGATGACCCGCGCCGACGAGTTCACGAGCTTCTACGAGGCCACCTCCGCCACCTGCCTGCGTGCCGTGTACGCCATGTCCGGCGACCGTCAGGTGGCCCAGGAGGCGACGGTCGACGCGTACCGCCGGGCCTGGCGCAACTGGACGAAGATCCGTCAGCGCGACCCGCTCGCCTACGTGCGGACGGAGGCGTGGAAGCTCACGGCGGTCAGCCGCGGCACCCACCCGCTGCGTCGTCGCCACGAGGAGGACGCCGACACCGCGCTGCTCGACGCGCTGCACGACCTCCCCGTCGACGACCGCCGGCTGATCGTGCTCCTGACGCTCGGCGACACCGACCTCGACCAGGCCTCGCGCGAGGTGGGGGTCGGGGCCGAGGAGGGCATCGAGGTCGTCACGACCGCGCTCGACGGCCTCGAACGACGGCTGGGGCTCTCCCTCGAGGAGCTCGAGACCCGGCTGAAGGCGCTCGGGTCGGTCACCGGTCAGCTGAGCATGCCCGCTGCCGACGAGGTGCGTGCGACCGCGCGCCGCGGCGGCCAGCGCAACACGGTGCTGCTGGTGGCCGCGGCCGTGCTGGCGGTCCTCGCCGGCGGCCTGGTGGCGACCGACGGCGACGCGCTCGCGACGCAGACCGAGCTGCCGTACCGCGAGAAACTGGGCGCCGAGCGACCCGACCTCGTCCTCGAGGCCCGCGAGATCACCGCCGACAACCTCCTGACCACCCGCCAGGTGGCTGGCATCGACGTCACCCGCCGCTGGGCCTCCGAGGGCACCGACGAGGACCCGACCAACACCACCCCCTACGCGACCTGCCCGCCGCAGCGCTACGCCGACCCCGACCCGCTGCGCGTCTTCGTCCGCACGTTCACGGCGAGCGGTGGCGACGACGACCGCGTGGCGGAGTCCATCGAGGTCTCGCGCAACGACGCCGCCGCGGCGAAGGCGTACGAGACGACGCTCGGCTGGTACGCCGGCTGCAGCCACCCGAGGGTCCAGCTCGTCGGGTCGTTCGTGGTCAAGCGCCCGTTCGGCGACTTCCAGATCCTGCGACTGCGCTCGCACCGGTCACCGCAGAAGGTCTTCACCGTCGGGCTCGCCCACTCCGGCCGCGTCACGAGCACGCTCGTGCACGAGCGGACCGGCGACGCCGGGCCGGACATCGACGCCTTCGCCACCACCCTCAACGCCTCGATCCAGCGGGTCTGCCGCGACAGCGGCGGTCGCTGCAGCGACGACATCGAGGTCGTCGACGCCCTGCCGCCCAAGACGTCGGGCGCACCCGGGTTCCTCGACACGGTCGACCTGCCGCCGGTGGCCGACATCGACAAGGTCTGGTCGGGCACCAAGCCGCTGCAGACCCGGAACAACCCGGCAGCCACGCAGTGCGGCGACGCCAGCTTCCGTCGCAAGGGCCTGGACAGCACCGCGTCGCGCGTGTTCGTCATCCCCGACGCCGTGGGCGTCCCCGCCGAGTTCGGCGTGACCGAGACGGTCGGCACCTACGACGAGGACGGCCAGGCTCGCAGCCTCGCCGACGACATCGCGCAGGACATCGACGACTGCCCCGACGAGAACCTCTCGGCCAAGGTCGGCCAGCGCAGCACGATCAAGGGCGACGGGTTCTCGGGCCGCTCCTGGCGGATCAGCGCGGAGGTCTCCGACGGCAAGCGTCAGGTGATCCGCACGGGGGTCGTGCGCCGCGGCAAGGCCGTCGCCCAGGTCACCATGACGCCGGTCGGCGACTACGACGTCGACCAGCGGGCCTGGGAGTCGCTCGTGCGCCGCGCCGGTGAGCGCCTCGCCTACGCCGAGGACCGCTGAGCCGCTCCGTCCCGAGCGGGATGCCGGCGCACCCGTGCCTCCTCGACGCCCCGCAACGTGCCCGGGCCCCGACCTCACGAGGAGGTCGGGGCCCGGGCATGGCGGACGCGAGCGTCAGCCGTTGAGGATCTCGCGCATCAGGGCGGCGGTCTCGGACGGCGTCTTGCCGACCTTGACGCCGGCGGCCTCGAGGGCCTCCTTCTTGCCCTGCGCCGTGCCCGCGCCGTCGGAGACGATGGCGCCGGCGTGGCCCATCGTCTTGCCCTCGGGCGCGGTGAAGCCGGCCACGTAGCCGACGACCGGCTTGGTGACGTTCGCCTGGATGTAGGCGGCCGCCTTCTCCTCCGCGTCGCCACCGATCTCGCCGATCATGACGATCGCCTTCGTCTCGGGGTCGTTCTCGAAGGCCTCGAGCGCGTCGATGTGCGTGGTGCCGATGATCGGGTCGCCACCGATGCCGATGGCGGTCGAGAAGCCGAAGTCGCGCAGCTCGAACATCATCTGGTAGGTCAGCGTGCCCGACTTCGACACCAGGCCGATCGGGCCCTTGCCGGCGATGTTGGCGGGCGTGATGCCGGCCAGCGCCTCACCCGGCGTGATGATGCCGGGGCAGTTCGGGCCGATGATGCGCGTCTTCTTACCCTGGGCGTAGGCCCAGAACTCGGCGGAGTCCTGGACCGGCACGCCCTCGGTGATGATGACGAGCAGACCGATCTCGGCGTCGATGGCCTCGATCACGGCGTCCTTGGTGAACGCCGGCGGGACGAACGCGACGGACACGTCGGCGCCCGTCTTCTCGATGGCCTCGGAGACCGAGCCGAAGACGGGCAGCTCCACCTCGGCGCCGGAGGCGTCGGTGTGGGTGACGGTCGTGCCGGCCTTGCGGGCGTTGACGCCGCCCACGACGTTGGTGCCGGCCGCCAGCATGCGGGCGGTGTGCTTGGAGCCCTCGCCGCCGGTGATGCCCTGGACGATGACCTTGGAGTCCTTGGTCAGGAAGATCGACATGTCAGCCCCTTCAGCCGTTCGCCAGCTCGGCGGCCTTGTCGGCCGCTCCGTCCATCGTGTCCACCTGGGTGACGAGCGGGTGGTCCAGCTCGTCCAGGATGGCGCGACCCTCGTCGACGTTGTTGCCGTCGAGACGGACCACGAGCGGCTTGGTGGCGTTGTCGCCGAGCAGCTCGAGCGCGCCCTTGATGCCGTTCGCGACCGCGTCGCACGACGTGATGCCGCCGAAGACGTTGACGAACACGCTCTTGACCTGCGGGTCGCCGAGGATGACGTCGAGACCGTCGGCCATGACCTGCGCCGAGGCGCCGCCACCGATGTCGAGGAAGTTGGCCGGCTTGACCGAGCCGTGCTTCTCGCCGGCGTACGCGACGACGTCGAGGGTGCTCATGACCAGGCCCGCGCCGTTGCCGATGATGCCGACCTCGCCGTCGAGCTTGACGTAGTTGAGGCCCTTCTCCTTGGCCTTGGCCTCGAGCGGGTCCGCCTCCTCGTGGATGACGAACTCCTCGTGCTCGGCGTGGCGCACCTCGGAGGCGTTGTCGTCCAGCGACACCTTGCCGTCGAGGGCCTCGAGCTTGTCGCCCTCGAGACGGGCGAGCGGGTTGACCTCGACGAGGGTGGCGTCCTCCTCGACGAAGACCTTCCAGAGCGACTGCACCATGGCGACGGCCTGGTCGGCGAGCTCGGCCGGGAACTTGGCCTCCTCGACGATCGCGCGGGCCTTGGCCTCGTCGACGCCGGCACCGGCGTCGATCGGGATCTGGCGGACGGCCTCGGGGTTGGTCTTGGCGACCTCCTCGATCTCCACACCACCCTCGACGCTCGCGATGCACAGGTAGCTGCGGTTCGACCGGTCCAGCAGGAAGGAGAAGTAGTACTCCTCGACCGGGGGCGTGGCCGGCGTGACGAGCACGCGGTTGACCGTCAGGCCCTTGATCTCCATGCCGAGGATGTTCGACGCGTGCTCGTAGGCCTCGTCGGCGGTCTTGGCGATCTTCACGCCGCCCGCCTTGCCGCGGCCGCCGGCCTTGACCTGCGCCTTGATCACGGTGACGCCGCCGAGCTCCTCGGCGGCGGCCTTGGCCTCGTCGGCGGTCGTGACGACCTTGCCGAGCGTCGTCGCGACGCCGTGCTTGGCGAAGAGCTCCTTCGCCTGGTATTCCATCAGATCCACGGTGATGACCGTCCTTGGTTCGTCCAGGGTCCTCTGAGGTAGGTCAGAGCCTCTCGGGACTCTAGCCGCTGTGGGAGGCAAACGGGCGGCGGGGTGCGTCACACCGGGGAGCGTGACGGCGGCCACGCCACCGCCTCGCGTCTCAGTCCGGCGGCAGCACCTCGAGCGCGACGTCGTCGATCCCGAGCTCGGCGAGCGCGGCCCGCAACGCCTGCTCCGCCGCGTCGTCGGCGACCACGAGCACGCGTCCGGCGTCCTCCGCGCGCACCACCCAGGCGGTCGCCACCGGCTGGCTGGCACCGAGGTAGACGACCTCCTCGCCGTCCGCGCTCACCTCACGGGCGCGGCGCAGCGCACGCTCCTCGGCGGCACCGGACAGGTCGGCCACCACGACACGGGGGATCGGCACCCCGAGATCGTCCCGCACGGCGGTGTTCCTGCTCACAACCGCCCCCGCGACACGCCCGGAACGACGGGGACGACCGTGCGGGTGTCCCGGTTCCTCCTTGACCATGACCTTCTGTCCTCTAGACTCGACAGGTCCCGCCCGTGCATCGCTGGAGGTTTCTGCGTGTCATCACCTGCGCCCAAACGTCGACTCGACGTCAGGCAGCAGACGCCGCGCGACTCCGTCGGCGGCCGTCGGGCGGCTGTCCGGCCCCGCCGTCGCAAGACCAGCCTGCGCTTCACGCCGGCTGCCGCGGGAGCCGTCGCCCTGGTGATGGCCGGCATCGGCGCAGCAGCGTTGTCGCCGCGCGCCGACCAGGGGTCGCTCGACTCCGGCTACCAGACGATCTCGGCGAGCTACACCGGCGCGCAGGGCGTCGACGTGACGCCCGAGATCGACGAGGCCACCCTCGCGCGCCAGACCGAGCAGCAGGCGTCTCAGAAGCTCAAGGTCGACGGCGAGCTGCGCGACAAGGCGCAGAACGTCGCCGACGAGTACAAGTCGAACCAGTGGGTGCTGCCGGTCACCGGCTACGCGCTCACCGCCCGGTTCGGCCAGTCCAGCTCGCTGTGGGCGCGCGTGCACACCGGCCTCGACTTCGCGGGCCCGTCGGGCTCGACGATCGTCTCGGTCGCCGCCGGCACGGTCACCGACACGAGCTACGCGGGCGCCTACGGCAACCGCACCGTCGTCACCCTCGACGACGGCACCGAGATCTGGTACTGCCACCAGAGCCGCATCGTCGCCACGCCCGGCGAGCGTGTGCGCGCCGGCCAGACGATCGGCTACACGGGTTCGACCGGCAACGTGACCGGCCCCCACCTGCACCTCGAGGTGCGACCCGGCGGCGGCGAGCCGATCGACCCGGAGATCGCCCTGCGCGAGCACGGCGTCACGCCGTAGCCCCACCCCGACCCGACGACGCCCCCGGCCACCGGCCGGGGGCGTCCGTGCGTCGCGGCGGCTACAGCTTCTCGACGGGTGCGTAGCGCAGCAGCAGACGCTTGACCCCCTGCGACCCGAAGTCGACGCTGGCGACCGCGTTGTCGCCCTGCCCGTCGAGCGCGACGACGGTGCCGAGGCCGAAGCTGTCGTGCGTGACCCGGTCGCCCGGGGTCAGCGACGGCACCGCACGCTTGCGCTGCGACCGTGCCGCGGCCGCCTTGGCCGTGAACGCCTGACCGCGGCCGCCTCCGCCGGAGGCACCACCGGAGCCGATGGAGGGCGCCCGGGTCCAGGCCGTCGGCGACTGCCCCTCGCGGCGCCAGTCGAGCAGGTACGCGGGGATCTCGTCGAGGAACCGCGACGCGGGGTTGTAGGACGGGGCGCCCCACGCGGCACGGCTCATGGCGCGCGTGACGTAGAGCCGCTCCCGGGCGCGCGTGATGCCGACGTAGGCGAGGCGGCGCTCCTCCTGCAGCTCGCTCGCGTCACCCAGCGCCCGCAGGTGGGGGAAGACGCCGTCCTCGAGACCGGTCAGGAAGACGACCGGGAACTCCAGGCCCTTGGCGGTGTGCAGGGTCATGAGCGTGACCATGCCGTCGCCCTCGTCGGGGATCGAGTCGGCGTCGGCGACGAGCGCGACCTGCTCGAGGAACGCCTCCAGCGATCCGCTCGTCAGGTCGGCCTCCTCGCGACCGCTCTCCTCGTCGGAGACGGTGGACGCGTTCACGACGTACTCGCGGGCGACGGCGACGAGCTCGGCGAGGTTCTCGACCCGGGTCTCGTCCTGCGGGTCCTTGCTGTCCTCGAGCGCGGAGAGGTACCCGCTGCGCGTGAGGGCCGCCTCGAGCACGACGTCGGCGGGCTCCCCGGAGAGCGCGAGCTCGCGCAGCTCGGCCATCGTGGCGGCGAACGTCTGCACGGCCTTCAGGGAGCGGGGGGCGAGGTCGCCGGCCTCCTCCGCGCGCTGCAGGGCGTCCCAGAAGGAGATCTGCTCGCGTGCGGCGAACCGCTCGACGGCAGCCTGTGCACCGTCGCCGATGCCCCGCTTCGGCTCGTTGACGATGCGTCGCAGCGACACGGCGTCGCGCGGGTTGACCAGCGCGCGCACGTAGGCGAGGGCGTCCTTGATCTCCTTGCGCTCGTAGAAGCGCACGCCCCCGACCACGCGGTACGGCAGCCCGACGCGGATGAAGACCTCCTCGAACACGCGGGACTGCGCGTTGGTGCGGTAGAAGACGGCGACGTCGGACGGCTTGGCGTCGCCGGCGTCGGTGAGCCGGTCGACCTCGTCGGCGATGAACTGCGCCTCGTCGCGCTCGTCGTCGCCGACGTAGCCGACGATCCGCTCGCCGTCACCTGCGGCGGACCACAGCTTCTTGTCCTTGCGGCCCTCGTTGCGGCTGATGACCGCGTTGGCCGCGTTGAGGATCGTCTGCGTCGAGCGGTAGTTCTGCTCCAGCAGGACGGTGGACGCTGCCGGGTAGTCCTGCTCGAACTCGAGGATGTTGCGGATGTTCGCGCCACGGAAGGCGTAGATCGACTGGTCGGAGTCGCCGACGACCATGAGGTCGAGGTCGGGGTCCGTCTCGGGGTCGCACAGCTCCCGCACGAGCGCGTACTGGGCGTGGTTGGTGTCCTGGTACTCGTCGACGAGCACGTGACGGAAGCGTCGCCGGTAGGTCTCGCGGACGTCGGGGAAGGCCTGGAACAGGTGGACGGTCTGCATGATGAGGTCGTCGAAGTCCATGGCGTTGGCCGCCCGGAGCCGCTGCTGGTACAGGCGGTAGGCCTCGGCGTAGAGCTCCTCGGTGCCGTTGGTGGCACGGCCACCGGCCGACTCGTGGTCGACCAGCTCGTTCTTGAGGTTGGACACCCAGTGGAGCACGGCGCGGGGGTTGACCTGCTTCGGGTCCAGACCCATGTCCTTGCACACCAGCGTCATCAGCCGCCGGGAGTCGGCGGCGTCGTAGATGCTGAACGTGGACGTGTAGCCGAACCGGTTGGCCTCGCGCCGCAGGATGCGCACGCACGAGGAGTGGAAGGTGCTCACCCACATGGCGCGCGACGGGCCGCCGACGAGCTCGGCGACGCGCTCGCGCATCTCGGCCGCCGCCTTGTTGGTGAACGTGATCGCCAGGATCGAGCCCGGGTGGGCACCGCGGGCGGAGATCAGCCAGGCGATCCGGCGCGTGAGCACCCGCGTCTTGCCCGACCCGGCTCCCGCGACCACCAGGACCGGTCCCGGCTCGTGCGAGACCGCGGCCCGCTGGGCGTCGTTGAGCCCCTCGAGGAGCGTGTCGGACCGTGCCGCGCGGCGCGGACGGGCCCCCGACGTCGGGCTCGGGTCGGAGTCGTCCGAGGACGACGAGGGGCGGGCACCTGCGGGCACGGGAAAGGGCGACGTCATGACCGGTCCAGCCTAGTCGGCGGGCCCGACAGCGCCGCGATGACGGACCGGAGCGACGACGAGACGGGCGGACGGCGCACGAACCGACAGGGGGGCTCGCGCCCGGCGGCGACGGCTGGCAGGGTGGCGGGGTGATCGACGTCGTGGTGGACCATGCCTCGCAGGAGCCGCCGTTCGAGCAGGTGCGGCGCCAGGTGGCTGCGGCGGCCGCCGACGGCTCGCTGCCCGCGGGGCACCGGCTGCCGACCGTGCGTGCGCTGGCCGCCGACCTCGGGCTGGCCGTCAACACCGTCGCCCGGGCCTACCGCGAGCTGGAGACCGACGGCGTCGTCGAGACCCAGGGTCGGCGCGGCACCTTCGTGACGGCCCCGGTCGCCCCCGACGGCGCCACCCGCGCGGCGGTCGAGCGCGTGGTCGCGGACGCGCGCCGCGCCGGTCTCTCCCGCGACCAGGTCGTCCGGCTGGTCGAGGAGGTGTGGGGCGCGTGAGCGACCTGGACGACGTGACCATCAGGCTGGCCCGCGAGCGCGACCTCGACGAGCTGACCGACCTCTGGGAGCGGGCGGCGCGCACCAGCCACGGCTTCATGGCCGACCACGACTTCACCGACGCCCACCCCTATCTGCGCGACGCACTGCTGCCGTCGATGGACGTCTGGGTGGCCGAGCGCGCCGGCCGCCCCCTCGGCCTCGCCGGATGCCGAGGCACGCACCTGGAGCTGCTCTACGTCGAGCCCGAGGTGCACGGCACGGGCATCGGCACCCTCCTGCTCGACCACGTCGGCCCCACGAGCGTCGAGGTCTACGCCGGCAACGCGCACGGCCTCGGCTTCTACACGTCGCACGGCTTCCGCACCCTCCGCACCCACACCACCGACGCCTTCGGCCGCCCCTTCCCCGTCGTCCATCTGGTCCGCGAGCTGAGCTGAGTCGGCGTCGGGCCTTCATCCGTTGGCTGCGGGGTCGTGACCTTGCTGGTGCGCAGCCTGCAATCGTCGTGACCTTGCTGGTGCGTTGCCTGCGGTGGTCGTGACCTTGCTGGTGCGCAGCCTGCGGTCGTCGTGACCTTGCTGGTGCGCTGCCTGTGGTCGTCGTGACCTTGCTGGTGCGCTGCCTCGGCTGGCGCTGGGGGTGGCCTCCGAAAGGGCCTCGACCGGCAGCGGGTCCGGGGCGGCTTCGGGTCGCGGGGTCCGGTCTGGGCTCGTGGGCGACGCACGATTCTTCCTTTGCGCGTGCTGGGCGCACGATTCTGCGTTCGCGCGTGCCGTCGGTGGAGCCTCGCCACGCTGAACGGGATCCGGGTGTGGAGAAAAACAACAAATGGGACGAGGAGGACAA
>NZ_JBYTCR010000010.1:0-128815 GCF_058790455.1 Aeromicrobium sp. EU05-FHT14F07
AATCTAGACAATCCACACCTCACCCCGGAGGCTCTCTCCACGTCAACGACCAGGCACCAACCTCATGGCCGGTTACAGCTAGGCGGTGGGGTCGGCCCAGGCCAGCTGGACGATCTCGAGGCCGCGGTCGCGGGTGACGAGCTGGGCCCGCCCCGGCTGGGCCGGCTTCGGCCGCGCCCCGCCGATGAGCGGGCCCTCCTCCGGAGGACCGGACAGCAGCAGACCGGGCTGGGCCAGGTCGCGCAGGGTCTGCAGCACCGGGTCGTAGGCCGCGCGCGCCGCACCGCCGGCCCGCCGTGCGACCACGACGTGCAGCCCCACGTCGCGCGCCTGCGCCAGCAGCGGCACGAGCGGGGCGAGCGGCGACTGGGACTGGGGTGCCACCAGGTCGTAGTCGTCGACGAGGACGAACGCCTCCGGCCCGCTCCACCAAGACCGCTCGCGCAGCTGCTCGGCCGTGACATCGGGACCGGGGATCCGGCCCTGCAGGAACTGCGCCAGGCCGTTGACGACCGGCTCGAGCTGCGCCGCGCTCGACACGTACTCCATCCGCCACTCGTCCGGCACCTCGCCGAGCAACGAGCGCCGGTAGTCGACAACCACCAGCTGAGCCTCGCGCGGGCCGCGCGTGCGCATGACCTCGCGGGCGTAGGCACGCAGGAACGCGCTCTTGCCGGAGCGGCCGTCGCCGTAGAGCAGCGCGTGCGGCTCGGCGTCCAGGTCGAGGCCGACGGGCGCCAGGTCGCGCTCGTCGACGCCGACGAGCACCCGGCGGTCGCCCTCGCCGACCCTCGCCAGCTCGCGGACGCGGTCCAACGAGATCCGGTCCGGCAGCAGGCGCAGCTTCGGTCCGCCCTCGCCCCAGGAGTCCCTGACGCGGGTGACCAGGTCGACGACGGCGGGACCGAGGTCGCGCGCCTCGCCGCGGCCGTCGAGCCGTGGCAGCGCCGCGAGGAAGTGGTGCTTCGTCGACACGAGACCGCGGCCGGGGCGCTCCGCGGGCACGAGCTGCGCGACCTTGCGGTCGACCTCGGAGTCCGTCGGGTCGCCGAGGCGCAGCTCCAGCCGCGTGCCGAAGACGTCGCGCATGGCGGCCCGGAAGTCGCCCCAACGACCCGCCGACGCGAGCACGTGCACGCCGAAGGTCAGACCGCGCTGTGCGAGCGACTGCAGCTCCATCTCGAGCATGTCGAAGTCCGAGCGCAACGTGCCCCAGCCGTCGACGACGAGGTACACGTCGCCGTAGCCGTCGTCGGCCTGGCCCTCGCGCCGACGGGCCCGGTAGGTCTCGACCGAGTCGATGCCGTGGCGGCGGAAGTACGCCTCGCGACGGTCGATGATGCCGCTGACCTCCGCGTGCACGCGACGCACGACGTCGGGCTCGGCCCGCGTGGCCACGCCCGAGACGTGCGGCAAGTCGGTGAGACCGGCGAAGGTGCCGCCGCCGAAGTCGAGCACGTACACCTGGCTGTCACGCGGCGACGACGACAGCGCGATGCTGGCGACGATCGTGCGCAGCAGCGTGCTCTTGCCGCTGCGCGGACCGCCGACGACGGCGGCGTGTCCGCCCGCGCCCGAGAGGTCGATGACGAGCTGGTCGCGACGCTGCTCGCGCGGCCGGTCGACGGTGCCGATCGGGACCCGCAGACCGCCGTGCGCACGCCAGGCCGTCGACAGCATGCCACCGCCGTCGGTGGGTGCGAGGTCGCCGAGGAGCCCGTCGAGCGTGTCGGGCACGTCGAGCGGCGGCAACCACACCTGGTGCGCCAGCGGGCCGCGGCCGTGCATGGCGTCCACGGCGATGTCGAGCACCGAGGCCGCCGACGTCGACGTGGGCACCGGCGCGGGCGAGGGCCCGTCGTCGACGGGCGCCAGGTCGGTCGGCGCGAGCACGTGCGAGGCGGTGAACGGCAGGATCGCACGCGCCTGCGAGCGCGACTCGTCCTCGCCGATGCTGGCGCGCCGCGGCGGTGGGCCGGACACGTACGCGGCCTTGAACCGGACCATCTCGCCGTCGGCCTTCAGGTACCCCAGGCCCGGCACCGACGGCAGCTCGTAGGCGTCGGGGACGCCGAGGACCGTCCGCGACTCCGCGGCGGAGAACGTGCGCAGACCGATCCGGTAGGACAGGTGGCTCTCCAGTCCGCGCAGGCGGCCCTCCTCCAGCCGCTGCGAGGCGAGCAGCAGGTGGATGCCGAGCGACCGGCCGAGGCGACCGATGGCGACGAAGAGGTCGATGAACTCCGGCTTCGCGGCGAGCATCTCGCTGAACTCGTCGACGACGATGAACAGCGACGGCAGCGGGTCGAGCGGCTCGCCGGCGGCACGCGCCTTCTCGTAGTCCCGCAGCGAGGCGTAGTTGCCTGCTCGGCGCAGGAGCTCCTGGCGGCGGACCATCTCGCCGGAGATCGCGTCCTGCATGCGGTCGACGAGGTCAAGCTCCTCCTCCAGGTTCGTAATCACCGCCGCGACGTGCGGCATGTCGGTGAGCCCGGCGAACGTCGCACCGCCCTTGAAGTCGACGAGGACCATGTTGAGCTGCTCGCTGGAGTGCGTGAGCGCGAGCCCGAGCACGAGCGTGCGCAGCAGCTCGGACTTGCCCGAGCCCGTCGCGCCGATGACCAGGCCGTGCGGGCCCATTCCCTGCTGCGCGGACTCCTTCAGGTCGAGGTGCACCGGCGCGCCCGTGGGCCCGACGCCGATCGGGACGCGCAGCTGGTCGCGGGCCGGCCGGGACCGCCAGCCGTCGGCGACGTCGAGCGTGCGGACGTCGCCGAGCCCGAGCAGGTCGGTCAGGTCGGGGGTGCTCGAGGTGGCGTCCTCACGGACCGGCCCCTCGGTGCTCGCGAGCGGAGCGAGACGCCGCGCGAAGGCCTCCGCGCTCTCGCGGTCGAGCTGGTCGGCGTGGCCCTTGACGGGCTCGTCGTGGCGCCGCCAGGCGGTGACGCCGACCAGGCCGCGCTCGGCCTGGACGAGCTCGAGCCGCAGCCGGGTCGGGTCCTCGAGCTCGCCCCACGCCTCGGGCAGCTCCAGCACCGTCATGCCGTGGACGCCCTCCTCCGGCACCAGGTGGTTGCCGGGCGGCAGCGCAGGACCGTCGACCACGAGCAGGACGTGCGGCCCCTCGACCGGCTGGTCGGCACCGAAGCGCGGCCGGTCGACGACCTCCTGCGGCAGCATCGCGGCGAGGTCGTCGAGCGAGGACGCGATCATGCGGGCGGGACCGACCGCGTCGCTCTCGCGCTCGCTGTGCGCGTGCGGCAGCCACTTGACCCAGTCCCAGTCGCGGGCCGCCTCGTCGTCGGCCAGCACCGCGACGACCAGACCCTGTGGCGCGTGGAACGCGGTGGCCTCGCAGACGAGCGACCGGGCGAGTGCGCGGACGTGCTCGACGGAGCCCAGCAGCTCCACGCGGCTGAACGCCGACAGGTCGATGGCGGCGGGCAGGTCAGGCTGCGCGCGGTGCACGGAGAGCAGGCGGTGCAGCGCGGACGCGCACACGGGGTCGACCTGGTCGATCGACGTCGTGGTGGGCGGCACGAGCTCCAGCGCGAGCGGCTGGGTCGACGTGCCGTACCGGACGTGGAGGGCATGCGGGTCGTCGGCGGGACGCTCCCACACGCGGCTGCCCTCCTCGGCCACGGCGGCGAGCGCGGAGGGCGAGGGGTGCAGCCACGTGAGGCCGTCGCGCTGGGCGTCGGCCGCCGCGCGGACGCGGGCCCGCACCGTGGACAGGTACTGCAGGTACTCCCGGCGCGATCCGCCGACCTGCGTCCGACGCTGCTTGAGCTGACGCTCGACGCTGACGGCCACGAAGCCGAGGGTCGCGAGGAGGAACATGCCCGCGGCGATGAAGCCGCGCGCGCCGCCGCCGCTGGAGGCCACGAAGACGATCGAGCCGACGCTGGCCAGCATGGGCAGGGCCATCATGAGCGCGCCGCCGATGCCCTCGTGCGGCGCCAGCTCCGGGGGCGGGTCGAGCTCCAGGGCACCTTCCGGGACCCGGGGCGGCTCGACTCGTCGTCCGCGCTGCAGCGTGGTGGCCACACGACCTCCTGGGTGGGTCTCGAGGAGGGGCACGGCGCCCCCGCCGGACGATCGTAGCCGCGCCCGACCCCACGGACGGGCCGTTGATCGGTCACACTGTCCCCGAAGGGGGTCGCATGAGCGAGAGCACCGCGCTGGCCACGATCCGGCTGAGCGTCGTCGGAGACGCGGGACGGGTCGACCTCGCCGTGCCCCGGTGGGCCGACGTCGGGGCCGTGGCGGCGGGCTTCCGCGACCAGACGGGCAGCGGTCCGGTGCTGCTGAGCACCGCCACGGGACGTGCTCTCGACCCGACCACCTCGGTGCACGCCGCGCGCCTCGAGCACGGCGACCTGCTGGTCGCGGTCGACGCCGACGCCGCACCCGTCAGCACCGCCCCCACGGGTCGGGGGTCGCGCAGCCGACGGGCCTCCTCCACCGCCCAGCACACCGCACCGGTCGTCCTCGCCCCGCCCACCGAGCGGACCGCGACAGGCGCCGTGATCGCCCGGCTGGCTCCGGGCGCGGTGGCGGTGGCCGGCCTGCTCGCCGCCACGGCGGGCGCGACCACCGGTGGCGCGGCCGCCGACGCCGCCTCCGGTGCCCTCGCCCTCGTCGTCCTCGCCGTGGCCGGCATCGTCGGCCTGCGCGTGCCGGCCGGTGCGCACGACCGTGCGTGGCTCGCCGTGGTGCCGCTGCTCCTGGCCGCGGCCGTCGTGCTGCAGCTCCCGGCGAGCCAGCCCGGCGGGACGACCCTGGCGGTCACGGTGGCCGGCCTCGCCGTGGCGTGCGGCAGCGCCGCCCTGCGCGCGGCGGTGCCCGGCGTCGCGGACGAGGAGCTCGCGGTCCAGCTCGTCGCCGGCATCGGTGTCGCGCTCCTCGCGACCGTGTCGCTGCTGTCGGACTGGTCGACGACGACCCTCGCCGCCCTCGTCCTGCTGGCCGCGGTCCTGGGCGCGCGGCTCCTGCCGTCGTTCGTGGTCGACGTCCCGGACCACGTGCTCGTGGACCTGCAGCGGCTCGCCGTCACCGCCTGGACCGCGCGGGAGCAGCCGCGGCGCTCCTTCCGCGGCGTCGTCCGCGAGGACGACGTGCGGGCGGTCGCCCTGCGGGCGCTGCGCCTCGTCGGCGCGGCCACGGTCGTGTGCTCCCTCCTGGTCGCGGCCAGCGGGGCGTGGCTGCTCCTGGCCCCGACCGACGGGGCCCGCGACGTCGGCGCGACCCTCGTCTGCGCGGCCACCGGCGCCGCCCTGGTGCTCAGCGGCCGCACCCTGCGCGCCACGCAGGCCCGCCGCTGGCAGCGCACCACCGGCACCGCCCTCCTCCTGGCCACGGCCGCGTCGCTGCTGCTCGAGGTGGGCGACGACGCCCGCGTCGCCGGGGCGACCGCGGCCGTCCTGCTCGGCCTGGTCCTGGCGCTCGTGGCCCGCTCGGCCGGCCGGGGCTGGACGTCCGTGTGGTGGTCGCGCAGCGCCGAGATCGCCGAGGGGCTCGCCTTCGTCGCCGTCGTCGGCGCGTTTCCGCTGGTCAGCGGCCTGTTCGACTGGATGCGCGTCCTCACGTCGTCCTGACGCCCCCTGGCGCCGCGTCGCGCGCGGCGGTCGCCAGGACTCCTCGAACGGGATAGTCAGAACTGACCAGATGTCCTAGTCTGGTCGTACCAGCTTCGACGAGCCCGTGGCACGACCGTGACCCACGGGAGACCTGGAGGACGAACGATGAGCGAGCTCAGCCGCGAAGAAGGCGCGATCACCCGCGCCGCCGAGATGGTCCGCAGCGCCCACGGCGACCTGACCCGCGAGGTCAACTCCATGCCCCAACGCCTCTCCACCAAGGGCGCCTGGGAAGGCGGCGGAGCCGCCGGGTTCACCAACCTCATCACCGTCTGGAACACCGAGACCGACAAGATCGTCCGCGCCCTCAACGACTTCGAGGCCAACCTCACCGGCGCCGACGTCACCTACACCCAGACCGACGACGTCCAGGTCGACACCTACTCCCAGATCTCCTCCCGCCTCGGCGGCTGAGACCACCCGACATCCGAAGAGCTAGGAGCACCCCATGAGCAGCACCGGACGCCTCGCCGTCAACTTCGGCGGCCTCGACGGCATCTCCGGCGAGATCTCCGCCGCCGTCTCCGCCCTGCGCGGACGACTCGACCGCCTCGAGTCCGAGCTCGCCCCCCTCAAGGCCGACTGGACCGGCGAGGCATCCGCCGCCTACCAGTCCGCGAAGGCCAAGTGGGACCAGGCCATCAACGACCTCAACGCCACCCTCGCCCAGACCGGCACCGCCGTCTCGGACTCCGCAGCCGACTACCGCCGCGCCGAGAACGCCAACCGCGCCTCCTTCGGCGGCTGATGGGCACGCCGGACGGGTCCGGCGGCGGCAGCGCCGTCGAGCTCGACATCGAGGGACTGCGCCAGGTCGGCAAGAACACCTCCGAGCTGGCCGCCGACGCTCTCGCGGCTCGGCAGACCGTCGAGGGCACGAAGGGCGAGGCGTCCATGTACGGCCAGTACCCGGCCGCGCAGGCGCTCGCCCAGCACCACGACAGCGTGGCGACCGTCTTCGCGACGACGCTCGGCGCCCTCCAGCAGGAGATGGACGAGTTCGGCCTCGCGCTCACGACGGCGGCCGACAACTACGCCGACACCGACGACGGCGTGCAGGGCGCGATGGCCTCCATCGCGACCCGCTTCGCGGGCAGCGCGTCGACGACGACCGACTCCTTCAACAACGCGCTCGCCGACCAGGGGACCGACCTCCTCGACCCCGACGCCGTGGACGTCGACCTCGACGCCCTGGCGGACACGGCCTCCGAACCTCTGCAGGACGTCGTCGAGCAGCTCGGCGGCGACCTCGCGACGTCGACCGACACCGTCCAGACCATCGACGGCGACCAGGGCGAGCAGGCCTACCAATGAGTCGAGGCCCGGGACGACTCGCGGCGCTGCTGGTCCTCGTCGTCGCTCTCCTGGCGCCGTCGACAGCGCAGGCCTCGCTCGCGCGGTACCAGCCCGACGACGCCTGGTGGTACTCCGCGCTCCGTCTGGACGAGGTCCACCGGGAGTACACCGGCAAGGGCGTCAAGGTCGCCATCATCGACGGCTCCATCGACCTCACCGTTCCTGAGCTGCGAGGAGCGAACATCCGCCTCGGGCGCTCGATCACCGGCAGGAAGTCCGTGTCCGCGCCCGGTGCCGGGGCTGCCAACCACGGCACGGCCATGACCGTGCTCGTCGCCGGTCAGGGCAACGGTGGTGTCACCGGTGTGGCCCCGGACGCCGAGGTCACCTTCTACCAGGCGTCGCGTGATCCGTACGAGGACGACCTCAGCAACTGGGGCGGGCTGATACGGCAGGCGGGCCTCGACGGCGCCGACATCATCAGCGTCTCGCTCGCCGACTCCGACAACTCGGTCTATGACGACGCCGTCGAGGAGGTCACGAGGAACGGTGCCGTCGTCGTTGCCGGAGCCGGGTCGGCTGGCGACCGCGGCGTGCGCTACCCGGCAGCCTCTCCCGGCGCGGTGGCCGTGGGCGCGGCCGACCGGAACGCCAAGGCGTGGTCGGAGCAGCCCGGGCAGCGCGACGACCTCTCCGCCACGCTCGCGATCACCGCACCGGGGGTCGAGGTTCCCGCCGGCGCCTCCAGCACCGAGAAGCGTGGGGCCGTCTGGACCCCCGCCTACCCCCGCACGGGTACGTCGCCTGCCACGGCCATCACCGCCGGAGCGCTTGCGCTGGTGAAGCAGAAGTACCCCGACGCCACCGGCAACCAGCTCGTCCAGCAGCTGATCCACAGCACCGGCCGTTCCGGAGACGCCGACTACTTCGGGTGGGAGCGACCGAACGGCTTCGGCCTCCTCTCGGTGCGCAACATGCTCGAGAGGGACCCGACCGGCTGGCCCGACGAGAATCCCTTGACGCGCGGGGTGGAGGCCGCCGTCAAGACCTACCCGCTCTCCGTCTACGGCGATTCCGACGATCCCGCGCCGTCCGCCGAGACCACCGCGAGCCCTGCGGCGGCCGACACCACCGACGCCGCCGCTGCCGACGAGGGCGCCGGCCCCCTTCCCTGGGTCCTCGGTGGCGTCGCCGTGCTGGTGCTCGTCACCGCAGGGATCGTCGTCGCCCGCCGCCACCACCGCCCGTCCGAGGAGGCCTGACCATGGGACCGAACGAGATCAAGCTGCGACAGGTGGAGAGCGCCATCCCCGGCGCCCTCACCGGCAAGGCCATCGACTGGGATGCCGCCAAGACGAAGCTCGACGCGCTGCGCACCGAGCTCGTCACGGCTCAGCAGCGGGCCCGCGAGACGTGGACGCAGGGCTCCGACGCCGAGGCCGCGGATGCCGCGTTCACGCAGAAGCTGCAGACGATCGAGCGGATGCAGACCAAGCTCGAGCAGACCGCCGCCGGGATGCGCGCCGGCGCCGAGGCCCTCTCGACCGCCCGCTCGGACCTGCAGAACCTGCCCGAGATCTCCCCCGCCCCGGGCGCGAGCCCCACCCGACCCGGCGCCGACGCGAGCGACGCCGACATCGAGGCCTACAACACGGCCAAGAGCGAGCACGACAGCGCCGCCTCGAGCCACGCCACCTCCGTGGAACGGCGCGAGAACGACGCCGCCGCCGCCCTCACCCGACTCGACGCCGGCCTCGCTGCCGCCCAGAAGATGCTGGCGACGGCCGCGCCCGCGGTCGACCAGACGGACGTCGACGACACCAGCACCGGCTCGCGCAACCCGGGCGGATCGGGCTCCGGACTGTCCGGCACGCCGGTCGTCGGCGGCACGACCGCGGTCAGCGCGATGGCCTCGGCCGCGACGATCGGCCGCGGCCCACGCGGCACGAACCCCACGCTCGTCGCCCCCGTCAAGAACGGCAGCACCGGCGACGGTGACGGCCGCGGCGGCGCCGACGGCGACGGCCTGACCGACCTCGACACCGGACTCACCGACGGCGGCTCCTCGCTCGGGCAGGCCGGCGGCATGGGAGCCGGCGGGGTCGGCGGCGCCGCAGGCGCCGCGGGCCTGCTGGGCGCAGGCAAGGGCATCCTGGCCAAGGCCGCCGGTGCCGCCAAGGGCGCCTCGTCCGCCGGTGCCGGGTCCGGTCGGACGGCTGGCATGGCCAAGGGCTCGACCCTCGGGTCGTCGTCGCAGTCCACCGCGCGCGTCGCCAACCCGGCCAGTCAGGCTGGGCAGGCAGGCGCACGCCCAGGTGCGCAGGCCGGGCGCGCCGGAGCATCGCCCAGCAGCCAGGCCGGCCGTGCTGGTGGTTCCCAGGCGTCCCGCTCGGCTCCGGGCACGGGCAGCCGCGCGGGCACCCGACCGGCGCAGGGCAGCGGGTCGCGCGCCGGTCAG
This sequence comes from Aeromicrobium sp. EU05-FHT14F07, assembly GCF_058790455.1. NCBI lineage: Bacteria > Bacillati > Actinomycetota > Actinomycetes > Propionibacteriales > Nocardioidaceae > Aeromicrobium > Aeromicrobium sp. EU05-FHT14F07. The sequence goes on from NZ_JBYTCR010000010.1 coordinate 9,394, forward strand.
GGCGCCGGCGGGTCCGGCCGCGGCAACGGCACCGGCCCCACGGGTCGGGGCGGCAACGCCGCACGGTCCGGCACCGGGGCCGGCGGGCAGGGCCGACGTCGCGACGAGGACGACGAGCCCACGCAGGACCACCTCGCGTTCGACGACGACCAGTGGCTGGACGACGACGAGACGTCACCCGGCGTGCTGTCCTGACGTCGACGGACCACACGGTCCGCGGCGCGGAAGGCTACGGCACGGGGACGGCGACGAGCGTCACACACCTCCACGACCGCTTTGTGGGACGTTCCCCCCGTTCTGACTAGTCGAATCGAACCAGGTGACCTAGTCTTTTGCCACCAGCTTCGACGAGCCCGTGGCACGACCGTGACCCACGGGAGACCTGGAGGACGAACGATGAGCGAGCTCAGCCGCGAAGAAGGCGCGATCACCCGCGCCGCCGAGATGGTCCGCAGCGCCCACGGCGACCTGACCCGCGAGGTCAACTCCATGCCCCAACGCCTCTCCACCAAGGGCGCCTGGGAAGGCGGCGGAGCCGCCGGGTTCACCAACCTCATCACCGTCTGGAACACCGAGACCGACAAGATCGTCCGCGCCCTCAACGACTTCGAGGCCAACCTCACCGGCGCCGACGTCACCTACACCCAGACCGACGACGTCCAGGTCGACACCTACTCCCAGATCTCCTCCCGCCTCGGCGGCTGAGACCACCCGACATCCGAAGAGCTAGGAGCACCCCATGAGCAGCACCGGACGCCTCGCCGTCAACTTCGGCGGCCTCGACGGCATCTCCGGCGAGATCTCCGCCGCCGTCTCCGCCCTGCGCGGACGACTCGACCGCCTCGAGTCCGAGCTCGCCCCCCTCAAGGCCGACTGGACCGGCGAGGCATCCGCCGCCTACCAGTCCGCGAAGGCCAAGTGGGACCAGGCCATCAACGACCTCAACGCCACCCTCGCCCAGACCGGCACCGCCGTCTCGGACTCCGCAGCCGACTACCGCCGCGCCGAGAACGCCAACCGCGCCTCCTTCGGCGGCTGACCCACCTCCTCCTCCCCGCCAGGTCGCACCCGCGGCCTGGCGGGAACTCCTGTCCGACCGACCGCACGAGAGCCGAGACCATGCACCCGCAGCGCCCCCGGAGTCGTCCATGACCACGACCGAGGCCGGACCCACCGGCCTGGTCCGGGTCACGGTGCGCACCGACGAGCGCAGCGCCGACCTCGCCCTGCCGTCCGCCGTCCCGGTGGCCGAGCTCGTGCCGGAGATCGCCCGCACGCTCGGCGCCCTCGACCCGACGACGTCGCACCGCGGCTTCGTGCTGCACCTGAGCGACGGACGCGAGCTGTCGTCCACGAGCGGCCTGACGTTCCAGCACGTGCACGACGGCGCGGTGCTCGTGCTCGCCCCGGCACCTGACGGACGTCGCCGCGTGTACGACGACGTCGTCGAGGCCATGGCCGACGTCGTCGAGTCCACGACCTCGCCCTGGGCGCCGACGGCGGCCCGACGCACGGCACTCGTCGCGGCCACCGCGCTGCTCGCCCTCGGCGCCCTGACCATCGCCCTGGAGCGTCCGAGCGTGGTCGCCGGCGCCCTCGCCGGCGTGGTCGCGCTCGTGCTCGTCACCGCCGCCATCGTGCTCGCCCGGCTGGAGGGCGAGCCCGAGGTCGCGCTCGTCCTGGGCTGGAGCGCGACCGTGTTCGCGGCCGTGGGCGGCTTCACGGCGCTCGACGAGCCCGCCCTCCTCGGCTGGCCGCTCGCCGCCGCCGGTGGCGGTGCGGCCGTGGCTGCCGCCCTGGCCCTCGTCGGCACCGTCGAGCGGCGCGTGCTGCTCGCGCCCGGCCTCGTCGTCGGCGGACTGGTCGCCCTGACCAGCTCGATCGCCGCGTCCACCGACATCGGCGCCCCCGAGGCGTACCTGACGCTCCTCGCCGTGCTGACCGTGCTCTCCAGCCTGCTGCCCGCGCTGTCGCTGACGCTCGTCGGCGGCTCGGCCGCCCAGCCGCAGGACCCGACCGTGGAGGTCGAGGACCCCGACGAGGTCTCGATCGAGCAGGTGCGGTCCAGCGCCTCCACCGGGCACAGCATCTTCCTGGCGCTGACCGCCTCCATCGGCGTGCTGCTCCTGCTCGTCGCGCCCCTCGCCGTCACCCTCGGGGTCACCGGCGCGCTGGCCACCGTGTGCGTCAGCGTCGTCCTGCTCGCCCGCACCCGCCAGCTGCGCTCCGGCACCGAGGTCGGTGTCGGGCTCGCCGGCGCCGGCGCCGGGCTGCTCGCCGTCGCGCTCAGCGTGCTGGTGCTCCAGCCCGAGTGGCGCCTGGCCCTCGTCATCGTCCTCGTCGTCGCTGCTGCGGCCACCCTCGTCGCCACGCTCGTCCGCTCCGAGGAGTCGGTCGTCCGCGGCCGTCTCGTCGAGGTGGTCGAGCTCGCGTCACTCGTCGCCCTCCTGCCACTCCTCGTCATCGCGGTCGGCATCGTCGCCGCCGTCCGGTCCTGAACTACCAAGGAGACACCTCATGAAGCTGCGCCAGGCCACCTCCGGGGCCGCCCTCACCGTGGGCGCCGTCCTGCTGTCCTTCTCGCTGCCCCAGCTGGCGTTCGCCGCCGACACCGACACCACGGCCGACGCGGGTGCCCGCGCCGCCGCGGCGGACGCGGCAGCCCTCGCCGACGGCGACTGCGACCTGCTCGTGAACCCGCTCGACCCCGACTGCTTCCCGATCCTCGACCCCGACCCGGAGCCGACGATCCCGGTGCCCACGATCCCGGTGCCCACGATCCCGACGCCGGACCCGGAGCCGACGACGCCCGAGCCGACCATCCCCACGCCCGACCCGGAGCCGACGACCCCGCAGCCCACCACGCCCACGCCCACCATCCCGACGCCCGGTGGCGGCAACGGCGGTGGCAACGGTGGCGGGAACGGCAGCGGCGGTGGAGCCGGCAACGGCGGCGGCAACGTCTCCGACGGCGGCGCCGTAGCCCCGGGCCTCGGCAACTCCGTGCCGCAGGGCCTGAGCGGTCTCGACTCCTCCCTCGGCGGGCTCGTCGCGTCGGGCTCCGGCGCCGCGGCCACGCCCCTTGGCGAGGAGCTTCCCGCCACGGGTGTCGAGGACGGCCTGAACCTGCTCGCCGCGCTCGGTGCCGCGTTCCTGCTGATCGGCGGCGTCCTGCTGCGTCGGCCGTACTCGGCCCGCCACCGTCTCGTCTGACGGATGGCGAGCAAGCGTGACCTGGTCGAGGCGCACTCCTTCAACCGCCGTCGCCTGGTCACGGCGTTCCTGAGCGGTGCCCCGGGCGGACGGGAGGTCGAACCCGTCCGCTACGGGCGCACGCTCGCCGGCGGCATCGTGCTGGCGGCCCTGCTGGTGGCCGGTGCCGCCGTGGCCGGCGTGCTCAAGCCCGCCGTCGGCGACGGCTGGCGCGAGAACGGCCTGGTCATCGCGAAGGACAGCGGCTCACGGTTCGTGCAGTACGAGGGCACGCTGTTCCCCGTCATCAACATCACCTCGGCCCGGCTCGCGCTGGCGGGCCAGGACCAGGTGAAGGTCTCCTACGTCCCCGACGACGTGCTCGTCGACGAGCCGAAGTCGCAGCCCGTCGGCATCCCGGGGGCGCCCGACTACCTGACCCCGGCCTCGCTGCTCGTCCAGGACCGGTGGAGCGCGTGCACGAACGAGCAGGGCGGCCTCACGGTCGACGTCAGCGACACCCCGGGGACGCGGCGCTCGAGCCAGGACTCGCTGCTCGCCCGCGACACGAAGGACCGGCTCTGGCTCGTCTCGGGCTCGCGCCGCTACGCCGTGCCGGAGGGCCGGCTCGGCCAGTCGGTGCTGCGGGGTGTCGGCGTCGGGCAGGACGACCCGTTCCCGGCGTCGGACGCATGGCTGCAGCTGGTGCCCGAGGGGACGTCGCTCGCCCCGCTGAGCGTGCCCGGTTCGGGCAGCCGCTTCAGCGGGAGCACCGGGGTCGCCGGTCTCGACGTCGTCGGCACCCCCGTCTCCGTCGACGGCACGGGCTACGTGCTCGGCCGCCGCGGCCTGGTGCAGCTCAGCGACTTCGCCTACGCCGTCTACACGGCCACGAGCAGGCTCCCGGAGCAGCAGGCCGACGTCGGCGACGTGCAGTCCGTCCCGGCGCAGAGCGCCTCGGGCGTCGTGCCCGGCGACTGGCCCACCGAGCTGCCCGACCAGAGCGACGACCGACGTCCGTGCCTGCAGCTGGTGGCCGGCGAGGACGGCGCCACCAGCACGCCGGTGCTGGCCGAGGCCACCCGCGACGAGGCGCGCGCCACCGGCGCCCAGCGCCTGGTGCGCGTCGAGCAGGGTCGGGGCGCCCTGGTGCGCTCGACCACCCGCTCCCGGGCGAGCACGAACGACACCACGTTCCTCGTCGACTCCCGCGGGACCCGGTTCGCCATCGGCCCGAAGGACCAGGTGCCGACCGTGCTGCGGGCGCTCGGCTACGAGTCCGTCGAGCCCATCGCGACGCCCCGCGCCTGGGTCGAGCTGTTCGCCAGCGGCCCCGAGCTCTCGCTGGCCGCGGCGGTGCAGGCCGCCGACGGGGCGAAGCAGTGACGCTCCGCCTGCCGCACGTCGTCGCCGGCGCGGCCCTGCTGCTGACGACCCTGTCCCCGCTCGCGCCGGCCGTCGCGGTCGACCAGCCCCCCAACGCGCAGGAGGGACGCTGCGAGGTGGGCCGCACCCAGCTCGTGTCCGACCCGACCGCCATGACGAACGTCCGCGACGCCGGCTTCCCCGACGCCTGGCGCGAGGGCACCGGCAAGGGCGTCCGGGTCGCCGTGGTCGACACCGGCGTCGACACCCGCAACCAGCACCTGCGCTCCGGCGTGGAGCCCGGCCGCTCGTTCATCGGCGGGCGGGCCACCGAGGACCCCTACGCGCACGGGACGGCCCTCGCCGGCATCATCGCCGCACGCCGCGCGGCGGGGTCGGTGCTCATCGGCGCCGCGCCCGAGGCCACGATCGTGCCGGTCCGCGTGCTCGGCGAGGGCAGCACGACGGCCGACGTCGCCGCCGGCATCCGGTGGGCCGCCCAGCAGGGCGTCGACGTCATCAACGTCTCGCTTACGACCGGGTCCTCCGACAAGGACCTCCCGGCCCTGCGTCGCGCCACGGAGCTGGCCCTGCGCAGCGGTGCCATCGTCGTGGCGGCGTCCGGCAACACGCAGGAGGACGCCCCGTTCACCCAGGTGCAGTACCCGGCCGGGTTCGACGGCGTCGTCGGGGTCGCCGCGACGAACGCCGCGGGCGCCGTCGACGACTGGAGCGTGCACGGACCGCACGTCGACGTCGCCGCACCCGGCGCCAACGTGCTCACCGCCTTCCGGTCCAACGGGGACTGCCTGGTGGGCCTCGACCACCCGTACACGAGCTACGCGACGGGCTACGTGAGCGCACTCGCCGCGATGCTCGTCCAACGCTTCCCCGACGACTCGCCACGCCAGGTCGTCAACCGGCTGCTGGCCACGGCGGACCGGCCCGTCGAGGACCAGCGCGACGACACGCGGGGCTGGGGCACGATCCAGCCGGTCGCCGCCATGACGAGCACCTCGAACGCCGCACCGGGCACGGCCCAGGCGGCGTCGGCGCCGCAGGAGACCAAGATCCTCCCGACGGTCGCGGGGCGTGATCCGCTCGACGCGACCCGCCACCAGCTGGCGTGGTGGCTGCTCGGTGCAGCGGGGGCGACCGCGGTGGCACTCGTCCTCGCTCCGTGGGCACGCCGTCGCCGCCGCCTCACACCGCGCTGATCCTCAGCCGGGTGTCACCGCGGCGTCGCGTCGGGTGACGAGCAGCACCACCGCGGCCGCGAGCGCCGACAGCGAGCACACCGCCCAGACCGTCAGGTAGCCCGACAACGGCGCGTGCCCGAGGGCGGGGTCGTCGATCGAGCCGGTGGACGCGAGGGCGATGGCGAACACCGCCGAGGCGATCGCGCCGCCCACCGTCTTCGTCGCGTTGGTCATGCCGGTCGCGAAGCCGGTCGCGTGCGCGGGCGCCGCAGCCGCAGCGGCCGCCGGCAGCGCGGCCACCAGGAGACCCGACCCGACCCCGGCGACGCCCATGTTCGTGAGCGTCTGCCCGGCGCTGTCGTGCAGCGGGAGGAACAGGGCGTACCCGACGCCGACGAGCGTGCAGCCGACGACCATCGCACCTCGCGGACCGAGCAGGCGGGCGAGGACCGGCAGCGACAGCGCGCCGACCACCATCGTCACGACGTAGACGCCGATGAGCGTCGAGACGAACGCCGCGGACGCGCCCAGGCCGAAGCCTGCGACGTCGGGGGCCGTCCGCGCGAACGTCGACAGCGGGATCTGCGCGCCGAGCACCGACATCCCGAACAGGAAGGCCGCGAGCTGGACGGGCCACTGCGCGCGCAGGGCGAACGTCCGCACGTCGATCAACGGAGCGACCGTGCCGTCCGCCCGCTCCCCCAGCGCCCGCTCGAACCGCACCAGTCCCACGAGCGCCGCCAGGGAGAGCACGACCAGGAGCCACGGCACCGCTGACCCGGCACCGAGGAGGCGGATGGCAATGAGCCCGCCCATCAGCAGGCCGAGGGTGACCGTGAGCCAGCCGAGTCCCGCGTAGTCGTAGCCGCCCGTGGCCTGCCCGCGGTCGCGCTCGACCCCGAACCAGACGACGAGCAGGCACGCCGTCACCGCGACGGCCGGGAGGCACAGCAGCACCGTCATCGACGTCGCCTCGACGAGCGCCCCCGACGTGAGCGCGCCGACGATGACGCCGGTCTCGAGGGCGGCCACCAGGAACGCGGCGGCGCGCCGCGTCGTGCGGTGCTGGTCGGCCCGGCCGGCGGTGCGACGGTGGATGATCGCGACCTCGACGGGCAGCCACACGACGTAGGCGCCCTGCAGCGCCCACCCGACGAGGAAGGTCGAGAACCCGGGCGCGAGCGCGAGCACCCACGACCCGAGCGCCGTGACGGCGGTCGAGAGCAGGAGCACGTTGCGGTGGCCCCAGAGGTCGCCGAGGCGGGCCAGCAGCGGCACGGCGAGCGCCGACAGCACGAGCTGCGCGGCCTCGAACCAGTTGACGTCGGCGTCGCGGATGCCGAGGTGGCGGGCGATGTCGGAGAAGATCGGCGTGTAGAAGCCCTGCAGGACGCCGCTCACGACCTCCACGGCCACGAGGAAGCCGACGACGGACCAGAGCGAGCGGTGCAGCGTGGCGGACGCGGTCATGTCACAGGCCCTTCAGGAGTGTCACGTACCAGTCGACGCCCTCCAGCCAGGCCGCCACGTGCACGTGCTCGTCGTAGGAGTGGATCGACGCCCGCTGCTCCTTGCTCATCCGCAGCGGCGCGAAGCGGTACACGCGGGGGCAGATCGTGGTGAAGGTGCGGCTGTCCGTGCCGGCCATCATGACGTAGGGCGTGACGACGGCGTCGGGGAAGACGGCGGCGACGGTCCGCTCGAGCAGGGCGAAGGCACCCTGCGCCTCCGGCTCCGTGGTGGGCGACAGCGGACTCGGCTCGTTGGCCTCGACGACCTCGACGCGGACCTCCTCGTCGTCGATCGCGGCGCGCACGTGCTCCACCGCCGCCGCGACGCTCTCGCCCGGCATGATCCGCAGGTTCACCTCGGCGCGCGCCCGCGCCGGGATGACGTTGTGCGCGGGTGCGCCCTCGAGCGTGGTCGCGACCATCGTCGTGCGGGCCATCGCGGCCGTCTCGGGACCGGCGGCCACGAGCGCCCGACCGAGCACCGCCGCCGGGGTCCGGGTGGCACCCGCGAGCAGGGCACGCAGCGGGAGGGGGAGGTGTCCGGCCAGCCGGCGGAGCAGGTCGACGGTCGGACCCGGCACGTTGACCGCGAACTGCTGGCGGTCGAGCCGCCAGAGCGCACGGCCGAGCCGCGCCGCGGGTGCCCGCGTCGGAGGCGTGGAGGAGTGGCCGCCGCGTCCGGTGACCGTGAGCGAGAGCGTGGTCGTGCCCTTCTCCGTGGAGCCGATCACCGCGACGGGTGCCGAGACGCCGGGGAACGCCTGCCCCGCGACCGCCCCGCCCTCGTCGAGCACGAACCACGGCTCCACCCCGCGGCGGGCCAGCTCGGCGACGGCGGCCGGCGCCGAGGGTCCGGACACCTCCTCGTCGGCCCCGAAGGAGAGCCAGACGTCCTGCGCCGGCTCGAAGCCGTCGGCGAGGAGCCGCTCGACGGCCGTGCAGATCGCCACGAGCTGGCCCTTGTCGTCGAGCGTGCCGCGTCCCCAGACGGCCGGCCCCTCGGGGGTCTCGACGAGGTCCGCGGCGAACGCGTCGTGCGTCCACGGGTCGTCGGGCGTCACCGGGACGACGTCCTGGTGGGCCATGAGCACGACCGGACGGTCGGTCGAGACGCCGGCCCAGCGCCACAGCAGCGCGCGCGGTGCGGCGTCGCCGAGGTCGACGCGCTCGAGCCGGGCGTGGAGCAACGGGAAGTGCTCGGCGAGCAGGTCGTGCAGCCGCGCGAACGGCTCGTCGTCGGTGAGGCGGGGGTCGCGCTCGGCCACGGTGGGCACGCGGATCGCCGCGCGCAGGGTCTCGACGTCGGGGTGCACTCCCCGACGCTAGCCCCACCCCGGGTCCACCCCGCTGCTGATTCCCATCAATCGATGGGAATCAGCACCTCACCATGGTCCTCCCCCGCTCACCATGGGAAGCATCCGCAGGTGGGTGAGGGAGAACCATGGTGAGTGCGGGGCGACGACGGCTCAGAGGGCGAGCACACGCCCCGCGACGACGAGGAGCACCTGGTCGCACTCGGCGGAGAAGCGTTGGTTCACGACGCCGAGCAGGTCGCGGAAGATGCGACCCGACCGGTGCTCCGGCACCACGCCCATCCCGACCTCGTTGGTCACCAGCACGACGGTGCGCGACGTCCGGGCGAGCGCGGTGGCGGCGGCGTCGACGCGCGCCATCAGCACCGGCTCCCAGTCCTCGCGGATCGCGTCCCACGCGTCGAGCTCGTCGAGCTGGGCGGTGAGCCAGGTGCCCAGGCAGTCGACGAGCACGGCGGTGCCGTCCCCACCGTCGGGCCCGCCGTCCTCGATCGCCGCCACCAGGTCGGTCGTCTCGAGCGTGACCCAGTGCGGCGGCCGCCGGTCCTGGTGCCGGGCGACGCGCTCGGCCCACTCGGGGTCGTCGTCGGGGTCGGCCGGCGGTCCGGGTGCCACGTAGACGACCTGCTCGTGCGCCACCACCAGCGACTCCGCGTGGAACGACTTGCCCGACCTGACCCCACCGGTGACCAACGCCTTCATGGTTCGACGATACGCCCGCCGTCGAGCCACCCGGGGCCGCCGACGGCCACCCGCTGCGCAGTCCCGCAGCGGGTGGCCGTCACGCTCAGGAGCACCGCGGCGGCAGCACGCTGCCCGACGTGTAGACGGCGCTGTAGCTCGCCCATCCCGCCTTCCCGGTGCTCGTGTTGCGGGCGTAGACCCACCAGACGCCGTTGTCGTTCTGGCGACTGCAGTGCACGTCGATCCCCTGGCTGGGGTACCCGCGGCCGACGATCGTGCAGTCGTTGTACCCCGCCGTGCGGATCGCGGTGCCGTCACCCCAGCTGAACGTGCCGGTGCTGATGAGGTCCGGGTGGACGTCCCAGCGGGGTGCGGTGCAGTCGTTGGCGGCGGCCGCAGGTCCGGCCGTCGGTCCGACGGCGACGAGTGCTCCCACCGCCATGGCCGCTGCGCCGGCGAGCCTCATCGATCGCTTCATGGTGATCCCTTTCTCCTGGGACGCCCACGGGCGACCCCCCGACGAGACGGTCCGTGTGACCTGCCTCACAGTGCACCGTACGCCTGAACCGCTCGCCCGTCGAGATCGTGCGCACCGGACGGGCGCAGGCATCTCGCCCGCGGTACGCCGCCGACCCCCGCGGCGCACCGCTCGCCGACGGTCCGGCGCCGTTCGGCGCGACGCAACGTACGCAACTGGCGTGACCCGGGTCACGCATGGTCGGATGGATCGGCGCGCCGGCCCGTCCCGCCGATCCGCGACCGCGTCCTGTCCCGCTGCACCACTCAGGGAGACCCATGAGCACCCGCACCCCGACCGCCCCGCAGCCCACCGGCACCGGTGGAGGGGGCAGCCGGATCCGCACCGTCGTCGTCTGGTCGGCGGTCGCCCTCGTCGGCGCCGTCTGCTGGGCCGTCCTCGCGCTCTCGCGCGGTGAGGACGTCTCGGCCCTCTGGATCCTCTTCGCCGCCCTGTCGTCCTACGCCATCGCGTACCGCTTCTACGCGCGGTTCATCGCCCGCAAGGTGCTCGAGGTCGACGACACCCGCGCCACGCCGGCCGAGCGGCTCGAGAACGGCGTCGACTACGAGGTCACCGACCGCCGCGTGCTGTTCGGCCACCACTTCGCCGCCATCGCCGGCGCCGGGCCGCTCGTCGGGCCCGTGCTCGCGGCGCAGATGGGCTACCTGCCCGGCACCATCTGGATCATCGTCGGCGTCATCCTCGCCGGCGCCGTCCAGGACATGGTGGTGCTGTTCCTCTCGATGCGTCGCGACGGCAAGAGCCTCGGCCAGATGGTGCGCGACGAGATCGGCGTCGTCGGCGGCACGGCCGCGCTGATCGCCGTCTTCGCGATCATGATCATCATCCTGGCGGTGCTCGCGCTCGTCGTGGTCAACGCGCTCGCCGAGTCGCCGTGGGGCGTGTTCTCGATCGGCCTGACCATCCCGATCGCGTTGTTCATGGGCTTCTACCTGCGCTACCTGCGGCCCGGTCGCGTCCTCGAGACCACCGCCATCGGCGTCGTCCTGCTGCTGCTCGCCATCGTCGGCGGCGGGTACGTCGACCAGCTCGGCCTCGGCGACGCGCTCACGCTCAGCAAGGAGCACCTCGTCGTCGCGCTCGTCGTCTACGGGTTCGTCGCGTCGATCCTGCCGGTGTGGATGCTGCTGACGCCCCGCGACTACCTGTCGACGTTCATGAAGATCGGCGTCATCGTGCTGCTCGCCGTCGGCCTGGTCATCGCCGCACCGACGCTGCAGGCCGACGCGGTCACGAGCTTCGCCGTCGACGGCGACGGTCCGGTGTTCGCGGGCAAGCTGTTCCCGTTCGTGTTCATCACCATCGCCTGCGGCGCGCTGTCGGGCTTCCACGCGCTCATCGCGTCGGGCACGACGCCGAAGATGATCGCCAAGGAGAGCCACGTGCGGATGATCGGGTACGGCGGCATGCTGATGGAGTCGTTCGTGGCCATCAGTGCGCTCATCGCCGCCGTCGTCATCGACCAGGGCCTCTACTACGCGATGAACGCCCCCGCCGGCGCGACCGGTGGCACGCCCGAGGGCGCGGCGGCGTTCGTCAGCCAGCTCGGGTTCACGATCACGCCCGGCGACCTCACGGCCGCCGCGGCGTCGATCGAGGAGTCGACGCTGGTGTCGCGCACGGGCGGTGCGCCGACCCTCGCCTTCGGCCTCTCCCAGGTCTTCCACCAGGCGTTCGGCGGAAACCTGCAGGCCTTCTGGTACCACTTCGCGATCATGTTCGAGGCGCTGTTCATCCTCACCGCCGTCGACGCCGGCACCCGCGTCGGCCGGTTCATGCTGCAGGACACCATCGGCAACGTCTGGACCCGCTTCGGCGACGTCTCCTGGCGGCCCGCCGCGTGGGCGGCGAGCGCGGTCACGGTCGGGGCGTGGGGCTACTTCCTCTACATCGGCATCAGCGACCCGCTCGGCGGCATCAACCAGCTGTTCCCGCTGTTCGGCATCGCCAACCAGCTGCTCGCGGCCATCGCCCTGACGCTGTGCGTCACCCTGCTGCTCAAGCACGGCAAGCTGAAGTGGGTCTGGGTGCCCGGCATCCCGCTCGCGTGGGACCTCGTCGTGACGATGACGGCGAGCTGGCAGAAGGTGTTCAGCGACAACCCCGCCATCGGCTACTTCGCCCAGGCCGACCGGTACCGCGCAGCCCGCGACGCCGGCGACGTGCTGGCGCCGGCGGCAGACGCCGGCCAGATGGACCAGATCATCCGCAACTCCACGACGAACGGCGTGATCCAGGCGGTGTTCGCGCTGCTCGTCATCGTCGTCGTCGCCAACGCCGTGGTCATCTGGGTGCGTGCCATCCGGGCGGGGTCGCTGCCCACCACCGAGGTGCCGCACACGCCGTCGCAGATCGTCGCGCCGGCCGACTTCGTCGCGACCCGCGAGGAGAAGGAGGCGGTCGCCGCGTGGGAGGCGGAGCGGCGCGAGCTCGCGGGCCCGCAGGGGCACCGATGAGCCGGTTCGCACGCTTCCGTCGCCTCGTCCGCGAGTTCACGGGCGAGGCGGCGTGGGACGACTACCTCGCGACCTGCGAACGCGACGGCGTCGAGCCGACCACCCGCCGCGCCTTCGAGCGTCACCGCGCCGACCGGATCGAGCACGCGCCGATGGCGCGCTGCTGCTGACCCGCCGGACGTGCGCGTTTGCGTGGGGCCCCACGCAAACGCGCACGTCCGGCGCATGGTTGCGGTGGGGGGAGCCGGTTTACGTGGGGCCCCACGCAAACGGTCGGGCCGGGCGGGGTGCTGGCGGGCGGGCGGCGAGCTGGACGGGGTGCGCGACCCGGCGCGGCGACGGACGATGGGCTCATGGCCAACGAGCGCTACCCCGACGCACGCATCGAGACCAGCCGGGTGGTGAAGGCGCCCGCCGAGACGATCTTCGCCCTGCTGCGCGACCCGTGGGGGCACGTCGCGATCGACGCCTCCGGGATGCTGCAGTCCGCCGAGGGCGACGTCGTCTCCGCGGTCGGTGACCGGTTCCTCGTGCACATGGACCGCGAGTCCTCCGGCGACATCCCCGACCTCAAGGAGTACGACGTGACGGTCGTCATCGAGGAGTACGAGCCGGACCGCCTGCTCACGTGGTCGATCATCGGCCGGATCCGTCCGGCCATCGGGCACCGCTGGGGCTACCGGCTCGAGCCCGCCGACGGCGGCACCCGGGTCACGTCGGTGCTCGACTGGAGCCACGCGCGCGACGAGTGGAAGGACCTGTTCCCGATCGTCGACGAGGACGGCCTCAAGGCCAGCCTCGGGATCCTGGAGCGCGCCGCCCGGATCGGGTACGTCCGCGGCGCGTAGCCGAGCTGCAACCCGGCTGGGCTTGCGCTCGACCGCCGCTGCCACCACGATCGACGGAACACGCGATCGGGAGGGGACCGCATGAGCGACCAGGCCACGAGCGCGGCCGGAGGCGCCGGGCAGCAGGAGGAGCTGAAGCGCTCCATCACCGGACGCCTGCTGTTCTTCTACGTGCTGGGCGACGTCCTCGGCTCCGGCATCTACGCCCTGATCGGCGTCATGGCGTTCACGGTGGGCGGTGCGTTCTGGCTGTCGTTCGTCATCGGCGTCACCGTCGCGCTGCTCACCGGCTTCGCCTACGCCGAGCTGATCACGAAGTACCCGCAGGCCGCCGGGGCCGCGCTGTACACGCACAAGGCATTCGGCAACCGGTTCCTGACGTTTATGGTGACCTTCTGCCTGCTCGCCGCGACCATCGCCGCCGCCGGAACGTTGGCGCGCGTGTTCGGCGGCACCTACTTCCAGTCGTTCGTCGAGGGCGCGTCGGTCACGCTCGTCGCCATCGTCTTCATCGCCGCGCTCTCGCTGCTGAACTTCCGTGGCATCACCGAGTCGGTGTGGACCAACATGGTCATGACGCTGATCGAGACGACCGGGCTGCTCATCATCCTCGCGATCGGCGTGGTCGTGCTGGCCGAGGGCGACGCGAACCTGCAGCAGCCGTTCGAGCTCAACGAGGGCAACCCGACGCTCGTGGTGCTCGGCGGCGTGGCCCTGGCGTTCTTCGCGATGACGGGCTTCGAGAACGCCGCCAACGTCGCCGAGGAGACCCAGGACCCGAGCCGCACGTTCCCGCGGGCGCTGCTCGGCGGCATGGCCCTCGCCGGCGTGCTCTACATGGTGATCGCCTTCATCGCCTCGATGGTCGCGCCCCTCGACCAGCTCACCGCGAACGGGGGCGAGGACGGCAGCCTGCTGACCGTCGTGCAGAACGGACCCATCCCGGTGCCCGAGCTCGTGTTCTCCGCGATCGCGCTCGTGGCCGTCACCAACACGACGCTGGTCTCGCTCGTGGCGCAGTCGCGCATCATGTACGGCATGGCGCGACAGGGCATCGTGCCGCGCGTCTTCGCCCGCACGCACGCCACCCGGCGCACGCCCTGGGTGTCGATCGTCTTCACCGCCGCCCTCGTGTGCCTGCTGCTGGCCGTGGCCGACGTCGACCGGCTGGCGACCGTGACCGTCCTGTTCCTCATCGTCGTCTACGGCATGGTCTGCCTCGCCGCCCTCAAGCTGCGCGGCACGCCCGTCGAGCACGAGCACTACTCCGCGCCGATCGTCATCCTCGTCGTCGGGGTCGTCGCCAACGTCGCGATCCTGGTGCACACGATGATCGACGACCCCGGCTCGATCCTGTGGTGCGCCGCGATCGTCGCGATCGGCGTCGTCATGTACGGAGTCAACGCCTTCGCGATGCGCCACCAGCCGCAGGCCCTCGACCCGACGGACCTGTCCGGCTAGCCTCACCCGCAACGACCCACCAGGAGAAGCCCATGCACGTGCTCGTCGCCACGGACGGCTCGAAGCAGTCGCTCCAGTCCGCCACGTACCTGCGCCACGTCGTCGACGCCGACAGCGTCACCAAGGTCAGCGTCGTCGCCGTCGTCAGCCCGCTCGCCGCGGTGCCCTTCGCCGCGGAGGGGAGCGCCGACGGCGGCGTGGAGCTGTCGTTCCGGCGCGAGGCCGAGCAGGCCACGCTCAAGGTGGCCGAGGCGCTCGACGGCTGGGGTCCGCCCGTCAGCACGCACGTCTACAGCGGCGCGCCGGCGAACGAGATCATCAAGGCGGCCAAGCGCTTCGACTCCGGTCTCATCGTGCTCGCCAGCCAGAGCACCCGCACCCAGGCGGTGCTCATGGGCTCGGTGTCGCACAAGGTGCTGAACCAGGCCACCTGCCCGGTGCTCGTGCACCGTCCCGGCCCGAAGCCGGCGCGCAAGCCGGTGCGCCGGTCCGCGAAGAAGGCCTGACCTCGTCGGAGCGCCGTCTCCCCCGGCTCAGCGCGACCGGGGCGGACGGTGCAGCCACGGACCGAGCAGCCGCGTGACCCACGGCAGCAGCACGTAGGTCATGAGCGGCGTCATGACGCAGACCGTCGCGAGCACGCGCAGCGGCAGCCACACGTCGGCCAGGTAGTGCACGCCGATCTCGTTCGTCACCACGCTCAGCGGGAAGAAGACGAGGAAGATCGAGACCATCTGCTTCCACCGCGGCGGTGCGACCGGCACCGACCGCAGGTCCTCCACGTCGACGCGCGACGGGTCGTCGAACCAGCCCTCGATCCCGGTCCGACGCTCCAGCCGGGTCTCGTCGGCGATGCCCTGGGCGCTGTCGAGCCACCACCGCCGCTGCCGCGACTCCATCCAGACGTCGAGGTCGGCGTCGCTCGCGAACCGGAACAGCATGTGCCACTCCCCGGACGTGGGCGACGTCCGCACCCACCCCGAGCCGAGGAAGCCGTCGAAGCGCTCCGCCAGCTCCGAGCCGGCCCGCAGCCACGCGACCATCTGGTCCTCGTGCGCGGGCTCGACGTGACGGGTCACCGACACGGTCACGGGGACGGGAGAGGGGGCGTGCTCGCTCATGCCCCCAGACTAGGAAGTCGGTGCCGCCCCCGTCGCGCCCGCGGGCGCCCGCCGCTGGGTGACGATCTCCACACCGGCCCACGCGACGGCCACGACCGCCCAGCCCCCGACGACGTCGAGCAGCCAGTGGTTGCCCGTCCCGACCACGACGAACGCGGTGACGAGGGCGTGCGCCCAGCCGAGCGTGCGCCAGACCCGGCCGACCCCGGCCGCGGCGACGGCGAGGGCCACCCACAGCGCCCAGCCCGCGTGCAGCGACGGGAACGCCGCGAGCTCGTTGGTCAGGTCGCCCATGCCCCGCGGGGCCGAGGCGTCGGACCCCCACCAGCCGGCGGCGGAGTGCAGGGCGAGCACGTCGGTGTACCCCTCCACGAACCGCGGCGGGGCCATCGGCACGGTCAGGTAGCAGGCCAGGCCGGCGAGTGAGGCCACGACGAGCGACGTGCGCGCCCGCCCGTACAGCTCACGGCGGCGGGCGAACAGCCAGACGAGCACGACGGCGGTCACCACGTAGTGGGCCGTGGCGTACCAGTAGCTCGACGCGACCGCGACGACATCGTGGTGCACCACCCAGGTGTTGAGGGCCTGCTCGATGTCGAGGTGCCACGCCTTCTCGAGACCGAGCAGGTCCTTCGCGCGGCCGAGCGCCGCACCGCGGTCGTCGGAGGCGAGCGTGCGGGAGGCGCTGTAGCCGACGTAGAGCACGGCGATCAGCGCCACCTCCAGCACCACGGCGCGGTACCCGAGACGCGTGCGGGTACAGGCGGGAGTGAGGCTCATGGCCCCACTATGGCGTGTACGGGACCGGCTGCACCTCGGGGACGTCACCCACCGGTCACCCGTACGTCACCCTGAGGTCGCCACGGGGTCGTCCTGGCCGCCCGTCGACGCGCGGGTCGGGGACGGTCAGCGTCGCCGCCGGAACAGGCTCTTCGCCAGCTCTCGCGCGAGGGTGCGCGACGCTTCGCCGACGGCGCGGTCGAGCGTGGAGCGGCCGGCGGACGTCCTGCGGGAGCGGGGCCGACGCCGGGTCCCGCGCTCGAGGCGGTCGGCCTCCCGGGACACCCGCCCGGCCTCGTCGGCTGCCTCCCGCGCGGCACGGTCGGCCTCGGCGCGGGCCGCGGCCGCGCCGCGGGCCGCCTCGACCGCCTCCGTCGCCGACGGAGGGTCGACGCGCGTGCCGTAGCGGGCCAGCAGCGGCGAGGCCTGGACGGCGGCCGACAGGACGTCGGGCGGCGCGGGGGCCATCGAGCCCTGCGGCGCCCGCAGCCGGGTCCACGCCACGGGAGAGGGAGCCCCGCGCTCGTCCATCACGGTGACGACGGCCTCGCCGATCGCCAGCCGGGTGAGCAGCTCCCCCAGCTCGTACCCCGACGTCGGGTACGTCGAGACGGTCGCGCGGAGGACCTTGGCGTCGTCGGGCGTGTGGGCGCGCAGCTGGTGCTGGATGCGCGACCCGAGCTGGGCGAGCACGTCCGACGGCACGTCCTTCGGCGTCTGCGTGACGAAGACGATGCCGACGCCCTTGGAGCGGATGAGGCGGACGGTCTGGACCACCTGGGCCAGGAAGTCCTTCGACGCGTCGGCGAACAGCAGGTGCGCCTCGTCGAAGAAGAACACGAGGCGCGGCTTCTCGACGTCGCCCACCTCCGGCAACGTCGCGAACAGCGTGCGCAGCAGGTGCAGGAGGAACGTGGAGAACAGCGCCGGCCTGTCCTGCACCGACGACACCTCCAGCAGCGACACGACACCGCGGCCGTCGGGGGCCAGCCGGAGCAGGTCGGCCACGTCGAGCTCGGGCTCGCCGAAGAAGACGTCGGCGCCCTGGTCGGCGAACGCGACGAGCTCGCGCAGGATCACGCCGACCGTGGCGGAGGAGAGTCCTCCCAGGTCCTTGAGCTCGGCCTTCCCCTCGCCGGCCAGCCAGGTGAGCACCGAGCGCAGGTCGCCGAGGTCGACGAGCCGGTGCCCCTGCTCGCGCGCGTGGTGGAACACGAGGCCCAGCGACGACTCCTGCGTGTCGTTGAGGCCCAGCACCTTCGCGAGGAGCAGCGGGCCGAAGGACTCGACGCTCGCCCGGATCGGGACGCCCGTGCCGAGGCCGCCGAGGCTGAGGAGCTCCGTCGGCGACCCGAGCGGCTCCCACGTCTGCCCGACGTCGGCGCACCGCTCGGCGAGGCGCTCGCTCGGAGCACCCGGGACGGCGATGCCGGAGAGGTCGCCCTTCACGTCGGCCGCGAACACCGGGACGCCGTGCGCCGAGACCTGCTCGGCCAGCAGCTGCAGCGTCCGCGTCTTGCCGGTGCCGGTGGCCCCCGCCACGAGCCCGTGGCGGTTGAGCATGCCGAGCGGGATGCGCACGGGCGCCGACGGCACCGCGACGTCGTCGACGACGAGCACACCGATCTCGACCACCGGGCCGTCGAACGCGTAGCCCGCACGGACCTGCTCGACCACAGGGTCGTGGGGCCCAGGAGCGTGGGACACAGGGTCGTCCGGCACCGTCGCGCCGGCCTGCTGCTCCGCAGCAGCAGCCCGGGCCAGCTCGTCGGCACGCTGTCGGGCCTCGACGGCCGCCGCCTCCGCCGCGGCAGCGGCCTGGGCGCCTCCGCGGCGAGGTCGGACGCGCTCGCAGCCCCGTCGGTGGGTCGACCGTCCCCGTCAGCCGTGCTCATGGCGGTCAGGCTACCGCTGCGCAGCGGTCCTGCTGTCTACACTGACGTCGTGATCTTTCGGAGGGTGAGCGACGGTCGACCGTACCCCGACCACGGCCTGTCGCAGCGCGAGTGGGCCGACCTGTCGCCCACGCAGGTCCACCTCTCCGACCTCACCACCACCAAGACCCAGCTCGACCTGGCCAACCTGCTCGACGAGGACTCGACGTACTTCGGCGACCTGTTCGCGCACGTCGTCGCCTGGAACGGCGAGCTGTTCCTCGAGGACGGCCTGCACCGTGCCGTCCGCGCCGCCCTGCAGCAGCGGTCGATGCTGCACGCCCGTGTCCTGACGATCGGAGCCCGTCGATGAACCCCCGCAGCGGAGCCGTCGGGCCCCTCGTCCTGCTCGGCAGCGCCCTGCTGCTCGTGCTGGGGCTGTTCGTCGGCTTCCGGCTCGTCACCGCGGAGGCCGACACCGGTGAGGCCGCACCCACCTGCGAGCGGCGCGTGGTGGAGAAGGACGACCGCGTGACCAGCAGCCTCGTGAGCGTCGACGTCTACAACGCGAGCAGCCGGGCCGGCCTGGCGAACCGCGTGTCGATCAACCTGCAGCGTCGCGGCTTCCTCGCGGGCCAGATCGGCAACTCCGAGAGCAAGGTCAGGCCGCGGGTGGCCGCCGTGCTCACGGACGACCCGAAGGACCCGCGCGTCCGGCTCGTCGGGGCGCAGTTCGGCTCCAGCGTGCAGTACGTCAAGCCCGACATCCCGGTCGACGAGGGGTCCGTGACGGTCGTGGTCGGCGACGGGTTCCGCCAGCTGGGCCGCGACGTGCGCGACACCAGCAACGACCGCCGCTTCACGGTCTGCCTGCCCACCGTCCCGGCCGCCTGACAGCAGGACCTCAGGCAGGGTCGGCGGCGTCCCACCCGGCCAGCCGCCCGTGGCGGCCGACGTCAAGCAGACGCTGCTCGGTGAGCTCGCGGACGTCGCGCGTGGCCACGACGAGCACGTCGTCGCCGCGCACGAGCCGCGTGGTGCGGTGCGGCACGAACGGCGTGCCGTCGCGCACGACGAGCGACACCGACGCGCCCGTCGGCAGGCGCAGCTCGCCCACCTCGACCCCCGCCAGCCGCGAGCCGCGCGGCACGTGCACCTGCAGCAGGTCGGCCGAGACCCGTTCCAGCGGCGCGGCCTCGACCTCGAGGTCGCGCACGTCGTCGCGCAGCACACCGCACCAGCGCGCCAGGCGCACGAGCGGCGCGGCCTGCACGAGCGTGTACACGACGACCGCGACGAAGACGATGTCGAACAGGTCGCGCGAGCCCGGCACGTCGGCCGCCAGCGGGATCGTGGCGAGAATGATGGGCACCGCGCCCCGCAGCCCCGCCCAGCCGACGAACAGCTGCTCGCGCCAGCCGACCCGGAACCAGGTGGCGCAGGCGAGGACCGAGAGCGGACGCGCGACGAAGGTCAGGACGGCGCCCGCGACGAGCCCCGCCCAGAGGTGCCAGAGCGTGAACTCCGAGGGGCTCGCGAGCAGTCCCAGCATGACGAAGAGCCCGATCTGCGCGAGCCAGCCGATGCCCTCCACGAAGGAGCGCGTGGCGACGCGGTGCGGCAGCTCGGTGTTGCCGAGCACGAGCGCGCACAGGTACACGGCCGCGAACCCGCTGGCGTGGCCGAGGACCGCCAGGCCGTAGGCGAGCACCGTGAAGGCCAGCACGATCAGCGGGTACAGACCCGACGCCGGCAGCGCGAGCTGGCGCAGCAGCCGTGCGGCGCCGAAGCCCACCGCCAGGCCCACGACCGCGCCGACGACGATCTCGAAGACGATCAGCCCGACGAAGGAGAAGGCACCGCTGTCGGCGATCTCGCCCGCACTGATGGCGGTGACGAGCACGACGATCGGGGCGTCGTTCAGGCCCGACTCCGCCTCCAGCACCCCTTTCACACGCGGGGAGATGGGGACGGCTCGCAGCACCGAGAACACCGCCGCCGCGTCGGTGGGCGTGAGCACCGCCGCGAGCAGGACGGCGATCTCCCACCGCAGGTCGAGCAGGTAGTGCGCCGCGCCGGCGACCACCAGCACGCTGACCACCGAGCCCAGGGTCGCGAGCAGCAGGCCGAGACCCATCGCGGGGCGCACGTGCTCCCAGCGGGTCGTCAGGCCGCCCTCGGCGAGGATGAGCACGAGCGCGCCGAAGCCGACCGCGAGGGCCAGGTCGGCGTCGTCGAACTGCACCCCGAGCCCCTCCTCGCCGAGCGCGAGCCCGAGACCGAGGTAGACGAGCAGCGACGGCAGACCCACGCTGACGGACAGCCGGACCGCGAGGATCGCCGCGATGAGGACGCCCGAGCCGACCAGGAGGAACACGTCGAGGTCGTGGACGTCCATGCACCGACCTCCCACCCTCGCCGAGACCCGATCCTATCCAGCGTCGACCGTGCATCGACCTGCAGGGACGCACGCCGTGCGGTGGGATGGAGCGGTGCACCGACGTCGCTTCCTCTCGCTCGGGGCCGCGGCGGTCGGCACGGCTGCGCTCGCCGCCTGCTCCGGCCCCCGCCCGCCCACGTCGGACGGTGGCAGCATGGGCGACGTGGAACGCATCGCCTACGGCTCGGACCCGTCGCAGTTCGCCGAGCTGACCCGTCCCTCAGGGGCCTCACGCGGCGTGGTCGTCGTCGTCCACGGCGGGTTCTGGCGTGCGCAGTACGACCTCTCGCTCGGCCGTCCGCTCGCCGCCTCGCTCGCGGAGGAGGGCTGGACCGCCTGGAACCTCGAGTACCGCAGGGTCGGGAACGGCGGCGGGTGGCCGCAGACGCCCGACGACGTCAGCGCGGGCATCGACGCCCTCGCCGACGTGGACGGTCTCGACCTCTCGCGGGTCGTGACCCTCGGCCACTCGGCCGGCGGCCACCTCGCGGTGTGGGCGGCGGGGCGTCAGCGGCTGCAGCCGTGGAGCGGCGCGAAGGTCCCCGTGACAGCGGCGATCTCCCAGGCAGGTGTGCTCGACCTCGCAGGCGCGGCCTCGTTGGGCGCCGGCGCGGTGGAGGCGTTCCTCGGTCGGCCCGTCGACCAGGTCCCCCGACGCCGACCCGACCGGCCAGGTCCCGCTCGACGTCCCGGTGCGCTGCGTCCACGGACGTGACGACTCGACCGTGCCGATCAGCCAGTCGGAGGCCTACGTCGCCGCAGCCACGCAGGCTGGTGCCGACGCGACGCTGACGCCGGTCGACGGCGACCACTTCGTCGTCATCGACCCACGGAGCGCGGCGTGGGCGACGACGCTGCGGCTGCTCGCGGAGCTGTAGCGACGACGAGCCAGGTCCAGCCCGCGGCGAGCATGACCATGGAGAGCACGCCCCAGGGCCGGTAGACGTGCTCCTGCCAGAACATGACTGCGCCCACGAGCGTCAGCACGGCGCCGGGCAGCGCCCGCACGACGCCGGCACGGCTCGCAACGCCGACGGCTAGCGCTGTCGCGCCGATGTAGGCGTAGGACCCGACGGCGCCCAGGTCACCGGCGATGGGGAAGACGATCCCGAGCCCGCCCGCCTCGGCGTCCTTGATCGCTCCTCCGGCGATCCCGGCGAGGATGTCGAGGCTCGTGTAGAAGCACGCGTACACGTAGGCGAGGACGCCGACGACGACCCCGACGACCCGGTCGTGGCGGCGCGCGACGAGCCAGGGTCCGAGCGCGAGGAGCGGGAAGACGGGGAGCAGGACGGTGTGCATCATCTGCCAGTGCGCCGCGTCCTCGACGGTCAGCACCGACGGGTGGGTGAGCCCGAGCGCGGCGGTGAACAGCGGCGGCACGGCCACGGCGCAGATCGTGAGGTAGCGGGTCATGGCCTCACGGTAGGCACGATCCCGCCTCCCCGCCGACCACCGCGACCCTCCGCTGGTCGAGTAGCAGCGACGGCGAGCGCCAGCGAGCTCGTCCCGACGATGGAGCCGTCGCAGTGTGGGCGTAGCCGCGACGGAGCGAGACCACCCAGCAACGGCCCCGCGCGACCCCACCCCCAGCGACACCCCAGAGTGGTCTCGATACACCTCCCCTCGCTAGCGCTCGTGGAGGCACTCGACCAGCGGAGGGCTCCGCTGGTCGAGTAGCAGCGACGGCGAGCGCCAGCGAGCTCGTCGGTGCGTATCGAGACCACCCGGCAACGGCTCAGCGCGAGCCACCCACAGCGACAGCCGCGACGATGATCGGGGCTGGTCAGGTGGCGTCCTCGACCCAGCCGTGGGTGCGGGTGTGCAGCTCCTCGCAGACGGCACGGTAGAACCGCTCGACCTCGGGGCTGGAGAAGTCGGAGGCACCGGCGAAGGTGTCGGACCTGGCCTGGAACCACAGGGCTGCGCGCAGCAGGGCGATGCCGAGGTCGCCGCCGAGGTGCTCGCCGCGCTCGACGGCCTCGAACGTCGGACGGTATGCGAGCTGCACGATCGTCGCCGTGGACGAGGACAGGAAGAAGGCGGCGTCGAAGGTCTGGGCGAAGGCGTGCAGCGCGGCCCAGTCGGCGTCCGGCCCGGGCACGCGCACGCGACGGGAGACGGCGAGCTGCTTCTTGTGCGGGACGTTGCGGGGTCCGTCGCTCACGAGGCGTCCTCCGCGGCGGCCAGGACGGCGACGAGCTCGCGGACCGCGCGTCCGTAGCCCGCGACACCCTCCCCGACGACCGTGACCGCGGCGACGTCGCTCAGGTAGGAGAAGTGGCGGAACTCCTCGCGGGCGTGCACGTCGGACACGTGCACCTCCGCGAACGGCAGCGCCACGCCGGTGAGCGCGTCACGCAGCGCGACCGACGTGTGCGTGAGCCCGCCCGGGTTGATGACGACACCCGCGCAGTCCTCGCGGGCCTCGTGGATCGCGTCGATGAGCACGCCCTCGTGGTTGCTCTGCAGCGCCCGCACCGCGTAGCCGAGCTCGTCGGCCGTGCGCCCGACGAGCGCGACGACGTCGTCGAGCGTCTCGTGCCCGTACACGGCGGGCTCGCGTGTGCCGAGCAGGTTCAGGTTGGGGCCGTTCACCAGCAGCAGCCGGCGCGGGGGCGAGTCGCTCACGGGAGCACGCTACCGACACCGGACCGCCGACCTGACCGGCCTCACTGCCAGGCGCGCACCCAGTCGACCTGGAGAGTGGCGGGGAAGGTCGTGTCCGACGTCGGCTTGTTGCCGTCGACGCCCAGCATCTGGGTGAGGTTGATCGTGTAGTCCTGGTCGAAGGGGCGGCCCTGCTCGACCGAGGTGTCCGACGTGCGGATGGCGTGGTCGAGGCAGACCTGCCCGTCGTACTCGACGCGGATGCGCTCGCGGTCCCACTCCAGCGCGTAGGTGTGCCAGGCGGTCGGGTCGTCGACCATGCAGAAGTAGTTCGTGTAGTTGCGGGTCGACGTCGCGTAGTGGACGGTCGGGATCAGGCGGTCCGGGTACTGGGAGTAGAACTCCGCGATGTCCATCTCGCCGGTGCCGAGGCCGTCGCCCCAGTACTTCAGCGCCTGCGGGAACAGCCACAGGGCGCTGTGGACGCCAGGGCCGGAGCTCGCGGGCATCTTCGCGCGGATCTCGACCCGTCCCCGGTTCATCGTGTAGTGGCCCCAGGTGGTCACGGACGCCGACGTGTAGGGCGTCGTGACGGTGGAGCCGTTGGCGGTGCAGGTGACGGGCTCGGACTCCTTGCGCGTCGTCAGACGCAGGGCGCCGTCCTTCACCTCGAGGTTCTGCGGCCGGTCGACCCAGCAGTCGCCGTAGGTCAGGCCGGTGGCCTCGGTCGTCGCCGGGCTCCACTTGCTGCGGTCGAGGGTGCTGCCGGTGAAGTCGTCGGCGAAGGTGCACGTCCACGCGGAGCCGTCGTCCTTCGTGCGGATCTTCCCGCAGTCGTCGGAGGTCGGCGTCGGCTCAGGCGAGGTGGTCGGCTCCGGGGTCGGCGTCGCGGTGGCCTCCGGGGTGGGCGTCGCCGTCGGGGACGGAGAGGCAGTGGGCTCCGGGCTCGGAGCGGTCGTCGCCTCGGGCGACGGAGCCACCGTCGGCTCCGGCGAGGGGGCGACGGACGGCTCGGGCGTCGCGACGGGCTCCGGGCTGGGCGCGACCGTGGGCTCGGGCGCCGGCGTGGCGGTCGGCGTCGGCGACGGCGTCGGCTCGGGGGCCGGCTCGGCCGCGGCGGCGGCCTGCTCGGCGCGCGAGGTGGCGATCTTCGACGCGGCGGCCGAGGCCGTCGCGAAGGCGCGCTGACGAGCCTGCACCACGGCCCGCTTCCGCGCCGCGGTCGCAGCTTGCGCGCGGGCCCGCTTCGGCGTCGACGCCTTGACCGTCGCGGTGCCGCGGCCCGTGGCCGTGCGCCGCACCGTGGCCTCGCCCCGGTGACCGTCCACGTGCACCACGCGCGTGGCGGTCTTCGCGACGGTGGCGGTCTTCGTCACGGTGGCACGGTGGCTCCGCGCGGCGTCGGCCCGGACGACCACCAGCATCGACGCCGCCAGGGCGATCACGACGAGGGCGATCACCCGTGCGGTCGCTCTCGACGGTCGTGCGGACGTCAGCTGTCCCATGCCTTCTCTCCCTCGGTCAGGGACCACCGGCCGACTGCACTGGTGCCCACCTGGTCCTTCGCGGTCTCCCCACCGCGACGAACGGACGCTGGTCCCGATCTACGTCGGGACTTTAGTCCCTTCGCGGGTCGGCTGCACCCTGAAAGTCCCTAGAAGTTTCAGGACGTCCGTCACCCATGCCCACAGCGTCCTCTCCGGCCGCGACCGGTAGCGTGGTGCCAGGGAGAAGGAGAACAGCATGAGCACGATCGTCGTGGGCTACGTGGCGAGCCCCGAGGGCGAGGCCGCCTGGACCTGGGCCGTCGACCACGCCCGCAGCACCGCAGCCCGCCTGGTCGTCATCGCGTCGGACGCACCGCACCCGGACGTCTCGCCCGAGACCGTCGTGGAGCAGCTCGAGGCGCGGCTCGGCGAGGCCGGTGTCGAGCACGAGGTGGTGCACTTCGTCGGGAGCGGCGGCGCGGCTGACGCGATCCTCGACCACGCCAACCGCCACGGCGCGTCGCTCGTCGTCATCGGCCAGCGCCGCCGCTCGCCCGTGGGCAAGCTGGTGCTGGGGTCCACCTCGCAGCGCATCCTGCTCGAGGCCGACTGCCCCGTCGTCGCGGTCAAGGCCCCGCGCTGACCCAGCGCACCACCCCCGCCGCGCGACGCCGCCGCGCGGCCGTCGCTCGTGACACGATCGACGCGTGAGCCTCGACCACCTGCCCGCGGCGATCGTGCAGACCGACCCCGACGTCGTGGCCGGCTTCGCGCACGACGAGGCGCGCCTGGTGCAACGCTCGACCCCCGTCGCGGTGCTGTCGCCGCGTGACACCGACGAGGTCGTCGCGTGCCTGCGGGCTGCGCGCGCAGCCGGGCTCGCCGTCGTCACCCGCGGCGCCGGCACCGGTCTGGCGGGCGGTGCCAACGCTCCCGCGGGTTCGGTCGTGCTGAGCACCCGACGACTCGACCGCGTCGTGGCGGTGGACGTCGAGGAGCGCGTGGCCGTCGTGCAGCCCGGCGTGCTGACCGGTGACCTCCGCGCGGCGGTCGAGGAGGTCGGTCTGTTCTACCCGCCCGACCCCGGCAGCGTCGCCATCTCGACCATCGGCGGCAACGTCGCGACCAACGCCGGTGGCATGTGCTGCGTGAAGTACGGAGTGACGGGCGACTACGTGCTGGGGCTCGAGGTCGTGCTGGCCGACGGCCGGGTCCTGCGCACGGGCCGCCGCACGGTCAAGGGGGTCGCCGGCTACGACCTGACCCACCTGCTCGTGGGCTCGGAGGGGACGCTCGGGGTGATCACCGAGGTCACGCTGCGGCTGCGGCCGGCTCCCCCGGCGCCCGCCACCGTCGTCGCGACGTTCGCCTCGCTGCCCGACGCCGGTCGGGCGGTCGAGCGGATGACGGCCGACGCGCTCGACGTGTCGCTCATGGAGCTCCTGGACGCGACCACGCTCCGCGCGATCGACGCACACACCGGCATGGGCCTCGACGCCGCCGCGATGCTGCTCGTGCAGTCCGACCTTCCTGACCCCGGTCCCACGCTGGCGGCCGTCCGGCGCGCCTGCGAGGAGGCGGGGGCGGTCGACGTCGCGGTCACGACCGACGTCGAGGAGGGGCGACAGCTGCTCGAGGCGCGACGTCAGGCGCTGCCGGCCCTGGAGCGGCTCGGCGACTGGCTGCTCGACGACGTCTGCGTCCCGCGCCGCGCGATCGTCGCGCTCGTGCAGGGCGTCGAGCAGGTGGCCCGCGCCGAGGGTCTGACGATCGGCGTCTTCGGCCACGCCGGCGACGGCAACATGCACCCGACGGTGGTCTTCGACCAGCGCGACCCGGAGTCCGAGGCTGCGGCGCGGCGCGCGTTCGACGCGATCACCGCACTCGCCCTCGACCTGGGCGGCACGGTGACCGGCGAGCACGGCGTCGGCCGGCTCAAGGCCGGGTGGCTGGCCCGTGAGCTCGACCCCGTCGCCCTCGACGTCCACCGCGCCGTCAAGGCCGCTCTCGACCCGGAGGGTCGGCTCAACCCCGGGAGCCTTCTTGATGCGAGTCGCTGAGAGCACGTGGACGTCTCCGTGGAGAACCGGGCGGGTCGCCCACGGACCGTGCCGGTGTCAAGCACGACGGGCCAACCCACTGGAGGATCGTGGATCGTTGGCGACCGAAGAGTTTAGGCCATGAGACTATCACCCATGATAGTCTCATGGGTGAGCCTTTTCCCGACCGGAGGTGTGGCACATGTTCGTGGGACGAGAACAACCACTGCGGGAGCTCACCGACCGCCTCACGTCCGTGCGCGAGTCGACGGACGCGAAGCCCGGCAAGGCCGTCCTCATCCGAGGACGGCGTCGCGTGGGCAAGTCCCGTCTCGTCGAGGAGTTCGTCGAGCGATCCGGAGCGCCCTACCTCTTCTACGCTGCCGCGCGACGCCCCCTGCACGAGGAGCTCCAGCTCTTCGTCGACGAGGTCGCCCGCTCTAACCTTCCCGGCGCGGACACCTTCCGCGACCTCACGGTGACGAGCTGGGACGCAGCGCTTCGACTGCTCGCCAGCGCGACGTCTGACACCGGTAGCATCATCGTCCTCGACGAGCTCCCCTACATCATCGCTCAGGACCCTGCGTTCGAAGGCACCCTCCAGACCGTCTTCGACAGGGTTCTGTCCAGGCATCGCGTGCTCTTCATCGGCATCGGTTCCGACCTGGCCATGATGGAGGCGCTCAGCAGCTACGACCGGCCGTTCCACCAACGTGCCGACGAGATGGTCGTGCCTGCGCTCTCACCGGCCGAGGTCGGCCGCATGCTCCAGCTCGAGCCCGCCGACGCGTTCGACGCGTACCTCGTCACCGGTGGACTTCCGCTGATCTGCGCCGAGTGGAAGCCCGGCCAGTCCCTGACCGACTACCTGGGCAGCGCGTTCGCCAACCCCACCTCCGCCCTCCTGGTCTCCGCCGAGCGCGCCCTCGCGGCCGAGTTCCCCTCGGAGGCCCAGGCGCGAACCGTCCTGGGGGCCATCGGCAGCGGCGAGCGCACGTTCACCACCATCGGGCGAGCCAGCGGTGTCACCGCCGCCAGCCTGAGCCGGGCCCTCACGCTCCTGACGGACAAGCGCATCGTGCATCGGGCCACGCCCCTGTCGACGAAGGCCTCGCAGGAAGCCCGCTACTGGGTCGCCGACTCCTACCTGAGGTTCTGGCTGGAGTTCGTCGGACCGTACATCCAGGAGGTCGAGCGCGGACGTGGCGACCGCACCCTCGACCGGGTCCAGAGGTCCTGGACGACGTGGCGCGGTCGCGCCGTCGAGCCGATCATCCGTGAAGCGATCGATCGCCTCGGCCTCCCGCTCGGACCCGACGGGTCCGCCGGGGTCGTGGGCGGCTACTGGACCCGCAAGAACGATCCCGAGATCGACATCGTCGTCGCGGACCGGGCACCCACGGCGAAAGCACTCTTCGCGGTGGGATCCATCAAGTGGCTCGAGAACGCACCCTTCAGCCGGCGGGACTACGACCGCCTCGTCGCGCATCGACGCCAGCTCCCGGGGGCGACCGACGAGACCCCGTTGCTCGCCGTCTCGCGGGTATCGACGGAGATCGACGACGTCACCGTCCTCGGCCCCGCCGAGCTCATCGCCGCCTGGGCTTCCGGCGGTCCACACGACTGACAGAAGGCGAGCGACCAGACCGCCACGGGCCCGACAGACGTCAGGTCGAGAGACCCGGGAGCGCCCGCTCGAGGATCGCGCCCGCGTCGACGTCGGCGTCGAGCGTGCCGAACGCCAGCCCGCCGCGCCCGTCGAGCCGGCTCGAGCAGAACGCGTCGGCCACGGCGGGCGAGGAGTGCCGCACCAGCAGCGACGCCTGCAGCGTCAGGGCCATCTGCTCGACCAGCCGGCGCGCCCGGAACTCGATGCTGCCGAGGTCGCGCGCGGCTGCCGCGAGGTCGGCGCCGAGCCGGTCGGCCGCGGCGTCCAGGCGGGCGTCGCCGCCGCGCGCGAGCCCGATCTCGTGCAGCAGCGCGTCGGCCACCACCGGCTCGCGGCCGAGCGCCCGCAGGACGTCGAGCGCGTTGACGTTGCCCGACCCCTCCCAGATCGAGTTGAGCGGCGCTTCGCGGTAGAGCCGTGGCATGCCCGACTCCTCGACGTAGCCGTTGCCGCCGAGGCACTCCATGGCCTCGGCCGTGAAGGCGGGACCGCGCTTGGTGATCCAGTACTTCCCGACCGCCGTGCCGATGCGCCGGAACGCCTGCTCCTGCTCGTCGCCGCGCAGGGCCCGGTCGGCGGCACCTGAGAGCCGCAGCGTGAACGCCGTCGCCGCCTCCGACTCGAGGGCGAGGTCGGCGAGGACGTTGCGCATGAGCGGCTGGTCGACCAGCCGCCGACCGAACGCCGCACGGTGCTGCACGTGGTGGCCGGCCTCGACGAGCGCCTTCCGCATGAGCGCGGCGCTCCCCGTCGCGCAGTCCAGCCGGGTGCAGCTCACCATGTCGATGATGGTGCGCACGCCCCGGCCCTCCTCACCCACGAGCCAGGCGACGGCGCCGTCGAGCTCGGGCTCGGACGAGGCGTTGGACCGGTTGCCGAGCTTGTCCTTCAGCCGCACGACATGGAAGCGGTTGCGCGAACCGTCGGGCAGGATCCGCGGGACGAGGAAGCAGGACAGGCCGCCGGGCGACTGCGCGAGCACGAGGAACACGTCGCACATGGGCGCGGACGTGAACCACTTGGCGCCGTGCAGCGTGAACACGCCGGGCTCGTCGGTCGGCTGCGCGACGGTGGTGTTCGTGCGCACGTCGGAGCCGCCCTGGCGCTCCGTCATGCCCATGCCGGCGAGCAGTCCCTGCTTCTGGGTGGGCACGCGCAGCCCGGGCTCGTAGACCCGCGACGTCAGGAGCGGCTCGTACACCTCGGCCAGCGCCGGGGCGTGCCGCAGCGCGGGCACGACGGCGTAGGTCATCGTGACCGGGCACCCGTGGCCGGCCTCGGTGTGCCCCCACACGAGGCTGCCCGCCGTGCGGGCGACGTGGGCGCCCGCACGCTCGTCCGCCCAGGCGGCACCGCCGAGCCCCTCGGAGATCGCCGTGTCCATGAGCTGGTGCCAGGCGGGGTGGAACTCGACCTCGTCGACCCGGTTGCCGTAGCGGTCGACGACGCGCAGCTCCGGCTCGAAGCGGTTGGCGTCCTCGGCCCAGCGCTGCGCCTCCGGGCTCCCCGCGAGGCGGCCGAGCCGGCGCACGTCGTCCTCGGCCCAGCCGGCACCCTCGCGGTGCAGCGCCTCGACCAGCGCGACGTCGGCCGACGCGTCGTACGGCGCGAGGGGCGGCGCCTGGTTGGCGTCAGGTCCGGTGACGGTGCCGGGACGGACGTCGCTGACGGTGCGGGGCGGGGTGAGCGTCATGACCCAAGCATTGCATCATCACGACAGTTGTCAAGAATCTGCAAGGCCGATCTGCGAGGATGGAGACTGTGCGCATGGACGTCCGCCCCCTCAGCGCCCGCTCGATCGTGCTGAGCCTCATGCTCGCGGTGCACCCGCCGGAGATGACGCCGGCCCAGCTCGTGGCGTCCGGCGACATCTTCGACGTCCCCGAGTCGACCCTTCGCGCCGCCCTGACCCGCCTGGTCGCGGCGGGCGACCTCGAGCGGTCGGGCGGCACCTACCGCATCGGCGCCCGGCTGCAGGAGCGTCAACGTCGGCAGGACGCCGCCCTGGACCCGCGGTACCGGCCGTGGGACGGGACGTGGGAGACCGCCGTCGTGGTCGCCGCCGGCCGGTCGGCGCCGGACCGCGCCGCGCTGCGCCAGGAGATGGAGCGGCTGCGGCTCGCCGAGCTGCGCGAGGGCGTCTGGACCCGCCCGGCGAACCTCGACCGGCCGCTTTCCGCCTGGCCCGACGACCTCGTCGTCGTGGCGAGCTCACGTCCGCTCGACGAGCGTGGGCTCACCGCTCGCCTGTGGGACCTCCCCGCCTGGACGGACACTGGCGCTCGACTGCTCGCGGCCCTCGACGAGCCACGACCGCCCGTGGAACGCCTGGCCGTGGCCGCCGCGCTGGTCCGGCACCTGCGGACCGACCCGGCCCTGCCGCCCGCGCTGCGACCGTCGGGCTGGAACGCGCCGCGTCTGGTCGAGGCCTACGCCGCCTACCAGGCCGAGCTGGCGGCGTCCCTCGGTCGCCCGAGCCCCGCCGCCTGACCGGTCGCGGCGAGGCGGCGTGCCGGACCTCACCCCCACTCGGGTCGCGCGCCGCATCGAGCGTGCCGACGATGAGGTGACCGCGTCCCGACGTCAGGAGCCCCCGTGCCGCTCGTCCACCTGCACCTCGTCGAGGGCCGACGCACGCCCGAGGAGGTCCGCCGCCTGGCCGACGTCGTCCAGCAGACCCTGCTCGACGTCTTCGCCGCGCCCGAGCGTGACCGCTACCAGCTGATCTCCGAGCACAGGCCAGGCCACATGATCGCCGAGGACACCGGGCTCGGCATCGAGCGCACCGACGACCTCGTCATCCTGCAGATCACCCAGCAGGGCCGCGACCTCGACCAGAAGCGCGCGCTCTACGCCACCCTGGCCGAGCGGCTCGAGGCCGAGTGCCGCCTCGCCCCGTCCGACCTGATCGTGTCCCTCACGGAGAACACCACGGAGGACTGGTCCTTCGGCCACGGCGTGGCGCAGTTCGTGGAGGGCCTGCTCTAGGCCCGACGCGCCACGGGTCCGGCCGCGTCGACCCCAGCACTGCCATGCTGGACCCGCACCCGACGCGGAGGACGGCAGCATGAGGATCTTCTCGAGGCGCACGGCGGACCGCCCTGAGCCCATGGACGACGCGTTGACGTTCCTCACCGTCTCGGACGCCGACCGCGTCCGCACGCTCATGCACCACACGCTCGGCGAGCACGGGCTGGAGGTGACCACCCACGCCGATCACGCTGTCGACGCCGAGGGTCGTCAGTTCGGGTTCTGGAACGTCGCGGCCACGTGCGCCGACCTCGACCGCCGCGACTGGCCGGCCGTGGTGAAGGACCACGTGCGGCGCGTCCTCGAGAGCTTCGACGGGGAGAGCCCCTTCGAGGGCGCGGACCCCGATGACCAGCGGAGACGCACCTACGTGCGGCTCCTGCCGGACGACGCCCTCCCCGACCTCGACGCGTTCCCGCACCGCGAGCTCGCCCCCGGCATCATCGAGGCCCTCGCACTCGACCTGCCGGACACCTTGTCGATCTACAACCACGAGAACGCACGGGCCGCCGGCGGATGGGAGCTGCTGCACCAGACAGGTCTCGAGAACCTCCGGGCCCTCCCGACGGAGCAGGTGGAGCTCGTCGACGCGCACGACGGCGGCGCCTTCCACGTGCTGCTCGGCGACTCGGTCCACACCGCAAGCCGCGCGCTGCTGCTCCCCGAGCTGCCCGCCGGGGTCGACGACGCCCCGCCGACCGACCTCGGCTGGCTGATGAGCGTCCCGCACCGCCACCAGCTCTGCTGGCACGTGGTGCGCGACGCGACCGTGGTGTCCGTCGTGAACAGCATGGCGCGCTTCACCGCGCTCGGGTACTCCGACGGCGTCGGCCAGGTCAGCCCCCACCTGTACTGGTGGAACGGGTCGGCCTACGTGCAGCTCACCCGCTTCGACGACGAGGGCACGATGTCCATCCACGTCGATGACGACTTCGCCGACGTCCTGCAGCGTGCGATGGGCGACTGACAGGTCGGGAGCCGGGATGGACTCCCGCGACGCAGGTACCACTCGAAGGTCTCCTCGCGGGGGTCCGTACCCAGCACACCCCTCGGTGGACGGCGGGCAGGCAGCTGCTCCTCGGCACGTCGCCCACGCGCCCGTCGGTACGCCAGTCCAGCACCTGCTGATCGCCGTCCATCTCGACGGAGACGTCGGCGCCGGTTCGGCCTGTGCACCGGCGCCGAGTGCGGCCTCGCCCCGTCCGACCCGATCGTGTCCCTCACGGAGAACACCACGGAGGACTGGTCCTTCGGCCACGGCGTGGCGCAGTGCGTGGAGGGCCTGCTCTAGGCGCACGAACGCCGTCGCCCACCCCTCTCCGGGAGCGGGCGACGGCGTCGCAGTCGTCGTCAGGAGCCGAGGTAGGTCCCGGCGACGCGGATCTTCCCGGGTCCGTCCGGCACGGTGCGGGTCGTGCAGTCACCCGTGGCGGCGTCGCACGTGGTGACCCGGCTGCCCTCGACCTTCACGAGCCGGCCGTCGGGGGTCCAGCCGTAGGTGAACCCGTCGCCGGGCAGCGTGATCCGCCGGCCCGTGTCGAGGTCGGTGACGTGCACGACCGGGTTCCGGACCTCGTTGCCCTCCACCCCGTCGACGACCGTCCTGGTGCCGTCCTCGTCGGTGCTCACGAACGTCGTCGTGGTCTGGACGAAGCGGCCGTCGGGCGACAGCTCGTTCGAGGCCCAGCGCGCGTCGCCGGTGCCGACCGTGAGGTCAGCGGTGGAGCCCAGCTGACGTGCGTCGCCGAGCCGGTACGCCGTCGACCCGTGGTCGCCACCAAGAGCGCGTCCGCCGCCGGTCGACGGCAGCTGCTCGCCCGGGACCGCGGCGACCGCCCGGCCGGTGCGCCAGTTCAGCACCTTCTGCGCCTGGTTCGTGCCGACCACGACGTAGTCGCCCGTGAGGCCGATGGGCGGGACGCTCCACCCGGCCCACGTGTACCCGCCGTCGAACGGCACGACCGCCAGCTCACGGCCGGACGAGGCCTGCACGACGTGCACCTCGTACCCGCTCCCGGCCTTCGTGACGTACGCGAGACGGTCCGCGGAGGCGTCGGCGCCGGGCACGACCTTGCGGGGCAGATCGAGCCGACGGACCGTGCCGTCGGTGCCGACGTACACCCAGCCGCGGGGCGCGTCGCCCGCGTCGTCGTCCGACACGGCGGCGATCACGCCGTCGGCCGTGTAGTACAACGTCTGGACGGTCGTGCCGAGGTCGACGGAGTAGTCGGGGTCGCTGAACCAGACGGTGTCACCCCGCGAGAAGGCGCCGCCCGTGCGGTACGCGCTGGACACGAGGTCGACGTCGGAGGCGGAGATGCTGCTCTCGACCTGCAGCGACGACCCGTCGCCGCCGCCCACCCCGCTGACGGCGACCGCGGTGCCGGCGACCGCGCCGATGGCGAGCGTCGCGACGGAGCGGCGGACCACGGCGCGGCGACGGCCGGCCCGGCGCCCGCTGCGGATCACCCCGTCGAGGTCGAGCTCGGGGACCGGCTGGGAGGTGGCGTGCTGTCGGATGAGGTCGGTGAGGTGGTCAGTCATCGTGGGCTCCTTCGGTGACGAGGTCGGCGCGGGCTCGCAGGGCTGCGAGGGCGACGACGGTCTGGCTCTTGACGGTGCCGGTGGACACGTTCAGGAGGTCGGCGGTCTCCTGGACGGACAGGTCCTCGAGGAAGCGGAGGACGAGCACGGACCGCTGCCCGAGGGGCAGGGCCCGGAGGGCGTCCGCGAGGGTGATGCGGTCGGAGAGGTCACCGGCGAGGTCGGCCGTGCTGACTGCGGCGCCTGCGGTGGACTCGTCGACGTCCCGGACGTCCTCGTGGTTCCAGGCGTGCTTGCGGAACCAGTCGCGCGACACGGTGACCATCACGCGTCGGGTGTAGGCCCTCGCCTTCTCGGGCTCGCGCAGTCGTGGCCAGGCCAGGTAGGTCTTGACCAGGGCCGACTGCACGAGGTCCTCGGCGAGCTGCCGGTCCCCGACGATGAGCACCGCCGTCCGGTAGAGCTGCGGCCACGCAGCCTCCGCGAACTCGCTGTACGCAGCCTCGGTCGTCCGTCGCACGTGCACTCCTCGTCCGGGTGAACTCTGTCACCTCCTAGACGGGGTGGGGGCGCGATCCGGTTGGGGCGCCGCACCTTTCGGCACCTCATCGCCCGTCCTGAGGACGAGAACGGTCGATGACGTGCCGATCCGCGGTCAGGCGCGTCGGCTCGCCGCCCGCGTGCCGGGCGTCGGGAACCAGCGCCACACGACGAACGCCTGGCCGAGCGTCCACACCTGGCTGACGACCCAGTAGACGAGCAGGCCGACGGGCACGAAGGTCCCGGCGAGCAGCAGCCCTCCGGCCGAGAGGGTCGGCATCATCCGGGTGGCCTGCTGCATCGCCTCGGGCATCCCGTCGGTCGGGGTGTTGGGCATGACGAAGAGGTGCTGGGTCGCGAACGACACGAGGGCCGCGACGGCGGCGAGCGTCAGCACCACGGCCAGGTGCACCCCGCCCTGGCCGAGCATGCCGCTGTCGGCCAGCCCGGTGCCGAACAGCTGGGCGCGGTCGAAGAGCGCCACCTGCGTCGCATCCATCGAGCCGACGGGCGAGCCGGCCGCGACGTCGGCGAGCAGGTGGTACAGGGCGATCCACAGCGGCAGCTGCAGCAGCACCGGCAGACAACCCAGCCGCGAGACGCCGTGCTCGGCGGAGACCGCGCGACGCTCCTCCATCATGGCGCGCACGCTCTCGGTGTCGGTGCGCCCCTTGTAGCGCTGGGCGATCTCCTGCATCTGCGGTCGGGCGAGGGCCGACCGACGCGCGTTGCGGACCTGGTGGACGGTGATCGGCAGCAGCAGCGAGCGCACCACCACGACGATCGCAGCGATGCTCAGGCACCAGCCGACGGCACCACCGGGGTCGGCCCCGAGGTGCGTGAGGAGGGCGTGGGTGTGGGACAGCAGGGCGGACAGGACGTGCTTCAGCGGGTCGAGCATGGGGGTTCTCCTGGTCTGAGGATCGGATCGGGCACGTCGCCCGAAGGCGACCTCAGACCAGACCGGGAGCGCGCGGACGCACCGGCTGGCGCACCGGGTCCGCGATGCGCGACGAGAGCACGGGCACCAGCCGCACGGCCTCGCCGGGCCGCACTCCGACACCCGTGACACGGTGCTCGACGACGACGCGCGAGCCCACCGCCACCACCAGCGCCGCGGCGATGAGGACGGCCACCCCCGCTGCTGCGGTGGACTCCGCCGGCGCCGCGAGGCACAGGACGAACGCGAGCACTCCGGTCGCCCGGCTCAACATCGCGGTCTCGAACACCTCGCCAGCATAGGCCCGCCACCCTCAGGGCGACAGGGTGCGAGATCGTCGAGAGCCGTCGCCCATCCCGAGCACCGTGCCCCGCTCGGTGGACGGAGAAGGGCCCCCAGCGCACAGGCTGGGGGCCCTTCTCGACGGCGGTGGCGGTGGGATTTGAACCCACGGTGGGTTTGACCCCACACATCATTTCGAGTGATGCACCTTCGGCCGCTCGGACACGCCACCGCGGGGTACCTTACCGGACCCCTGCACGTCACCAGCCGGTGGGTTTGGGCAGCGGGAGCGACCCCGTGCAGGAGGAGGATGAGCGTCGTGGACCTCGACGACCTTGCCGCGCGAGTGGCCGCGCTGGCTGAGGCCGACCCGGCCCGTCGCGTGCTGCTAGGCCTCGTCGGCGCCCCGGGGAGCGGGAAGTCGACGCTGGCCCGACGACTCGCGAACCGGCTGACGGCGCGCGGGGTCCCGGCCGTTCGAGTGCCGATGGACGGGTTCCACCTCGCCGACGCCGCCCTGCTCGAACGCGGACTCCTCGCCCGCAAGGGTGCCGTCGGGACGTTCGACGCGCACGGCTACCTCGCGCTCCTGCGTCGTCTCCGCGCGGAGACGAACCACGACGTGCTGGCGCCGGGCTTCGAGCGCGACCTCGAGCAGCCGATCGCCGCGTCGATCACGGTCGCGCCGGAGCACCGTGTGGTCGTGACCGAGGGCAACTACCTCCTCGACGCCGACGAGCCGTGGCCCGACGTCCGGCGCGAGCTCGACGCCGTCTGGTTCGTCGACCTCGACGACGGACGTCGCCGGTCGCGCCTGGTCATGCGGCACGTCAAGCACGGCAAGTCGCGCGAGGACGCACAGGCGTGGGTCGACGACGTGGACGAGCCGAACGCCCGGCGCGTGCTCGCCCGGCGCGAGCACGCCGACCTCGTCGTCCCCTCCCCCTGACGTCCAGGCGCAGTCCAGCCGTTGTGTGGACCTTGCGACGCTTTTCCGCCGCGAAACCGTCACCAACTCCACGAAACGCGGGGGGCAGGACTGGTGGGGGCGCGGCGGGTGGGGTCAGGGGAGGGCGGAGGCGACGCGGGTGACGATCTCGCGCAGCACGTCGGGCGGGGTGGCGTAGGTCAGGCGAGCCCGGCCGTCGCCGACGCGGGAGGAGCCGGCGAAGGTCGGCCCCGGGGCCAGGGCGACGCGGCCGCGCTCGAGCAGGGTCGCCGCGGGGTCGTCGCCGACGTCGTACGCGCGCAGGTCGAGCCACGCGGTGTAGGTGCCGGGCCCGGCGACCAGGCGGGCTGCGGGCAGGTGCTCGTCCACGAGCGCCTCGAGCAGCTCACGGTTCGCGTGCAGGTCGGCGCGCAGTGCGTCGAGCCAGTCGCGACCCTCGCGCAACGCGGTCGTGTGCGCCAGCGTTCCGAGGTGGCTCGGACCGTGGCTGACGATCTCGAGGACCGCCGAGCGCTCAGCAGCGGTGGCCACCCCGCCGACGACGACGGCAGCCTTCAGGCCCGCCAGGTTGAACGCCTTCGACGCCGACAGCACGGCGTAGGCGTCGTCGGTCCCCTCGACCGACAGGTACGGCACGAACGCGTCGGCCTCGCCCGACACCGGCGCGAGCGGCGCGTGGATCTCGTCGACGACCACCCGCACGCCGTGCTCGGCGGCCAGCCGGGCGACGGTCGACAGCTCCTCGCGGGTGTGCACGACCGCGGTGGGGTTGTGCGGGCTGCACAGCAGGTAGGCGGCACCCGGGTGGCGGGCGAACGCGGTGGCCAGCCCTTCCAGGTCGAGCCGTCCGTCGGCACCCAGCGGCACCTCGACGCGCGAGCGCCCGACGTGCGCGACCGCGTCGTAGAACGGCGGATAGACGGGCGGGTTCAGGATGACGGGCGCGTCCGGGGCGTCGTGCAGCCGCAGCACCTCCTCGAGCCCGACCATCACGTCGGCGACGTCGAGCGTGCCGGCCGGGTCGAACCGCCAGCCCCAGCGGTCCGCGGCGAACGACGCCAGCGCCTGCGCGTACGTCCCGGCCTTCGGGTAGCCGGTGTCGCCGATCGCGACGGCCTCGGACAGCGCCCGCGCGACGGGCTCCGCGAGCGGGACGTCCATCTCGGCGACGAACGCGGGGAGCACGTCGGGCGCGTGGAGCGTCCACTTGACGCTCGTGCGGCGACGCAGGTCGGCCAGGGTCAGCTCGTGCAACGGGTGCATACGACCCACCCTGCCACCGGCCGCGGCCCTTGACACGGCTGCCGACGCCGCGGGACAGTCGCGTCGACCCCGAGCCCGAGGTGACCCGTGACGCAGCACCGGACGACGGCAGGCCACTCCACCTCCCGAGGCATCGCGATCGCGTGGGTGTCGTGGGTCGCCGGGCTCCTCGCCTACCTCTGGACGGCCGCCACCGGGTTCAGCCTCGACGAGCTCACGCCGACCGAGGAGACGAAGGTGCTCGTGGGCGCCACCGCCGCCATGGCGCTCACCACGGTGCTGCCCTTCATGGGCCTGTGCCTGGCGCTCGTGCAACGTCGGGCCCTGGCCTCCGTCGGGCTCGGGCTCGCGGTGGCGCTGGCGCTCGTGCCCGTCGTGGCCGTGGGACCGGACGCCGCACGCGACTGGCACGACCGCGCCGCACCCGAGCCGACGCCCGCACGACCGAACGGCGGGTGCGCGGTGCACAGCGGCGGCACCCACACCTGCCCGGGCGGCTGACACCCGGCGTCCTACCGTGGAGCCATGGACGCGACCCTCGGCTCCCTGCTCACCGAACCCGCCGCGCAGGAGGCCGTGCGCGTCGCGCCGCTCGTCGACGGTCACGACGACCTGGCGTGGGAGGCGCGGGAGGCCGCCGGATACTCCGTCGACGGGCTCGACGCCGACCGCGCGGCCGACGGCGTCGAGCCGACGTTCCACACCGACCTCGCCCGGCTGCGTGCCGCCGGCGTCGGCGGACAGTTCTGGTCGGTCTACGCGCCGTGCGAGCGACGCGGGGCCGACGCCGTCACCTACACGCTCGAGCAGGTCGACTGGGTGCACCGCCTGGGCGCCCGCTACCCGGAGCGCACGGCGCTGTGCTGGACGGGCGACGACGTCCGCGCCGCCTGGGCGTCGGGCCGGCTCGCGTCGCTGCTGGGCGCCGAGGGCGGTCACAGCATCGACGGCTCCCTCGCCGTCCTGCGCCAGCTCGCCCGACTCGGCGTGCGCTACATGACCCTCACCCACAACGAGAACACCCCGTGGGCCGACTCCGCCACCGACGAGCCGCAGCACGGCGGCCTCACCGCGTTCGGACGCGACGTCGTGCGCGAGATGAACACCGTCGGCATGCTCGTCGACCTCTCGCACGTGGCGGCGACGACCATGCACGACGCGCTCGACGTCAGCAGCGCACCGGTGATCTTCAGCCACTCCTCCTGCCGCGCGGTCACCGACCACCCCCGGAACGTCCCCGACGACGTGCTCGAGCGGCTCCCCGGCAACGGAGGGGTCGTGATGGTCACCTACGTGCCGGCGTTCGTCAGCGCCGAGTTCGCGGCCTGGTTCGCGCGGCACGAGGCCGACCCCGCCACGGCCGGGGACAAGCCGGTCGTCACCGTGGAGCACGTCGCCGACCACGTCGACCACGCGCGCGAGGTGGTCGGGGTCGAGCACGTCGGGCTCGGCGGCGACTACGACGGCTTCGAGCACTTCCCGGTGGGCATGGACGACGTGACCGGCCACGCGGCGCTGCTCGACGAGCTGGCCCGCCGGGGCTGGTCGGCCGCCGACCTGTCCCACCTCACCGGACGCAACGTGCTGCGGGTGCTCGACGCCACCTCCTGACGGCGGCCGGGGGCACGTCGTCGCCGCGTGGCAGACTCGACGTGACCCAGCACACACCGCCTCGGAGGGACCGATGACAGCGCGACCCAGCCACGCGACCGGCAGCACCGACGTCCCGCTGCTCGAGACCACCATCGGTGCCGACCTCGCCGCCACGGTCGCGAGCGTGCCCGACGGCGAGGCGCTCGTCGAGTGCGCCACCGGACGGCGCTGGACCTACCGGCAGCTGTGGGACGACGTCACCGCGGTGGCGCGCGGGCTCGCGTCGCTGGGGCTGCGGAAGGGCGACCGCGTCGGCATCTGGGCACCGAACTGCGCGGAGTGGACGCTCGTCCAGTACGCGACGGCGCGCCTCGGCGTCGTGCTGGTCAACGTCAACCCCGCGTACCGCGCCCACGAGCTCGGCTACGTCGTCGGCCAGTCGGGCATGCGCGCGATCGTGGCCGTGCCCGAGCTCAAGGGCGCCTCGTTCGCCGACATGATCGAGCAGGTCCGCCCCGACCACCCGCACCTCACGGACGTGGTGTTGGTCGGAACCCCCTCCTGGGAAGCCACGACCGACGCCGGCCGCGCGAGCGACCTCGACGTCGGCGCGATCGAGGCGACGCTCGACGCCCACGACCCGATCAACATCCAGTACACGTCGGGCACCACCGGCTTCCCCAAGGGCGCCACGCTCTCGCACCGCAACATCCTCAACAACGGCTTCGCCGTGGGCGAGCTCCTGCACTACACGGCCGACGACCGGATCGCGATCCCCGTGCCCTTCTACCACTGCTTCGGCATGGTCATGGGCAACCTCGCAGCCACCTCGCACGGCGCGACGATGGTCGTCCCCGCGCCCATGTTCGACCCTGCCGCCACGTTGCGCGCCACGGCCCAGGAGCGGTGCACGTCGCTGTACGGCGTGCCCACGATGTTCATCGCGATGCTGGCCGACCCGTCGTTCGACGCGCACGACCTGACCTCCCTGCGCACCGGGATCATGGCCGGCTCCCCGTGCCCGGTGGAGGTGATGAAGCAGGTCATCGACCGGATGGGCGCCGAGGAGGTGTCGATCTGCTACGGCATGACCGAGACGTCGCCCGTGTCGACCCAGACCCGCACCGACGACTCGGTCGAGCGCCGCGTGAGCACCGTCGGACGCGTGCACCCCAACCTGGAGGTCAAGGTCGTCGACCCGCTCACCGGCGACGTCGTCCCCCGCGGCACGGCCGGCGAGCTGTGCACGCGCGGGTACTCGGTGATGCTCGGCTACTGGGAGGAGCCGCAGAAGACCGCCGAGGCGATCGACGCCGACGCGTGGATGCACACCGGCGACCTCGCCGTCATGGACGACGACGGGTACGTCAGCGTCACGGGACGCATCAAGGACGTCGTCATCCGCGGTGGCGAGAACATCTACCCGCGCGAGGTCGAGGAGTTCCTGCTCACCCACCCCGACGTGCTCGACGCCCAGGTCGTCGGCGTGCCCGACGAGCGGTACGGCGAGGAGCTCATGGCCTGGCTCCGGCTGCGCGACGGCGTCGGAGCGCTGACGGTCGAGGCGGTGCGCGAGTTCTGCAGTGGGCGGCTGGCCCACTACAAGGTGCCCCGGTACGTGCACGTCGTCGACGAGTTCCCGATGACGGTCACGGGCAAGGTCCGCAAGGTCGAGATGCGCGAGGAGTCCCGGACCCTGCTCGGCCTCTGACCGACGTCGGCGCCGATCTTCCTCAAGAGTGCGGCGCGGAGCGCACCCACCGGTCGACGTCGATGCCGTACACCCAGCGGCGGCCGGGCCACTCGGTGAGCGTCCACAGCTGGCCACGCTGCGGCCACCAGGTGATGTCCTCCGGACCCGTCGGCAGCACACCACGGTGCCGGTGGAGCGCACCGGGACGACCGACCCAGAGGTCGCCCGCGACGTCCTCGCCGGCACTCGCGGTGATCACCCACGTGCCGTCGACGAGCACGGCCCCCTGCATCCGCGGGGCGACGCCGTCGTGCGCCTCGACCGGCTCGGCCGGCCCCGCCTCGACGCCCCGCAGCAGCTGGGTGTCGCGGTCCAGCGCGTAGCGCAGGAGTCGGTGGCTGGCGCCCTTGCGGCCGTACTCGCCCGCCACCAGGTGGTCGACGTCGCCCACACGGTCGAGCGAGAGGAAGGAGTAGGTCATCGGTCGCGCGTCACCGCTGGTCGACGCGTCGTAGGTCGTCAGCTGCGGCAGGACGTAGCGGTAGCCGCGGGTGCGCCAGCGGCTCCGCACGCGCACGACGTCGTCGACGCGGAAGACGCGGATGCCCCGCGAGCTCCCCGCCACGAACAGGTGGTCGCCGTACCAGACGATGCCGCCCGCGTGGACGCGCACGGGGCGCAGCCGGTGCAGCCCGAGCCACCGACGCGGCTCCACCAGCAGCACGTGCCGGTAGCGGGGTTCCGCGGGCTCCGTCAGGTCGACGACGGACACGCGCGACCCGAGCAGCAGCCAGCCGAGCGCCCCGTGGGCGTACCAGCTGGCGAGCACGACCGAGCGGCCCTCGTAGGTGCCCGACTGCGGGTCGGGTCCGTACGCGTCGGCCGACGTGGTCACGCCCTGCGGCCACCACCGGTCGGTGGTCGCGTCGCGCTCCTCCCACGTGAACCCCTCGGCCGCGGCCTCCCCCGGCACCTGCGTCGACGTCGCCCGACGGTCGAGGTCCGCGAGCACGCCACGCAGCCCGACCCGACGGAACCGGCCGAAGAA
This sequence comes from Aeromicrobium sp. EU05-FHT14F07, assembly GCF_058790455.1. Lineage (NCBI taxonomy): Bacteria > Bacillati > Actinomycetota > Actinomycetes > Propionibacteriales > Nocardioidaceae > Aeromicrobium > Aeromicrobium sp. EU05-FHT14F07. The sequence goes on from NZ_JBYTCR010000010.1 coordinate 51,866, forward strand.
GCGTTCGCCCAGCCGACGTTCCGCGCGGGCGGGGACGAGCCGGTACGGAGAGGCGACCATCCCTCCACGGTAGGGCCCGGGGCCCGGCTCGCGACCCGGGCCGGTCGCGGGTACGGTCGCCGCCGGGGGACGGACGAGGAGAGGGACGACGTGGCAGCGGATCGGGCGGGAGGCGCAGCCCTGCGAGGGCTCGGTCGCACCCTGCTCGTGGCGCTCGTGCTCGTCACCGTGCTCGGCCAGGTGGTCGCCTGGACCCGCCCCGCCTGGTGGGAGCCCGTGCTCCAGCACCACGCGGCGCAGTACGTGGTCATCGCCGTCGGCGTGTGGCGCGACGCGCTCGGCGTGTGGAACGTGGTGCTCGCAGCCGCACTGCTCGTCATCGCCCTCGTCGGTGCCCGACGTCGCGGGCTCGACCCGTGGCGCCCACTCCCCGTCGTCACGGCGCTCGCCCTCGTCTCGTCGCTGGGCCTGTGGACGTACCAGGTGGTCGACGCCCAGCGGGTCGGCGCCGACGTCGGCGTCTTCGCGCCCACCCTGCCGTTCCAGCGGGGCGTGGTGCAGCCCGACCGGACCGTGACCGTCGGCCGGGTCGACGGCGACGCACTGTCGGCCGACCTCTACCTGCCGCGGGGCGCCTCGGCCGACCGTCGCGTGCCCGTGGTCGTGAACGTGCACGGCGGCGGCTTCACGAGCGGCGCTCCGCGCCCCACCCCCTACTTCCCGACGCTGCTCGACCGTGGCTACGCCGTCCTCGACGTCAGCTACCGGCTGGCGACCCGCGACCGGCAGACGTGGGACCTCGCCGTGGCCGACGTCGGCTGCGCCCTGACGTGGGTCACCCGTCGGGGCCCGGCCGTCGGGCTGGATCCCGACCGCGTGGGGACCATGGGCGACTCGGCCGGCGGCCAGCTCGCGATCAACGCGGCGAACCTGGGACGCAGCCTCGACCCGTCGTGCGGGTCGCGCGACGACCTGCCGCGCGTGTCCGCGGTGGTCGGGCTGTACCCGGCGGTCGACGGGTCGGCCGCCTACGACGAGTCGGCGCTGGGACGCGGGTACGGCGACCTGTACGTCGGAGGGTCGCCGCGCGAGCTCCCCGAACGGTACGCGTTCACCGACTCGGCCGAGCACGTCGAGGAGCCGCTGCGGCAGTGCCGGACCGTGGCCGGCGCGTGCGACGGTGCCCCGGTCCTGGTCGTCCAGGGCGGCGCGGACCACCTGATCCTCCCCGACCCGGTTCGTCGGTTCGCCGAGGCCTCGCGCCAGGCCGGCATCACGACGCGCTACGTCGAGCTGCCCGGGCAGGAGCACACGCTCGGCCGAGGCCTGGGGACGCTGTCGTTCGGGACGCTCGTGGCCCGCGACCTCGCGCTGCAGTGGTTCGAGGAGCACCTACCTTCCTCGACCTCCGGCTAGCTGATGCACCGCTTCGCGAGCCACGACGCCGAGGGCGAACGAGGGAGGGAGGGAGGGAGGGAGGGAGGGAGGGAGCGAACCCCACCCCGTTCCGTGTGATGGGGCGTGATGCCAGATGGAGAGGCATAGACGGCCAGGGCAGCGGCGGACGGGACTTACTCAGAACACGCACGCGGCTACCGAAGTTTGCGGTGAGCCGTCGCTGCGGAGAGCTGCCACGGCCAAGACTAAGACCGCTCGACCACATACGACGAAGGTCTGGATATGAGTTCACGGTCCGCCCGCTCGGCAGGAATCATCTCACTGCTGCTTCTGACTGCTCTGCTCATGCCGCAGCTGGCTCACGCTGGTACCGCATGGGTCTCCTTCTACAAGGGCCCGAACGCAGGCGACCCAGAGAACGTCTGGAAGTCCAAGAACATGACGAGCAACGGCAAGTTCACCCGAGCGCAGGCGACCGTGAAGAACACCGGATGCTTGGGCGACGTGTGCGTCTATGGCTACCTCTCGATTCCAGGCAACGGACAGACCCAAGGCATTGCACCGACCTACGCGTCGTTCAAGTACGTGACCGGGACGTTCAAGTGCATGTGGTCCGTACCGGGACAGAGCTCAAAGAATCGGACCCCACTTCGCTGCTACGTCGGCGTCCCCTCCTCGTGATGCTGCCAACTAAGAAAGAAGTGATCATGAAGTCTCGACTCGCTACTACGGTCGGCCTCTGCGCACTCGCCGCAGCCGGCGCGGTCGCCTACGGAGCCGTTCAGGGCGCTACAGCTTCCAACAGCGCCGAACCATCCGAAGCGCTCGTCGCAGCTGTCCCAGCGCTAGGCGAGGCCCAGGTGAAAACAGACGAGCTGCCGGACTTCCTAGCCCACGGGGAGCAGAGCATGCCCGATCTCGAACTCCACACGAGCCGTTTCCTCGGCGCCGTGAACGACGTCAAGACCTGGGTGGCGGTTAACGGCGCCGGCGAGGGCTGTCTGATCACCCTGTTGCCAGGCGAGGGAGAGTTCGCCGGGATGAGTTGTGCATCCGCCACCGCGATCTGGCAGGGCAAGTTGACCCTTGAAGTCAAGGACGCCTCCGACGAGCTCCGAGCCACCCTGGTGCCCGCGCCTTACGATCTCCACGCCGCGCCGCTCAAGGTTGTTGGTGACAACCTCCTCGTCGATACGTCGCTGTCATCGACGCCCGCGTTCGAGCTCAGAGCACCGACTCGGGCCGTCGCCGGTCACGGCGATCCGGTCCTGGAGGTACCTAAGCACGAGTCGATGGCGTCGGCGAAGTGATGCTTCATCGATTGGTCATGGCTACTGTCGCGGCCGCTGCACTACTCGTCGCCGTTCCTTCATCGAGCAACGCTGCTGAGGACGTGGTCTACTTCAACGGCAAATCGGGACACGCTCAATGGAAGAGCAGTGGCAAGGTCACCAGTACTCGCAACACCTCGCTCGCGTCTGCCGGGTTCGCCTATGCGTATGCGAGAGTGGGAACGTTCGAGGTTCACGGTGATGGACCCGGCGTCGTGCAAACTTACTCGCGTCGCCAGTCTCGCGTGGAGTGCGGATGGGCGAACCGCCACCACCGAGATAAGGTCATCCCCCAACGATGCTGGTGGAGGAACGGATGAAGGTTTTCCGGCTCGTGGGACGCTTCGTGCTCTGGGTTCTCGACGTCATCGGGCGCCTCTTGCCCGGCGCCAACGGAACAACGACCACCCGCGAGGACGTCAAGTGGTACACGCAAGGGCGTCGCGACTACCGCCCCTGATCATCGAGAGGCGCGACCATGGCCACCATGAGGGGCGTGCGACGGAGGGGCTAGGAAGACGCTCGACGACTACATCGGCGTCCCCGTGCGGCTGTGGTCGACCAGCCGCCAGCGGACTATCCTCGGCCCGATCACCGAAACCGCGACCGCGGGCCCCTACGGACTACGTCAGGAGCTACTGGATGGTCGATGGGGCCGGGCTCGATCTGACCGGACAGGTTCCGGTCAAGCTGAGTGCTGGCGGCGCCGACATCGCTGTCGGCGAGGTCCAGGTCCTCTCCCAGTAGGTGCGGCCTGGTCACGGCTGATTCGCTCCGAGCGCGGGGAACGCTGTTCTCCGCGCTCGGAGCAGTCGCGCTGAGCTACATGCTCGTCTACGGGGCCGTAGCGGCTGGCTCGTTGTGGTCGACGCCAGAGCCTTCGTCGCCGGAGTGGACCTGGCGCGGGTCAAGACTGTCCCTCTCTCAACATCGTCGGGTTGTTGATCGCCGCGCTCGCTGCGGGCCGGGCCGGCGGGGGACCAGCGGTGAGGGAGTGGCTGCTAGGTCGACCTGCCCACCGGCGGTCTGGCGTGGACCTGCTGTCGTTCTCCATCCCGATGCTGGTCCACTTCCTGGGCTTGGCCCTAGTGGCGTTGTTGGTGGTTGAGCCTAGTCCTCGTGACGCAGCACTCGACGTCCCCCGCTTCGTCTCTGGCGTGGCGCGAGGCCCCCTCGAGGAACTGGTGGTTGCGGCTGCTCCGTGGCGTTCGGGCGCGCATGGGCGCTGATGCTGCTGCACGCGACCTGGAACGTGATCGCGGTGACCTGGCTCGTCGAGGGCGCCGGTGCCGCCGTGATCTCGTTCGTGCTACTGACCATCCTGACCGTTGGGTCGGCGGCGGCGTTTGTGGTGGCCGGCGCCGGCTGAACCGCCCCGACTGAAGCTCGCCGGCCCGGGCTGCGGCGGCGGGGGCTGATCTTGCCCAGTTTTTCAGATGCGTCTGTCACAAACCGCCTACTCCAGCGACCTTCTATCAGTGCCACAAGGGTCGCGACCCGGCCACGCCGGCCCGGACCCCTTGAGTTACTCGGAAGGACCCGCGATGACCACCGATCCCACCCCTCCCCAGCCCGCCCGATGGCGCAACTCGTTCGGCGGGCGCTCTGCACGCCGGAAAGTCAGTTCAACCAGACGCATGCGGCCCCACATCCCCGACCGAGCCCCGGACAAGTCTCGCCCATGCCGATCGCCACGCGCCGCCATCAAGTACTTGGCCGACCTCATCGACGACCTGCGGAAGATCCTCGTCGGCGGCAGAACCGTGGCGAAGGTCGCGGCCCGCCTCCACGACCACGGACTGCCCGACTGGCTCAGCCTATGACCAGGCACACATACACCGGCAAGCTCATCGCAGAGATCCAAGCGAGTCCCGTGCGCCCGTGGGTTGCAGGGTTGCTGACCTGCAGGTTTGGGCGGCTGGGGGACTGGCCTGGATTGCTCCGGGTCCGGTCGCCACCACAGCTAGCGGACTCCTAGGACGCGGCGCCGGTGCGCAGGCGCACCTCGCGCTCCATGCGTTTCTCGTGCCGCTCCCGGCCCTTCACCGCCTCGACGTCCCGGTCGCGCGGCGGGGCGCTGGTGACGAGGTCGTCGAGCATGCGGCGGGTGGCCGCGGCGATCTCGTCGACCGCTCGCTCGAACGCCGCGGCGTTGGCGCGCGAGGGTCGGGTGGAGCCGCTCGTCTTGCGCACGAACTGCAGCGCGGCCTCACGCACCTCGTCGTCGGTGGTGGGCGGCTCGAAGTTGTGGAGCCTGCGGATGTTCCGGCACATGCCTCGACGGTACGCCGGGCCGGCCGCGGCGACCAGGGTCCCGGCGGGGGTGCCGGGCCGTGGGCGGCAGAGAGGCTAGCCGCGGCGCTGCGGGTCGGAGATGCTCAGCATGGTGTCGCTGAACAGGTCGATGTCGTCGTCGCGCGAGCGGCCCGTGCCGGCGCCGCGCAGCAGGCTCATCAGCTCGCCGACGGCGCGGTCGACGCGCGACGTCAGCGCGCCCTCCCCCTCGGCGCTCCAGTCGTGGGGCGACGCGAACACGCCGGTGGGCACGGGCACGGCCTGCAGGTAGGCCATGAGCGGACGCATCGCGTACTCGACGGCCAGCGAGTGCCGGGCAGTGCCGCCGGTGGCGCCGAGCAGCACCGGCTTGCCGACGAGCGCGTCGGGCTCGAGCACGTCGACGAAGGACTTGAAGAGTCCGCTGTAGGACGCCTGGAAGACGGGGGTCACGAACCCGACCGCGTCGGCCGCGCCGAGCTGGTCGACCACGTGCTGCAACCGGGGCGACGCGAAGCCGCTGAGCGTGGCGTCGACGACGTCGTGCGCGAGGGGTCGCAGCTCGACGACCTCGATCGACGCGGTGGCCTCGGCGCGTCGCACGCCGGCGGCGAGCTGGTCGGCGAGCAGGCGCGTGGTCGAGGGGTTGCCGAGGCCGGCGGAGACGATGACGACCCGCGTCATGCGCGCACCTCCTCGTCGGTGCTCTCGGCCTGCGCAGCGTCGCGGGCGGCCACGCGCGAGGCGTGCGTGGGTGCGTCGGGGACGCCGGCAGGACGGCGCGCCTCGAACTCCTTGCGCAGCGTGGGCAGCACCTCGCCGATCATGTCGATCTGGTGCAGCACCTCCTTCTGCGGCAGGCCGGCGTGGTCGACGAGGAACAGCTGACGCTGGTAGTCGCCGAAGTAGTCGGCGAACGTCAGCGTCTTCTCGATGAACTCCTGCGGGCTGCCGACCGTGAGCGGCGTCTGCGCGGTGAAGTCCTCCAGGCTCGGCCCGTGGCCGTAGACCGGCGCGTTGTCGAAGTAGGGGCGGAACTCCCGCATCGCGTCCTGGCTGTTCTTGCGCATGAACACCTGGCCACCGAGGCCGACGATCGCCTGCTCCGGCTCGCCGTGCCCGTAGTGGGCGTAGCGCTGCCGGTAGAAGTTGATCAGCCGGATGTAGTGCTCCTTGGGCCAGAAGATGTTGTTCGCGAAGTAGCCGTCGCCGAAGTACGCGGCCAGCTCGGCGACCTCCGGCGTGCGGATCGACGCGTGCCAGACCATGGGCGGCACGCCGTCGAGGGGACGCGGCGTCGCGGTGAACCCGCGCAGCGGCGTGCGGAAGCGGCCCTCCCAGTCGACGACGTCCTCGTCCCACAGGCGCCGCAGGAGCTGGTAGTTCTCGACCGTCAGCTCGACGGCGCGGGTCGGGTCCTGGCCGAACCAGGAGTAGACGGGGGCGGAGTTGCCACGCCCGAGCATGAGGTCGACGCGGCCGTCGGAGAGGTGCTGCAGCACGGCGTAGTCCTCGGCCAGCTTGACCGGGTCGTTCGTGGTGATCTGCGCGATGGCCGTCGAGAACACGATGCGCTCGGTCTGCGCGGCCATGTAGGCCATGAGGGTCGTCGGCGACGTCGTCACGAAGGGCGGGTTGTGCTGCTGGCCGCTCGCGAAGACGTCGAGACCGACCTCCTCGGTCTTCTTCGCGATCTCGACGAGCGCCTTGATGCGCGCGTTCTCGGTGGGCGTCGTGCCGTCGGTGGGGTCCTGGGTGACGTCGCCGACGGTGAAGATGCCGAACTGCATGCTGCTCATGGAAGCCTCCTGGTCCTCATGCTCCCACCAACTAGTTCAACTTTCAACTTATTCCGCGGCGGCGCGGACGCTCGACGGGCGCTCAGCGTCGGTCGGCGAAGAAGGCGCGCAGGAGGTCCGACGACTCGGTGGCGAGCACGCCCGACGTCACCTCGGGGCGGTGGTTGAGGCGACGGTCGCGCACGACGTCCCACAACGAGCCGACCGCTCCGGCTTTGTCGTCCCACGCCCCCAGCACGAGCCGGCGAACCCGCGCCGACACGATCGCGCCCGCGCACATCGTGCACGGCTCGAGCGTGACGACCAGGGTGCAACCGTCCAGCCGCCACGTGCCGAGCTGCGTCGCCGCCGCGCGCAGCGCCACCAGCTCGGCGTGGCCGAGCGGGTCCTGGTGGCGCTCCCGCGTGTTGAACCCCTCCCCCACGACCGTCCCCGCAGGGTCGAGCACGACCGCACCGACCGGCACGTCGTCGGACGCGAGAGCCCGCTCGGCCAGGACGAGGGCGTGACGCATCGCCGCCACCTCGTCTCCCTGCCCCGCCCCGCTGCTCACGCCCTGATCGTCCCAGACGGGTGGGGGTCGCTGCTGGTGCGCGTGCGTCGGTCCGGCCTTGCTGGTGCGCTGCCGTCGGGGGTCTCGTCCTGCTGCTGCGCTACCTGCGCGGTCTCGACCTTGCTGGTGCGCTGCCGCAGGGGGTCTGGGGTTGCTGGTGCGCTGTCTGCGGGGGTCTCGTCGTGCTGGTGCGTTGCCTCGGCTGGCGCTGGGGGTGGTCTCCGAAAGGGCCTCGACCGGGCGGCTGGGCGGGGGCCGGCTTCGGGTCTCGGGCTGCGGCTCGCGCTGTGGGTGGACGCAAGATGCTGCGTTCGTGTGCGCAAGGGCGAAGGATGCTGCGTTTGCTACGGGATCCCGTCGTGAACGCAGAAGCGTTCGACCTAACTCGCGTGAAAGCAGAATCTTGGGTGACCTTTGCGTTGGGGAGACGAACGATTCTTCCTTCTCGTGGAACGGTCCACGAGAAGGAAGAATCCTTCACACGTCTGGCCCCCTCGTCGGTGGATCTGCCACCTGTAGAGCGCTCAGAAGGTTGCGGATCCACCGATGGGACGCACCAACGCAGAACCTTGGCCCGAGAACGCAGAAACGAAGAATCGTGCGTCACCCGCAGACCCAGACCAGACCCCGAGACCCGAAGCCGCCGCCGGGCCTGCTGCCGGTCGAGGCCCTTTCGGAGACCAGACCCGGCGGGAGCCGAGGCAGCGCAGCAGCAGGGCGAGACCACCGCAGGCAGCGCACCACCAACACCCCGACCCCGGCAGGAACGCCTCAGATCCCGTCGGCCAGCCGGTAGTACGCCGCGTTCCAGCGCAGCTCCTGCAGGAAGCGGTGGGGGGTGGTGTCGGCGTCGATGTGGACGAGCTCGGTGCGCAGGATCTCGGCGAGGTCCCGGAAGGCCTCGATGCCGACGGCGGTGGTGAGGACGGTGTGGTGCGGTCCGCCCGACATGAGCCAGGCCTCCGCGGCGGTCGGGAGCGAGGGGTGCGCCTGCCAGACCGCGCATGCGACGGGGAGGTTCGGGAGGGGCGCGTCGGGCTCGACCAGCGTCACGTCGTTCGCGGTGAGCCGGAACCGGTCGCCCAGGTCGGCCAGTCCCACCACGACCGCCTCGCCGGGGTCGGCGACGAAGCGCAGCCGCACCGGGTCCTCCCGGTGGCCCATGCTGAGCGGGTGGGCCTCGGCCGACGGTCGCTGCGAGCTGATCGTCGGGCACACCTCGAGCATGTGCGCGCCCAGCGACTTCTGGTTGCCGGGCTCCAGGTGGTACGTGTAGTCCTCCATGAACGACGTGCCGCCCGGGAGTCCCGCGGTCATCGTCTTGGTGGTGCGCACGAGCACCGACGTCTTCCAGTCGCCCTCGCCGCCGAAGCCGTAGCCGTCGGCCATGAGGCGCTGCACAGCGATGCCGGGGAGCTGACGGAGGCCGCCGAGGTCCTCGAAGTTCGTGGTGAACGCGCCGTAGTCCCCTTCCTCCAGGAAGCGCCGCAGCCCGACCTCGATCTGCGCGGCGTCGCGCAGCAGGAAGTGCCGCTCGGCGCCGGCGTGCAGGTCGTCCGCGACGTCGAACTGGTCCTCGTACTCGGCGACGACCTTGTCGACGGCACCGGGCTCCACGGCCTCCACCACGCGCACGAGGTCGTTGACGCCGAAGGTGTTGACCGAGACGCCGAAGCGGCGCTGCGCCTCGACCTTGTCGCCCTCGGTGACGGCGACGTCGCGCATGTTGTCGCCGAAGCGCGCGAGCCGCAGCGTGCGCAGGTCCTGCGCCGCCGTGGCCGCCCGCACCCAGGTCGCGATCCGCGCGCCGACGGACGGGTCGCTCACGTGGCCCGCGACCGTCTTGCGCGCCACGCCCAGGCGGGTCTGCACGAAGCCGAACTCGCGGTCGCCGTGCGCCGCCTGGTTGAGGTTCATGAAGTCCATGTCGATGGACTCCCACGGGATGTCGCGGTGCCACTGGGTGTGCAGGTGCAGGAACGGCTTCTGCAGCGCGTCGAGCCCCTGGATCCACATCTTCGCCGGGGAGAAGGTGTGCATCCACCCGACCAGCCCCACGCACGCGTCGTCGGCGTTCGCCTCGAGCACGACCCGCCGGATCGCGTCGGCCGTGGTGAGCACCGGCTTCCAGACGACGGGCACCGGGATCCGGTCGTCGCCGTCGACCATGGCCGCGACCTCGCGCGACTGCGTCGCCACCTGCGCGAGCGTCTCCTCCCCGTACAGGGCCTGGCTGCCGGTCAGGAACCAGACCTCGCGCGTCTGCTGCTGGGTGCTCATGCGGTGCTCTCCCTCGGGGCTCATTGGCCGTAGACGTTCTGGTAGCGGTCGAACAGGCTCGTCACCTGCTGCTCGGGGATCGGCACGGGCTCGCCGAGCTGGCGGGCCACGTGCACCGTGCGGGCGACGTCCTCGCACATCACCGCGGCCTTGACCGCGGCGCGGGCGTCCTTGCCGATGGTGAAGACGCCGTGGTTCTGCATGAGGACGGCCGGGGAGCGACTGCCGCGCAGCGTCTCGACGATGCCGCGGCCGATCGAGTCGTCGCCGATCAGCGCGAACGGCCCGACCGGGATCTCGCCGCCGAACTCGTCGGCCATCATCGTCAGCACGCAGGGGATGGGCTCGGCGCGCGACGCCCATGCGGTCGCGTACGTCGAGTGCGTGTGCACGACGCCGCCGACGTGCGGGAGGTGACGGTAGACGTAGGCCTGCGCGGCGGTGTCGGAGCTCGGCGCCAGGTCGCCCTCCTTGACCTCGCCGTCGAGGTCGCAGAGCACCATGTTCTCGGGCGTGAGGTCGTCGTAGGAGACCCCGCTCGGCTTGATCACCATGAGGTCGTGGCCGGGCACCCGAGCCGACACGTTGCCGGCGGTCCACACGACGAGCTCGTAGCGGGTCAGCTCCGCGTGCAGCGCGCTCACCTGCGCGCGCAGCGTCCGCAGCGTCTCGGTGACGTCGGCGGTCACGGTCATGAGGCGTCCTTCCTGGTCCGTCGACGCCGCACGGCGTCGCGTCGCCCGGCACGCAGCCGGTGCATCACGTCGTTGCCGCCCCGGCCGAAGTGGTCGTGCAGCGCGGTGTACTCGGCGAACAGGGCGTCGTACGCGAGCGCCGACTCCTCGTCCGGGACGAACACACCGCGCTGCACGGACCCCATGGCCTTCGCGGCGGCGCGTATGTCCGCGTACGCGCCGGCCGCGACGGCGGCATGGAGAGCAGAGCCCAGGGCTGGGCCCTGCTCGGACCCGACGACGGACAGCGGCAGGCGCGTCACGTCGGCGTAGACCTGCATGAGCAGGTGGTTCTTCGACAGCCCGCCGGCCACCACGAGCTCCTCGACGGGGACGCCGGAGGAGGTGAAGGCCTCGATGATGGTGCGGGTGCCGAAGGCCGTGGCCTCGATGAGGGCGCGGTACACGTCCTCCGGCCGGGTCGCGAGCGTCTGGCCGACGACGAGACCCGAGAGCTCGTGGTCGACCAGGACGGAACGGTTGCCGCTGTGCCAGTCGAGCGCGACGAGCCCGTGCTCGCCGACCTCCTGCTGCGCGGCGAGGGCGGTGAGGTGCTCGTGGACGCTGCGGCCGAGCGCGGCCGCCTCGGCGTGGACGTACGGCGGCACGCCGTGGTCGACGAACCAGCCGAAGATGTCGCCGACGCCGCTCTGGCCGGCCTCGTAGCCCCAGCTCCCGGCGACGATGCCGCCGTCGACGACCCCGCACATCCCGGGCACCTCGCGGAGCACGCCGGCGCTCATCACGTGGCACGTGGAGGTGCCCATGATGGCCACCATCTGGCCGTGGTCGACGGCCTGGGCCGCCGGGGCGCTCACGTGGGCGTCGACGTTGCCGACGGCCACGGCGATGCCCTCGGGAAGCCCCGTCCACGCGGCGGCGCGCGCCGACAGGGAGCCGGCGCGGTCGCCGAGCTGGCCGATCGGCTGCTCGACCTTGGTCTCGACGTAGTCGGCGAACGCGGGGTTGAGCGCCGCGAGGAAGTCGGCGGACGGGTAGGCGCCGTCCTGGAGGACGCCCTTGTAGCCCGCCGAGCACGCGTTGCGCACGTACGTGCCGCACAGCTCCCAGACGATCCAGTCGGCGGCCTCGACCCAGCGCTCGGTGCGCGCGTAGACGCCGGGGTCCTCCTCGAGCAGCTGCAGGCCCTTGGCCAGCTCCCACTCCGACGACAGCAGTCCGCCGTAGCGGCCGAGCCACGGCTCTCCCCGCTCCGCGGCGAGCGCGTTGATGCGATCGGCCTGCGACTGCGCGGCGTGGTGCTTCCAGAGCTTGACGTACGCGTGCGGTCGGTCGGCGTACCCGGCGACCTCGTTCAGCGGCGTCCCGTCGCGGAGCGTGGGCACCATCGTGCAGGCGGTGAAGTCGGTGGCGATGCCGACGACGCGGCTCGGGTCGACCCCCGCCGCCTGGACAGCAGCCGGGACGGCGACCTGGAGCACCTCGCGGTAGTCGTGCGGCACCTGCAGCGCCCAGTCGGGCTCGAGCGCGACGTCGACACCACCGGTCAGGCTCGCCGGCAGGGACCGCTCGAGCACCGCGTGCCGGTAGGGGTGCACGGCCGATCCCAGCTCGGCACCGTCGGAGACGCGCACCACCAGGGCACGGCCGGACAGGGTGCCGTAGTCGACGCCGACGACGTAGGCGTCCTCGTGGTCGTGCTGGTGCTCGGTCATCGTGCTCCCCCGGCGGGCCGGTCGCGCGCGTCGCGCGGGGTGGTGCTGGCGCGCACCACGAGGGTGGGCTCCACCAGCCGGTCGACGTCCTCGGTCCCGCCGACGATGGCCGCGTGGAGCACGGCGATCGCGCGACGGCCGACCTCGGGGAAGTCCTGGTGCACGGTGGTGAGCGGCGGGATCAGGTAGCCCGCCTCCGGCGAGTCGTCGAAGCCGACGACGCTCACGTCGTCCGGCACCGACAGACCCGACTCCTGCAGCGCACGCAGCACGCCGATCGCCATCTGGTCGTTGGCGACGAAGACGGCGTCGACGTCGCGCAGCACGGCGAGCTCGAGACCGAGCGCGTAGCCCCGCTCGGCGGTCCAGTCGCCCTCGAGCAGCGGCCCGGGCCGCAGCCCGGCCGCCGCGACGGTGTCGCTCCACCCCTGGGCGCGGGCCTCGGCCTCGGTCCAGCCGTGCGGACCGCTCACGTGCGCCACGCGCCGACGACCGAGGTCGATGAGGTGCTGGGTGGCGATCACGGCGCCCCGGTGCTGGTCGACGCCCACGGCGAACGTCGCCCGCGAGAGGTCGCCCTCGACCACGACGAGCGGCACGCCCGGGTCCGAGCGATGGACCAGGTCGAGGGCCTCGTGCTGCGCGGCGATCATGACGATGCCCTCGACGGACTGGCGGCGCAGGTGGTCTACTGCCGCGGCGAGGCCGTCGGCGGTGATCGTCTTCAGCCCCACCGAGCCGGCGAAGTAGCCCGCCTCCCGGGCTGCCTCCTCGACCGTGCGGTGGATGCTGTTCGGCCCATACAGGCCGGTCTCGGTGCTGATGATGCCGATGATCGACGAGCGGCGGGTGACGAGCGTGCGGGCCGCCGTGTTGGGCCGGTAGTCGAGCTCCTCGATCGCGGCGAGCACCCGCTGGCGGGTGGCCTCGCCGACGTGCGGGAGCCCGTTGACGACGCGGGAGACCGTCTGGTGCGACACCCCGGCGAGCGCGGCCACGTCGGCCATCACGGGGGTGCGGGACTGGTCGGGTCGGACGGTCATGCCTGCCTCCTGGTGAAGAAGCGCTGCATCACGACGAACACCAGCAGGAGGACCCCGATCGAGATCTTGGTCCACCACGAGCTCAGCGTGCCGTCGAAGGAGATGAACGTCTGGATGGTCCCCAGCACGAGCACCCCGAGCAGCGACCCCAGCACCATCCCACGTCCGCCGACGAGGAGCGTCCCGCCGATGACGACCGCGGCGATGGCGTCGAGCTCCATGCCGACGGCGTGCAGGCTGTACCCGGAGAGCATGTAGAGCGAGAACAGCAGACCGGCGAGCGCCGAGCAGAAGCCGCTCACGACGTAGACCCCGACCTTGACCCGTGCGACGCGCAGCCCCATGAGCAGCGCCGACGCCTCGCTGCCGCCGACGGCGTAGACCGTGCGCCCGAAGCGGGTCAGGTGCAGCACCCAGGCGGCGACGGCCACGACGCCGAGCGCGAGCAGCGCCGTCCAGGTCACGTACACCCCGCCGGGCAGGGTCACCGTGCGGCTCGCGAGGTCGGTGAAGAACGGGTCGCGGATGGGGATCGACTCGACGTCGATGAGGTAGCAGAGCCCGCGGGCGAGGAACATGCCGGCGAGCGTCGCGATGAACGGCTGGATGCCGAGGTAGTGGATCACCACCCCGTGGAACAGCCCGATGACGACACCCGTCGCCAGCACCGCGGCGATGGCGAGTCCCGGGTTCCAGCCGGCCTGCAGCGTCGACGCGGCCACCATCGTCGACAGCGCCACCACCGAGCCGACGCTCAGGTCGATGCCGCCGGTCAGGATGACGAACGTCATGCCGACGGCCAGCACGATGAGGAACGCGTTGTCGACGAACAGGTTGGCGACGACCTGCGGCGACGCGAAGCCCTCGTAGCGGGCCGATCCGAGGCCGAACATGCCCACGAAGACGGCGAGGGTCGCGACGACCGGCAGGTAGCGGTCGGGGGGTGAGAAGCCCTTGAGCCGGTCGAGCGCCGATCCGGCGGGGACGGTGGCGGTGGTCATGCGGGGGCACCTGCCTTCGCGCGGGAGGGGGTCGTGCGGCGGGCCGCGAGGGCGCTGCGCACCTGCGGGGACTGGAGCAGGCAGACCGCGATCACGGCGACGGCCTTGAACAGGTAGTTCGTCTCCGCCGGGATGCCGATGCTCGGGATGGTCGTGGCCAGGGTCTGGATGAACAGCGCCCCGACGAAGGTGCCGGCGAGCGAGAACCGTCCGCCGGCGAGCGACGTGCCGCCGATGACGACGGCCAGGATCGCGTCGAGCTCGATCCAGAGACCGGCGTTGTTGGCGTCGGCCGCGCTGGTGTTCGAGGCGATCATCAGGCCGGCGACCCCGGCGCAGAACGCGGCGAAGACGTAGACGGTCCAGATGATCGTGCGGCTGCGGACCCCGGCCAGGCGGCTGGCCTCGGGGTTGATGCCGACGGCCTCGATGAGCATCCCGAGCGCGGTGCGCCGGGTCAGCAGCGCCGTGGCGCCGAAGACGACCAGCGCCACCAGCACCGCCACCGGCACGGCCAGGAAGAAGCCGGCGCCGACGAGCTTGAACGTCGGATTCGTGACGGTGGTGATCTGCCCGTCGGTGACGAGCATCGCGAGACCACGTCCGGCGGTCATGAGCACCAGCGTCGCGATGATGGGCTGGATGCCCAGCACGGAGACGAGGAAGCCGTTCCAGAGGCCGAGCAGCACCGCGACCGCGAGCGCCGTCGTCATCGCGACGATCGCCGTGCCGGCGGCGGACTCCTGGTTGGAGCCGGCGATCTGCACGCAGGCCACGGCACCGGAGATGGCGGCGATCGCGCCCACCGAGAGGTCGATGCCGCGGGTGGCGATCACGAGGGTCATGCCCAGCGCGACGAGCAGGACGGGCGCCCCGTTGCGCAGGATGTCGATGACGCTGCCGTACAGCCGACCGTCCTGCAGCCGCACCGACAGGAAGCCGGGGTTGACGACCACGTTGAGGACCACGAGGGCGAGCAGGGCCACGACGGGCCACACCAGGGAGCTGCGCAGGAGCGCGCGGACGTCAGGCACGGGGAGCCTCCTCGGAGTCGGGCACGACCTCGAGCGCCACGGCGGACTCGCCGGCGCCTGCGATGGTGCGGAGCACGTCGGAGACCTCGAGGCCGTCGTTGACCTGCTCGGCGACCTTGCGGCGGTCGCGCATCACGACGACGCGGTCGGCCAGCCGCAGCACCTCCTCGAGCTCCGCGGAGATGAACACGACCGCCATGCCGTCGGCGGCCAGCTCGGCGACGAGCTGCTGGATCTGCGCCTTCGCGCCCACGTCGATGCCGCGAGTGGGCTCGTCGAGCACCAGGAGCCGCGGCTCGGTGATCAGCCAGCGGGCCAGCAGCACCTTCTGCTGGTTGCCGCCGCTGAGGTTGCGCATGAGGGCGTTCGGGTCGGCCGGACGGATGTCGAGCGCCTCGATGTAGCGGCGGACGAGCTCGTCCTTCGTGCGCTGCGGCACCGGTCGCAGCCAGCCGCGCGTCGCCTGCAGCGCGAGGATCATGTTGTCGGCGACGGTCAGGTCGCCGACCACGCCCTCGGCCCGGCGATCCTCGCTGGAGAACGCGACGCCGGCGTCGATGGCCTGGCGCGGGGAGCGCCACGGTCGCGTCCGGCCGCGGACCTGCACCTCGCCGCGGTCCGCGACGTCGGCGCCGACCAGGAGTCGCGCCAGCTCGGTGCGCCCCGAGCCGAGCAACCCGGCCACGCCGACGACCTCCCCCTCGTGCAGCGCGAGGTCCGTGGCCTCGAGCTCGCCGGAGCGGCCGAGTCCGACGACCTTCAGCACCGGCTCCGCAGCAGGGGCGGCGGGGTCGGCGGGCTGGCGGTCGAGCCGCTCGAGCACCTCCAGCTCGCGGCCGATCATCTCCTGCACGAGCTCGAGCTGAGTGATCTCCGCCGTCCGGTGCTCGGCGACGAACCGACCGTTGCGCAGCACCGTCATCCGGTCGGAGAGCTCGAAGACCTGGTCGAGGAAGTGCGACACGAAGAGCACCGCGACCCCCTGGTCGCGCAGGGAGCGCACGACGTCGAAGAGCACGCGGACCTCGTCGGCGTCCAGGCTCGACGTCGGCTCGTCGAGCACGAGCACTTTGGCGTCGACGTCGACCGCCCGTGCGATGGCGACGAGCTGCTGCACGGCGATCGGGTGGCTGCCCAGCGTCGAGGTCGGGTCGACGTCGAGGCCGAGCCGCGCCAGCACCTCCGCCGCGCGGCGGTTCATGGCCCGGGTGTGGATGCGGCCGAACCTGCGCGGCTCGCGTCCGAGGAGCATGTTCTCCGCGACCGTGAGGTTCGTGCAGAGGTTGACCTCCTGGTAGACCGTGCTGATCCCCGCGGCCTGGCTCTCGGCCGGACCGGAGAACCGGTGCTCCTGCCCGTCGACCCGGATCGATCCGGCGTCGATGGCGTAGACGCCGGTCAGCGCCTTGATCAGCGTGGACTTCCCGGCGCCGTTCTCGCCCATGAGCGCGTGCACCTCGCCCGGCATGAGCCGCAGGCCCACGCCGTCGAGCGCCTTGACGCCGGGGAAGCCGATCTCGATGCCGGACAGCTCGACGACGGGCCCCGCCGCGCTGTCGGCGGGCGGAGCGGGCCGGGCGGCGGGGGTCTCGGCCCTCGCGGCGGCGGTTCCTGCGCTCATGACGTGCTCCTCACGGTCGAGCGGACGGGACGGTCGGGATGTGGCGTTCGGGGTGCGGCGTTCGGGGTGTGGCGGGGCAGGGTCGTGGCAGCGACCCCGCCCCGTCGCGGGCGGGATCAGTACTGGCGGTCGGCCAGCACCTGCTTCGCCTGCTCCTGCGTGAAGGTCGTCTCCTCGGTGACGACCCGCTTCGGCACGTCCTCCCCGGCGACGACCTTCTTCGCCAGCTCCATGAGCTGGGGTCCGAGGAGCGGGTTGCACTCGACGATGAAGTTGATCTTGCCCTCGCTCAGGGCGGTCATCCCGTCCTTGACGGCGTCGACCGTGATGATCTTGATGTCCGTGCCCGGCTTCTTGCCCGCGGCCTCGATCGCCTCGATCGCGCCGAGACCCATGTCGTCGTTGTGCGCGTAGACGACGTCGATGTCGTCGTGGGACTGCAGGAACGCCTCCATGACCTTCTTGCCGCCGTCGCGCGTGAAGTCGCCCGTCTGCGAGGCGATGATCTTGATCGCGTCGTCGGAGGACGTGACGTCCTCGAAGCCCTTCTTGCGGTCGATGGCGGGGGCGGCGCCCGTGGTGCCCTGGAGCTCGACGACGTTCACGTCGCCGTTCTTGTCGACGTCAGCGTCCTGGGCGTTGTCGACCAGCCACTGGCCCGCCTTCTCGCCCTCCTCGACGAAGTCGGAGCCGAGGAACGTGACGTAGAGCGAGTCGTCGTCGGAGTCGACGGCGCGGTCGGTGAGGATGACCGGGATCTTGGCCCGCTTGGCCTCCTGGAGCACCGCGTCCCAGCCGGTCTCGACGACCGGGCTGAAGGCGATGACGTCGACCTTCTGCTGGATGTAGGAGCGGATCGCCTTGATCTGGTTCTCCTGCTTCTGCTGGGCGTCGGAGAACTTGAGGTCGACGCCGTCCTTCTTCGCCGTCTCTCGGATCGACGTCGTGTTGGCGGAGCGCCAGCCGCTCTCGGCACCGACCTGGGCGAAGCCCATGGTCAGGCCGTCGCCGCCGGATCCGCCGTTGCCGCCGTCCGAGCTGCTGCCGCACGCCGTCATGCCACCGAGCAGGGCCAGGCCTGCCGTCACCGTGATGACCTTCTTGAACACTGCTTTCCTCCATCTGGTTCGGCGCCGGGACGGCACCTGCGGGGGGCTCGTGTGGCGGGCGGACAACCGGACACACTCGCGACGCTGGCACGTGACCTGCATCACTGATGCCTGATTGTTAACGCTCACAATGGGACGCGTCAAGCACTTCGGGAAAGAAATTGTGAGCGCTCACAATGGACTCCTGCCATGGGAGGATGCGTCGTGACCTCCACACCGCGCCGCGCCAGCTGGTCCGGCACCGTGCCGTACCACTTCACCGCCGAGCACCGTCCCGACGACCTCGACGCGCTGCGCCGGCTGGTCACCACCACGCCCCGCCTGCGCCCGGTGGGCACCGGGCACACCTTCAACGACGTCGCCGACGGGGCCGTGGCCGTCGCGCTGACCGCCTTCGACACCGTCGAGGTGCTCGACGACGGCGCCGCCGTGCGGGTCGGTGCCGGACTGACCCACGCGCGGCTCGCCGAGGAGCTCGCACCACACGGTCTGGCCCTGGCCAACCTGGCGTCGCTGCCGCACCTCAACGTCGCCGGGGCGGTCGCGACCGCGACGCACGGGTCGGGGACGCGGACCGGCAACCTCGCCACGCAGGTACGCGCCGTCGAGCTGGTGCTCGCGTCCGGCGACGTCCTGACCGTCCGCCGCGGCGACCCGGACTTCGACGGCGTCGTCGTCAACCTCGGCGTCCTCGGCATCGTCACCGCTCTCGAGCTCGAGGCCGTGCCCGCCGTCGACCACCGCCAGGTGGTGCTCCCCGACGCCGACGTCGCGACCCTGCCCGACCGGCTCGCCGACCTGCACCGGCTGGGTCGCAGCGTGAGCGTGTTCACCCGGTGGGACGACGCGCCGAACCACGTGTGGGTGAAGTGGCGCGACGGCGACCCCGACCCCGCCCCCGGGTGGGAGACGCTCGGGCTGACTCCGGCCACGGAGGAGCTGCACCCCATCCCCGGCCTCGACCCGGTGCACTGCACGGCCCAGCAGGGCGTCCCCGGGCCGTGGGTGGAGCGGCTGCCGCACTTCCGGCCGGGCTTCCTGCCGAGCGCGGGCGACGAGGTGCAGTCGGAGTACCACCTGGCGGCCGAGCACGGACCCGCAGCCGTGCGCGCCCTGCAGGAGGTCGGGCACCTGCTCGACTCCGCCTTGCTGACGTCGGAGATCCGTGCCGTCGCGGCGGACGAGCTGTGGCTGAGCCCGCAGTCGGGGCAGGACACCTGCTCCTTCCACTTCACCTGGACCGCCGACCTCACGCTCGCCTCGGCCGCGGCCCTCGTGGTCGAGCACGCGCTCGAGCCGTTCGCGCCGCGCCCCCACTGGGGCAAGCACTTCGCGCTCGACGTGCGCGGGCTCTACCCCCGCCTGCCCGACTTCGAGTCACTGCGTCGACGCCTCGACCCCGACGGCGTGCTCGCGGGCCCCTGGTACGACCGCGTCCTCGCCTAACCCTCCCCTCCCCACGATTCGGAACCTCATCGCCCTTTCCAGCACGCGGAACGGGCGATGAGGTTCCGAATCGTGGGGACTCGGCGGGCACTAGGCTCGGGCTCATGCACGTCCACGTCGCAGACCACCCGCTCGTCTCCCACAAGCTCACGGTGCTGCGCGACGCGTCCACCGACTCGCCGACGTTCCGCCGGCTCGCGGACGAGCTGGTCACGCTGCTGGCCTACGAGGCCACGCGCGACGTCCGCGTCGAGTCGGTCCAGGTGACGACGCCGGTGGCGCAGGCAGAGGGCGTGCGGCTCGCCGACCCGCGCCCGCTCGTCGTGCCCATCCTGCGCGCAGGCCTGGGCATGCTGGAGGGGATGCAGCGGCTGCTGCCGACGGCCGAGGTCGGCTTCCTCGGCATGGTGCGCAACGAGGAGACGCTCGAGGCCGACACCTATGCGGAGCGGCTGCCCGACGACCTGTCCGGACGCCAGTGCTACGTCCTCGACCCCATGCTCGCCACCGGTGGCAGCCTCGCCGCCGCGATCCACTTCCTCGTGCGACGCGGCGCCGACCACATCACCGCCGTCTGCCTGCTGGCCGCACCCGAGGGCATCGAGCGGATCGAGCGCGAGATGGCCGAGGTCGGCGTGCCCGTCACCCTCGTCGTCGCCGGCCTCGACGAGCGCCTCGACGAGAACGGCTACATCGTCCCCGGGCTGGGCGACGCGGGCGACCGCCTCTACGGCGTGGCCGACTGACCGCCCCCCGCCGCGACGGTCGTGATCCTCGTCGCGCGCCACCGGGCAGGGGTGCTCTGAGCGATGCTGACCCGCGTCCCACGCCACGCCGTTCGGCTTGCGTCGACCCCGGACTCGGCCACGCTGGTCTGGTGAGCGAGGAACCGGTCGACACCCACGAGGACCGACCGACCACCTCCGACGAGCCGAACCCGGCACGCTGGCGGATCCTCGCGGTCACCCTGGTCGTCGGCTTCATGTCGCTGCTCGACGTCACCATCGTCAACGTCGCGATCCCCTCGATCCAGGAGGGGCTCGACACCTCGGCCTCGACCGTCCAGTGGGTGGTCTCCGGCTACGCGCTCACGTTCGGCCTGACCCTCGTGGCCGGCGGACGCCTCGGCGACGCCTACGGGCGCAGACGGCTCATGCTGATCGGCCTGGCCGGCTTCGTCGCCTCCAGCGCAGCCGTCGGGCTCGCCCCCACCGCCGAGCTGGTCGTCGTCGCCCGGCTCCTGCAGGGTGCCTCCGCCGGCCTGCTCACACCCCAGAGCTCGGGGCTCATCCAGCAGCTGTTCTCCGGCGCCGAGCGTGGCCGCGCGTTCGGCTACTTCGGCCTCACCGTCTCCCTCGCGTCGGCCACGGGACCGCTGCTCGGCGGCCTCGTCATCGGCCTGGTGGGCGAGGACCTCGGCTGGCGGCTCGTCTTCCTCGTGAACGTGCCGATCGGCGTCGTCGCCGCGATCGCCGTCGCCCGCATGGTGCCGGGCCGTCAGGACGACACCGCGCCCGGCCGCATCGACACCGTCGGCGCGGCGCTGCTCGGGCTGTCCGTGCTCTGCCTGCTCTACCCGCTCGTCAGCCTGGAGTCCGGCGCGCGCTGGCCGCTCGCGCTCCTCGTCGGCGTCCCGCTGTTCGCGTGGGCGTTCGTGCGCTGGGAGCACCGCGAGAAGCGGCTCGGGCACGACCCGCTGCTCGACCTCGACCTGCTGCGCCGCCTGCCCGGCTTCGGGAACGGCCTGCTCGTCGGCACCGTCTACTTCACGGGCTTCACCGGCGTCTTCCTGGTCGCGTCGGTCTGGCTGCAGGACGCACGCGACGTCAGCGCGCTCCACGCCGGACTGCTCCTCACGCCGTTCGCCCTCGGCTCGGCGATCACGTCGCCGCTCGCCGGACGTCTGGTCAGCACCGTGGGTCGGCCGCTCACCGTCATCGCGCTCGGCGTGATGATGGTCGGGGTCCTCGGCGCGGCGCTGGTCGCCCCCGGACGAGCGACGGAGGACCTCTGGTGGGCGCTCTCGCCGTTCCTGCTGCTGGCCGGGCTCGGCGGCGGCGCCGTGGTCTCGCCGAACATCACCCTCACCCTGCAGGAGGTGCCGCCGCGGATGGGCGGTGCGGCCGGTGGCGCCCTGCAGACGGGCCAGCGCATCGGCTCCTCGCTCGGCGCGGCGCTGCTGGCCACCACGTACCAGG
This sequence comes from Aeromicrobium sp. EU05-FHT14F07, assembly GCF_058790455.1. Taxonomy (NCBI): domain Bacteria; kingdom Bacillati; phylum Actinomycetota; class Actinomycetes; order Propionibacteriales; family Nocardioidaceae; genus Aeromicrobium; species Aeromicrobium sp. EU05-FHT14F07. Next base: position 73,363 of record NZ_JBYTCR010000010.1, read on the forward strand.
TGGTCGCGGGACGCTCCGACGGCGACGCGGGCATCCAGGTCTCGCTGCTCGTCGCGCTCGTCGTGCTGACCCTCGCCCTCGCGGCGGCGCTGCTGGCCTGGCGCACCGCCCGACAGCCCCGCTGACCGTGACGTCCTGGCCCCCGAACGGGCCCATCCGGGGCCACATCGTCACGGTCAGGGTCCGTATCCTCGGGCCATGTCCGCCACCGTCCCCGTCGTCGCCCTCACCGGCAGCCTCGGGAGCGGCAAGACGACGATCCTCAACCACCTGCTCGCCCACCGCGGCGGACGACGCGTGGGCGTGCTCGTCAACGACTTCGGCGCCGTCGACGTCGACGCGCTGCTCGTCGACGCCGGGTCGGCCGCCACGCTCTCGCTGGCGGGCGGGTGCGTCTGCTGCCGGGTCGACGACGACACGCTCGAGTCGACGCTGGAGCAGCTGACGTCGACGCGCGCCGGGCTCGACCTGGTGCTCGTGGAGTCGAGCGGGGTGGCCGACCCTGCCACGCTCGCCGAGCGCCTGTACCGCTCGGTGCGCCACCCCGGCCAGACGGCCGGACTGCTGCACGTGCTCGACGCGCGCGCCTGGGCCGACGACGACACGCCCCTCGACCCCGCCGCCCTGGCCCGCGCCGACCTCGTCGCGCTCACGAAGACCGACCTCCCCGACTCCGTGCCGGTCGACGAGGCACGCCGGCGGCTCGAGCCGCTGCTGCGCACCGGGGTGCCGGTGGTCGACGCCCCGCACGGTGCCGTCGACCCCGACCTCTTCGCCGACGCGTCGGCGCCGCTGGACGACGGACCCCGTCAGCTGTCGCTCGCGGAGGCCCTCCCGCTCCCGGGCGGGCACCAGCACGTCCACGCGAGCACCTGGGAGCACGACGGCCTCGTGCACCCCCGGCGCCTCGCCGAGCTGCTCGACGGCGGGCTGCCGGAGGCCTACCGCGTGAAGGGCGTCGTCCGGCTCGACGTGCCCTGGGGGGCGCGCTGGTGGACGGTGCACCGGGTCGGTGGGCTGCCGCGCGTGACCCCCGCACCGAGACCTGCGCCGACGAGCCGCCTCGTGGCCCTCGGCCCGACGCTCGACGAGCGCGCGGCGGAGGTCGCGCTGACGCACGTCGGGCGCGACCCCCAGGAGGAGGTCGCGCCCGACGACCACGCGGCGCTCATGCGCTGGGTGCCCGACGACCTGCGCCCGGAGTGGGCGCGGGTCGAGGGGTGAGCCCGGCTCAGGCGGCGTGCTTGCAGGTGCTGCAGCTGCAGTCGCTGCACACGCAGTTGGCGCAGCTGTCCGAGCAGTGCGCGCAGGAGCAGGTGTTGTGGTTGCAGGTCGCGCACGTGCAGTCGGTGCAGGTGCAGGTCGCACAGCTGTCGCTGCAGTGCGCACAGGAGCAGGTGGCGCACTCGTCGTAGTGGCCGTCGTGCTCACGGTGCACGTGGCCGTCGTGCAGGTAGTCGACGTGGTCCTCGTGGACGACGGCGTCGTGGCCGCAGCCCGGGCCGTGCGTGTGGTCGTGCTTCTCGGCCTCGCGGTGGTCGATCACAGTCATGGGTGGTTCTCCTGGGTGTGCTGGAAGGCGTCGAGGAGCACGTGGGCCACGTGCTCGTCGGTGAGGGAGTAGACGACCTCGCGTCCGCGGCGCTCGCCCAAGACGAGACGTGCGGTGCGCAGGATCCTCAGGTGCTGCGACACGAGCGGCTGCGACCGCCCGGTCCACTCGACGAGGTCGCCGACCGTCTGCTCCCCCGCGCACAGGCGGTGCACGAGAGCGGCGCGCAGCGGCGTCGACATGGCGTCGAAGAGTGCAGCGACGGTTTCGTAGGCGTCGATGTCCCCACGCCCGACGTCACCCCGCTCACTCATGCATACATCCTTATATAGCAATTCATGCATGTCAACACGATCCGTCGACCTCTCTCCCACGACGCACGGCGGCCGGCCCCCTCCGCGGGTGACCGGCCGACCGTGCACCCATGACTCACAACGCGCGCAGGATGTCCTCCACGCGGTCCTTCGCGTCACCGAACAGCATCTGGCTGTTCTCCCGGAAGAACAGCGGGTTCTGCACGCCGGCGTACCCGGCGGCCATCGAGCGCTTGAACACGACGACGTTCGCCGCCTCCCACACCCTGAGCACCGGCATGCCGGCGATCGGGCTGGTCGGGTCCTCGGCGGCGGCCGGGTTCACGGTGTCATTGGCACCGATCACCAGGACCACGTCGGTGTCGGCGAGGTCGTCGTTGACCTCGTCCATCTCCAGGACGATGTCGTACGGGACCTTCGCCTCCGCCAGCAGCACGTTCATGTGCCCCGGCAGGCGGCCGGCCACCGGGTGGATGCCGAACCGCACGTCCACACCGCGCTCGCGGAGCCTGCGCGTCAGGTCGGCCACCGGGTACTGCGCCTGCGCCACGGCCATGCCGTAGCCCGGGGTGATGACGACGCTCGACGCGTCCTTCAGCAGCTCGGCCACGCCCTCGGCGTCCACCTCGCGGTGCTCGCCGTAGTCCGTCGCCTCACCTGCGGGCGCCTCGATGCCGAAGCCGCCGGCGATCACCGACAGGAACGACCGGTTCATCGCCTGGCACATGATGTAGCTCAGGTAGGCACCCGAGGACCCCACGAGCGCGCCGGTGACGATCAGCAGGTTGTTGCTGAGCAGGAACCCGGCGGCCGCCGCGGCCCAACCCGAGTAGCTGTTGAGCATCGACACGACGACGGGCATGTCGCCGCCGCCGATCGAGGCGACCAGGTGCCAGCCCAGGGTGAGGGCGAGGGCCGTCACGAGGATCAGCAGCCAGATGTTCGGGCTCGCCACGAACACGACCGTGAGCACGAAGAACAGCACGAGCGCGCCGAAGTTGAGGTAGTTCTTGCCTGGCAGCACGAGCGGGGACGATTTGATCCGCGCGCTCAGCTTCAGGTACGCGACGATCGACCCGGTGAACGTCACCGCGCCGATGAACACGCCCACGAAGACCTCGGCCGAGTGGATCCGCTCGAGCGACTCCAACGGGTACACCGGGTGCTCCAGGTACCCGTTCCAGCCGACGAGCACGGCCGCCATGCCGACGAAGGAGTGCAGGAGCGCGATCAGCTCCGGCATCCCGGTCATCTCGACCTCGCGGGCCCGCCAGATGCCGATGCCCGCGCCGATCGCGATCGCGCCGAGCAGCAGGACGACGCCGACCGTCTCGGCGTCCTCGACGGCCAGCACGATGGTCGCGACGAGGGCGATGGTCATGCCGGCAATGCCGTAGGCGACGCCGGACCGGGCGGTCTCGTGCTTGCTCAGCCCGGCGAGGCTGAGGATGAACAGCAGGGCGGCGACGATGTACGCCGCGGTCGCGATGCTCTGTGCGGTCACTGCGATCAGCCCTTCGCCACGGTGTCTTTGGAGAACATGCCGAGCATGCGTCGGGTCACGGCGAAGCCGCCGAAGATGTTGATGGACGCCAGCAGCACCGCGACGAACGCGAGCAGACGGATGGCCCACGCGTTGTCGGCCCCGTCGCCCACGCCGATCTGCAGCAGCGCACCGACGACGATGATGCCGCTGATGGCGTTGGTGACGCTCATGAGCGGGGTGTGCAGGGCGTGGTGCACCTTGCCGATGACGTAGTAGCCGATGACCACCGACAGCGTGAGCACGAAGAAGTGCTCGGGCAGCGGCGGCGGCGCGTACGCGTTGACGAGGAAGAGGGCGGCGATGCCCGCGGCGATGAGCAGGTACGTGCCGCGCTGGGTGAGCCCCGGGCGCGGCTCCGGCTTCTCCTGGACGGCAGGCATCTCGGCCGTCGGGGCCGGTGCGGCCGAGACCTGCACGGGCGGCGGCGGCCAGAGGACGTCGCCGTCGTGCACCACGGTCACGCCGCGCTGCACCACGTCGGAGTGGTCGAGGACGAGCTGGCCGTCCTTGCCGGGCGTGAGCAGCGTCAGCAGGTTGACGAGGTTCTGCCCGTAGAGCTGCGACGCCTGGGTGGGCAGGCGACCGGCCAGGTCGGTGTAGCCGAGGATCGTCACGCCGTTCTCGGTGACGACCTTCTCGCCCGCCACCGAACCGGCCACGTTGCCGCCCTGCGCCGCCGCCATGTCGACGATGACGCTGCCGGGCTTCATCGAGGCGACGTCGGCCTCCGTGAGCAGGCGCGGGGCCTGACGTCCCGGGATCAGAGCGGTGGTGACGACGATGTCGACGTCCGCCGCCTGCTCGGAGTAGATCTCCGCGGCGCGACGGTCGTACTCCTCGCTGGTGGCCTTCGCGTAGCCGTCGGTGGACTTCTCCACCTCGACGTCGACCGCGAGGTACTCGCCGCCGATCGACTTGACCTGGTCGGCGACCTCGGGTCGCGGGTCGGTCGCACGGACGATGGCGCCGAGGCTGGAGGCCGCGCCGATGGCGGCGAGCCCGGCCACGCCGGCGCCGGCGACGAGCACCTTGGCGGGCGGCACCTTGCCGGCGGCCGTCACCTGCCCGGTGAAGAACCGGCCGAACTCGTGGGCCGCCTCCACGACGGCGCGGTAGCCCGCGATGTTGGCCATCGACGACAGCACGTCCATCGACTGCGCACGCGAGATGCGCGGCACCGCATCCATCGCGAGGACGGTCAGCGGCCGGGCCGACAGCGCCTCGAGCAGCTCGGGGCTGGTGGCCGGCGCGATGAGGCTGACCAGCGTTGCTTGGTCGTTGAGCCGGTCGATCTCCGCCGTCGTCGGCGGGGTGACCTTCAGGACGACGTCGGCCGACCAGGCCTCGTCCCCCGTGACGACGGCGGCACCGGCCTCGGCGAACGCCTCGTCGGCGAACGCGGACCTCGCCCCCGCACCGGACTCGACGCTCACCTCGTACCCGAGCTTCAGCAGACGTGCGACCGTCGCGGGAGTCCCAGCGACTCGGGTCTCCCCGGCACGCGACTCGGCGACCACTCCGATCCTCATGCCGCGGACACTAGCGGAGCCCCTCGGAACCGACCACTGGTTGAGACCCGTGTCTCAGGTACTGGCGGTATCTGAAACTTGCGGCCGGCCGGACGGCGTCGTGGGAGGCTGACCCCGACACGAGGGAGACCATGACCGACCTGGACGACCGTCCGACCGCGACGCCGCGCCCCGAGCTCACGCCCGAGCAGAGCCGGGTGTTCCTGTGGTTCTGCCTGCAGTCGCTCCTCCTCGTACCGGTCGTCGTGGACTACACCTTCTGGCGGCAGGTGCCGCGTCTCACGTGGCGCGACGCCGCCGTTCTGCTCCCGGTCCTCGGGCTCCTCTGGTTCATCCTCGCCCGCACGACGTGGCGCATCGCGCGCCTGCCACGTCCGGTGTCGCGAGGTGGGTACGTCGCGATGGGCAGCCTGCTGGGGCTGTACGCCTCCGGCCCGCTGCTCTGGTCCACCCACCCGGACCAGAACCTGCGCGGCGTGGTCACCCTCGCCCTGGGGCTCCTGCTCTGGGCCCTGGTCGCCAGGGACCTCCTCACCCACCGCCGCGCCCGCACCGCCACCTGACGGCTGATTCCCACCAGTTCATGGTGAGCTGCTGATCCCCATCAACTGATGGGAACCAGCACCGACACGTGGGGCCGGGCGTCAGCAGCCGGCCAGGACGTCCTGCAGGGCGGCCTTCTCGGCGGAGTCGACGCTGAGGCCCCAGCGGTGCTTCACGGCGATCCAGTCCGACACGTACGTGCAGCGGTAGCCGGTGGCGGGCGGGAGCCAGGAGTCCGGGTCCTGGTCGCTCTTGGACCGGTTCGTCGACGCGGACACGGCGATCAGGCTGCGGGCGTCGCCGAGGTCGTTGGCGAACGACTCGCGGCGGCTCGCGGTCCAGCCGGACGCACCGGAGATCCAGGCCTCCTTCAGCGGCACCATGTGGTCGATGTCGAGGTCGCCCGCGTCCGTGAAGCGCACGTTGTCGTAGCGGGAGAGCCACGAGCCCGACGTGATCGTGCACGTGCCCGTGCGCCCGGTCGCCGAGGACGACTCGTCCATGAGCACCTCGGCACGCGTGTTGCAGCCGTCGCCGTCGGCGTCGATCCAGTGCCGGAACGCGTCCCGGTCGTAGGTCGTGCCGTTCGCCTCCGCGCGCACGGTGAGCTCGGCGAGCTGCGACTCCGGCGACGCCGACGCGGCCGGAGCGACCAGGACGGTCGCGACGAGCGTCGCGACCAGGAGCCCGAGGCCGTGGGCCAGACGGCGACGGCGCCGCGGGACGGGACCGTCCGGCCGCGCGGGCGCGGCGGGGACGGCAGGATGGACGTGGATCGTGGACGCGACAGCACGTACCGGCATGGTGGGACTCCCCCCGAAGTCACTGGTCAGGTCGACAGGACCCTAGGGCGCGCCGTCGTCCGCGCGGAAGGCTCGGAACCAGACGTTCACCCGAACGTCATCAACGGAGTCCCTGCGCGCCCACGCCGGCCGTCGGCGGCGCAGCGGGAGCCGGCCGACCCAGGTGGTAGCCCTGGAGCAGCCGGTACCCGAGGGACTGGAGCGCGGTCTGCTGCTCAGCCGTCTCGACTCCCTCGGCCACGACGTCGATGCCGATGCCCTGGGCCATCGCCACCACCCCGGCGCAGACCGAGCGCGCGCGGCGCGAGTGCGTCATGCGGGCCACGAAGGACCCGTCGAGCTTGACGACGTCGATCGGCAGGTCGACCAGGTGCGCGAGGGTGCTGAAGCCGGTGCCGTCTCGGTGATCTCGAGGACGAGCATCGACGGCGGCAGCCCGACCTCGTCGAGCACGGAGAGCACACGCGCCACCAGGCCGGCCCGCCCCAGCTCGACGGCCGAGACGTTCACGTGCACCGGCACCGGAGTGCCCTGTGCCGCGAGCGTGGCTGCGTGCGCGCAGGCCTCGCGGAGCACGCCGTCGCCCACCCGGTGCATCAGGTCGCTGACCTCCAGCACGGGCATGAAGTCCCCGGGGCGCAGCTGGCCCCGGATCGGGTGGTCCCAGCGCAGCAGGGCCTCGACCGCGTTGAGCGTGCCCGTGACGACGTCGACGATGGGCTGGAAGACGAGGGAGAACTCCCCCGAGACCTGGGCCCGCTCGAGGTCCACGAGCAGCCGCGCCGACGACTCGATGCCCGCGTGCACGGTCGGGTCGTAGAACTCCGCCCGAGCGCGGCCACGGTCCTTCGCGGCGTACAGCGCCTGGTCGGCGTGGCGCAGCAGCAGGGGCGCCTCGGTCTGCTCGTCGGCGGCGGCGATGCCGATGCTGACGGTCACGGAGACCTCGGAGCCGTCCTGGAGGACGACGGGCTCGGACAGCCGGTCCATGATCCGCTGCGCCTCCGCCGCGAGCTCCTCACGCGTCCCCGCCGACGTGCACAGCACGACGAACTCGTCACCACCCAGCCGCGCGACGGTGTCGCCGTCCCCGTCGCCGACGAGGGCGGAGAGCCGCTCGGCCAGCGCGACGAGCACCGCGTCGCCCACCGCGTGGCCTCGACCGTCGTTGACCTGCTTGAAGCGGTCGACGTCGATGAACATGACCGCCAGCGCGGGTCGCTCCGACCCGACGCCCTGCGCGGCGCGCTCCAGGGAGTCCGCCCAGAGCGCCCGGTTGGCCAGGCCCGTCAGGTCGTCGTGCAGCGCGGCGTGCGCGAGCGCCTGCTCGGCCTCCTTCTGCGCCGTCACGTCGATCATCTGGAGCGTGATGGCCGCCGACGACGCACCCGAGCCGTCCTGCGGAAGGCTCGGGTCGAGGTCGGGGTCGACGAGGGCCAGCGCCACGTCGACCCATCCGCCGCCCCAGCGGTCGTCGAGCCTGAGCTGCGACCGCCAGCCGAGGGCGCGGCCCAGCGTCAGCTCGCAGATGCCCTGCCGGAAGGCCTCGACGTCGTCGTCGACGAACCAGGTGCGCGGGTCGACGCCGAGGAGGGCGTGGCGTGGTCGGCCGGTGAGCGTCACGAGCGCCGCGTTGACGGCGTCGACGTGCACGAAGCCGTCGGGTTGGACGACCACGTGCGCCGACGCGAGCAGCGCCGCCTCCATGTGGTCCTGCAGCTGGTCGCGGTCGCGACGGCTCTGCACGAGCGCGGCGTCGCGGGCGTCCTCGAGCGTCGCGAGCACGACGCCCACGACGGCCAGCACGAGGACGAAGGCCTGGGCCGCGAGGACCCTCGCCTGGGGGTCGTCGAGGGCCGCGAACTGTCCGCTGCCGCCCTCCGTCGCGGCGACCACGAGCACGCCCTGCAGCGCGACCAGCACCGACGTCGCCTGTGCACCGCAGCGCAGCGCCACGATCACGACGACCGGCACGATGGCGAAGTCGACCGGCCACGGCAGCCACAGCAGCACCCCGGTGACCACGAGGGCCGAGGTCAGCGCCAGCGGGCACTCCGCGCCGTGCTCGCGCCGGCTGCGCCACAGCTTCGGCACCGCCAGCAGGGCGTTCAGCACGACGAAGGAGCTGACAGCGTTACGGAAGCCGATGATCAGCAGACCCTCCGCGAACGGCTCGCCGAAGCGCCACCAGGCGACCAGCGAGCCCAGCAGTCCGCTGGCGGCAGCGGCGGCCGCTGCCACGCCGAGCAGCACGCCGACGTCGCCGAGCGTCGTCCACGTCGAGCGCAGCCATGCAGGACGCCACCGGTGGAGCAGCACGGCACCGACGGCACCGTGCGACAGGTTCACCAGCCCGAAGAGCCACGCCCCGAGCGGCTCGGTGCCGGTGAGCTGGTTGAGCACGCCGCTGACCACGACGACCACCACGCACGCGACGACCCGCTCGACCGCACCGCGGGCGGCCAGCAGCCACAGGATGACCACGCCGGCAGCGGGCCAGGCGAGGGCGAGCTGCGCGGGAGGCACGCGCGTGGCCCGCCCGGCGAGGAACGCGAGGGCGAAGAGCGCGGCGAAGCCCAGCGCCAGCGCCGCAGATCGCGTCCGCGTGCGCGGGGCGCTGCTCTCGAGGCCGAGCAGCCGCTCCATCTCAGGCAGTCCCCTCCCGACGTTCCACCTGCGGAGAAGCGTAGACCTCGGCGAGGCCACGCGGGTAGGGATTGGTCCTGGACGTCCTGCTCAGGTGGACAGGTCGACGTCGTCCCATCCGTCGTGGCCGCCGTCGCCGACGGTCCACTCGAGGGCACGGCGTCGCTCCCAGAGGACGGAGGGATCGACGCGTCCCGGGTGCGGGCGTCCGGTGAGTCGCGCATCGGCCAGCCCCCACGTGAGGGCGAGGTGGAGGTCGAGCGCGGCGAGCACGTCGCCGACGTCCCTGCGCCGGGGTCCGGTGCGCGAGCGCCACGCGTCGAGGGTCTCGGCGGTGCGCAGGTCGGGCATCAGCGACGCCAGCTGGTCGCCGCACGGTGCGCCCGGGTCGAGCCCGGGGACGAGGCCGAGCAGCCACGCGAAGGCCCACAGCGACTCCACCTGGGCCTCGTCCGACGGTCCTGGCTCGACGTCACCCGCCACGAGAGCGCGCTCGCGCGGACTGAGGGATCCGACGAGCCCCTCCTCCGCCAACCAGGTGCGCGCGAGCTCCGGGGGCATGCCCAGCGCCAGGTTGACGCGCACCGTCAGCACCAGCGCGCGCCGGACGACCTGCTCCTCCTCCACGAGCACGAGCGGGGCGTCGTCACCCGCCACCAGGGGCAGGTGCGGCGGGGGCAGTGGGAACCCGAGGTCGGGCAGCAGCGCGAGCGTCCGGCGGCGGGCGGCGGCGGACGTCTCGCCCCCACCATGCTCGCGTCGGGCGTCGCGACCCCGTCGCCACCTCACCGACGCGGCCCCAGCACGCTCGGCCGGTGCGGGTCCAGCAGCTCCGTGACGCCGTGCGCGTCGAGGCCGTCGAGCAGGCCGTCGACCCCTTCGGCGAGCTTGACCTCGAGCTCGTCGGGCAGCAGCGGCAGCATCGCGAGCAGGGCGACCTCGCGGCCGTCGTCGGTGCGGAAGGTCCGCGCCTCCTGCGGCAGCCGGAGGGGCGGGGCGAGCATGAGACCGCAGAAGCGGGTGTCGTCGGCGAACGGCTCGGCCGGGTCGCCGTTCGGCAGCGAGTGCCACGCGCCCAGCCAGGTGTCGTGCTCGTGCGGGAAGCGGGCGAGGACCTTCAACGCGCGGACGGGCCAGTAGAACCGTTCGTCGGCCCAGGAGGCCTCGTCGACCGGCCAGTCCGGGGGCAGCAGGACCATCACCTCGGCCCGGTCGGGCACCTCCCCGCGCAGGTGCTCGGGCACGGTCATCCCGCGGTCGGACATGCCCGACGTCGCCAGCGCGTGGAACGGACGTCCCTCGCCCGCCGGCACCAGGTGCACGTCGACGTGCACGAGGTCCGACACGATCTCGTGGAACACCGTCTCCACCGGCCCGACCCACTGCTCGAGGTGTCGGTCGACGGCGTCGACCGTCTCCGAGCAGCCGAGCCCTGCCGGCTCGAACGGCCGGTCCCGCGCCTGGTGCCGGATGGTGGTCGGGTGCTCGCGCCGCTGCTTGCACCTGCGTCCGAACACGACTCCTCCGTTCCCTCGGACAGCACGACCCTAGCGTCGCGCCGCCGCGGCCGTAGCGAAGCGCCATCGCGCTGCCGCCCTTGATCGCTCCCTCGGGAAGCATCTGGCCGACCACGACGAGCGCCATGCCAACCCGCCGTCGAACGGCGAGCTCTTCGCTGCCCTCGAGATTGCGGATGCGCTGCTCCAGCGACCGGACGCTGTTCGGCACGTCGGTGTAGCTCACCTGAGTTCCTTCCTGACCCGCTGCCACTCCTGGGTGGTCACCAGACCTTCCCTCCGCGCTTCGTCGGCAGCACCCAGCAGGCGGCTCCGCTCGATGCGCCCACGGCATTCGAGGATCGCCTCCGCCACGCGTTGCGACTCCAGACCTTCGTACCGCGTCGTGACGACATCGCGCTTCACCAGTGTCAGCTCGATGAAGGCTGGCAGTTTCGGCCGAGCGCGCTTGCGGACAGCGACCCTGATCCGTCGAGGGTTCACATCCGCTAGCCCGAGCAACGCGAGCACCGAGTCTCCATGCAGGTACGACCCCTCACCCGCACGAAACAGCGCCTCGGCGAACTGTTCGAATGCGCTGGGAGGCACATCGAGCACCCGGTAGAGCCCGTAGGCCACGTTCTCCAAGCCACCTCGTGCCGCTAGCTTCGGGAGCTCGACCGCCGGCACCCCGGCCTCAGCCGCCTGCTTGGTGGTGACGTAGCCGTACTGATCAAGCGCGATCTCGCGGACGACGTCTCGGTACTTCCCTCCAGCGACCATGTCACAATAATACCGAAAACAGTAGTGTTGTGACACGCAGCGATGAACCGGTCAGAGGGGAGTCTCGCACTTCTCTGCATCGAGCACCGAAGAGTCGCCAGCCGTACGCACCGGCGGGCCCAGCCGAACTTCGACGCCGTCGAACTCGTGGAGCGCGACGTCGAACCTCCCCGATGGCGTCGCCCCCTTCCATCCGACCGCTCCCTCACGCGAGGCAGTCGCAGCACGACGCTGCCCGCCGCCTCCCTCGCCCCCTCATCGGAACTCGCGAACGGCCTCGATGAGGCCGACGATGTGCCGGTTGAGCTCCACGAGATCCTCGGCCGGGATCCAGTACTCCAGGATCGTGTCTCCGCCGACCTGGTGGACGTCGTAGGCGTCGAGGAACGACGTCTCGACCTCGAAGCGCGCCACGTAGCCCCCGCCGCTCGCCCTCACGTTCCAGTCGCGCGCGATCCGCACGGCGTAGTCCTCGTTCAGGACGGGGTAGAAGATCGGTTGGTCGGGCAGCCGTGGCGGCCACGCACGCCAGCCGGATGCCTCGACCAGGGCGAGCTCCTGCGGCCCGGTCGGCCTCCAGAGCGTCGTCGTGTCCATCCCGTCTTCCTCCCGCAGGAGGCGGCCGCCGCCCCAGCGACTTCCGCTCAGTAGTACCAGGGGAAGGGGGACCAGTCGGGGTCGCGCTTCTCCAGGAACTGGTCGCGACCCTCCTGGGCCTCGTCGGTCATGTAGGCGAGGCGGGTGGTCTCACCCATCAGGACCTGCTGGCCGACCAGACCGTCGTCGATGAGGTTGAACGAGTACTTGAGCATGCGCTGCGCTGTGGGGCTCTTGGCGTTGATCTTGCGCCCCCACTCCAGCGCGGTCGCCTCCAGCTCGTCGTGCGGGACGGCGCGGTTGACCGTGCCCATGCGCACGCCGTCCTCGGCCGAGTACTCGTCGGCGAGGAAGAAGATCTCGCGGGCGAACTTCTGCCCGACCTGGCGGGCCAGGTACGCCGAGCCGAAGCCGCCGTCGAAGCTGCCGACGTCGGCATCGGTCTGCTTGAACCGGGCGTGCTCGGCCGACGCGAGGGTCAGGTCGGCCACGACGTGCAGGCTGTGCCCGCCGCCGGCCGCCCAGCCCGGGACGATGCAGATGACGATCTTCGGCATGAAGCGGATGAGGCGCTGCACCTCGAGGATGTGCAGGCGTGCGAGGCGGGCCTTGTCGATCGGTGACGGCTCCTCGGCGCCGGTGTCGGAACCGGATGCCTCGCCGTCCTCGTACTGGTAGCCGAACCGGCCGCGGATGCGCTGGTCGCCGCCGGTGCAGAACGAGCGCTTGCCGTTCTTCTCGCTGGGACCGTTGCCAGTCAGCAGCACGCAGCCGACGTCGGCCGACGTGCGCGCGTGGTCGAGCACCTGCAGCAGCTCGTCGACGGTGTGCGGACGGAACGCGTTCAGCACGTCGGGCCGGTCGAACGCGACGCGCACGGTGCCGTGGGCACGGGCGCGGTGGTAGGTGACGTCGGTGAGGTGCTCGAAGCCGGGCACCTCGTCCCACGCCGAGGGGTCGAACGTCTCGGACACACCGGGCAGGGCACTCATGGCCGCGAGGCTACTGCGACGCGACCGGGGGACGCGCGTCGGGAATCGGTCACACCCGCGTGACGCGCCCAGATACCGTCGGTATCTTGACGCCATGGCACTGTTCGCCCGCAAGGGCTTCACCGGCAAGGTCCTGCTCGTCACCGGCGCCGCGCGCGGCATCGGGGCAGGCGTGGCACGGGCGTACGTGGCACAGGGCGGCCAGGTCGCGCTGCTGGGTCTGGAGCCCGACCTGCTCGAGGCTCTGGCCACCGAGCTCGGTCCGGCCGCGGCCTGGTGGGAGGCCGACGCCCGCGACGGTCGCGCGATGACCGAGGCCATCGACGCCGCCGCGGCGCACTTCGGCCGCATCGACCACGTGCTCGCCAACGCCGGCATCGCCTCGTACGGCACCGTCCGCCAGATCGACGAGGCGTCGTTCGAGCGGGTCGTCGACATCAACGTCAACGGCGTCTACCGCACGCTGCACGCGTCGATCCCCCACCTGGAGCGCACCCGCGGGTACGCGCTGGTCGTCGCGTCGCTCGCCGCCTTCACCAACCTCGCCGGGCTCGCGTCGTACAACGCGAGCAAGGCCGGCGCCGAGTCGCTGGCCCTCGCCACCCGGCAGGAGGTCGCACACCTCGGGATCAAGGTCGGGGTCGCGCACCCGTCGTGGATCGACACCGACATCGTGCGTGGCGCCGAGGCCGACCTGCCGACGTTCAAGGTGATCCGTGGGAAGCTGCCCTACCCGGCCAACAGCACCACGACCCTCGCCGACTGCGTCGACTCGATCGTCGCGGGCCTGCGCCGCCGCAAGACCCGCGTGTACGTGCCGCGGGGCGTGCTGCTCGCCAACTGGACGAAGCCGCTGCTCAACTCGCCCGTCGCGTGGCTGTTCATGCGTCCGCAGCTCAAGAAGCACGTGCCCGACCTCGAGCGCGAGGTCGCTGCCCTGGGTCGCTTCCAGCACGCGCACGTCCCCCTCACCGACCCCAAGAAGCCGCTCGAGGAGACCCCCTCGACCCCCTGACCCGCCACCGCGCGTGGGGTGAGGCCCCACCTCAGGTCTGACTCCCCCACCCAGCTGCGGTGGGACGCGCGGTTTGCGTGGGGCCCCACGCAAACGTCAACTCCCCCACGCAAACGACGTCCGAAGGCGCACGTTGGGGTGGGGCCCCACGTCAACGCGCAGTGGGGGTCAGGCCTGGACGGACCCCGCGAGCGACGTCATGTGGCCCAGCCGGGCGAGCTCGGAGGCGAGGAACTCCGGGCCGCCGTGCCGCCCGACCACGACGACGAACCCGCGACCCTGGCGGTCCTTGGCGTGCGTGCCCGCGAGCAGCGTCGACGACCACGCCTCCACACCCTCGAGGCGCGACGACGAGCGGATCGACAGCCACTCCGCGGCCTCGGGCACGAGCTTCGGGGCCGACGGCGACGCGAACAGCACGGACGCCTGGCCGTCGACGCGACGCAGCGCCATGGCCCAGTCGGTGCGGAACGTCGCCGGCACGACCTCGACCAGCCGCTCCACGGCGTGCTGCGGATCCGACGTGAACTGCTCCACCGCCTCGAGGTCCATGCTCAGGTTGGCGCCCGCGTTGTACCGCGAGATCCAGTGCACGCTGACGCCGTCGAGCTCGTGGCAGGCCGTCACGAGGGCGTCCGCCATCACGCTGGGCGGCAGCTCGAGCAGCACGTCGTCGACCGCCTTGCCGTCGGCGCGGTGCTCCACGATCTCGATCGCCTCGATGTCGGCACCCGCACCACCGAGCGCCGTGGCCAGGGCACCGAGGGAGCCCGGGACGTCAGGCAGCTCGACGCGCAGCAGGAAGGCCATGTCCCCATCTCACCACGAGGCTGTTTCCTTTGTGTGACGCCACTACGCTGTGGGGCGTGACCGATCCTGCGGCCCCCGAGACCGTCCCCCAGCCTCACGACCGGGCCCGGTCCGTGCGGCGCTGGTTCCGCATCTTCGCCTTCGCGGAGGCCGTGTCGTGGGGCGCGCTCCTCGTCGCGATGTTCTTCAAGTGGGTCGTGCAGGACGATCCGCACACCGGTCTTGAGGGTGGCGTGCCGATCGTCGGCCCGATCCACGGCGTCCTCTTCCTCGCCTACTGCTCGCTCGCCGTCCTGGCGTGGTCGACGTTCCGCTGGAACCTCAAGACCCTCGCACTGGCCCTCGCGGCGTCCATCCCGCCCTTCTTCACCATCTGGTTCGAGACCTCGGCGGAGCGTCGCGGGCTGCTCACGTCGGTCGCTGACGACCCCGACCCGGCACCGGGCGTCACTCAGGTCTGATCCGACCCCGGCCGACGTCGCTGCTTCTGCGCGTACATCCGGTCGTCGGCACGCGCCAGCAGCGACGCGACGTCGTCGTCGGCACGCGCCTGCGCCACCCCGCACGACCACGACGCGGGCGCGCCCACCTGCAGACGCCGCGCGACGACGTCGGCGACGCCGTGGTCGGCTCCCGGCATGACGACGAGGAACTCGTCGCCGCCGAGCCGGCCGAGCACGTCGCCCTCCCGCAGCCCGGCCCGCAGGTGCTCGACGACCGACGTGAGCAGCCGGTCGCCCGCCGCGTGCCCTCCGAGCGTGTTGACCGCGCGCAGGTCGTCGACGTCGAGCGCGAGGACGGTCAAGGGCGTGCCCAGCCGGCGACGACGGGCGAGGTGGGCGTCGACCACGCCCTGCACGCCCCACCGGTTCAGGGCGCCGGTGAGCTGGTCGGTGCGGGCGAGCCGGTCGAGCCGGACCCGGAGCCGGCCCAGCACCTCGGTGCCCACCAGCACCTGCACGACCACGGCGACCGTCGGCCCGAGCATCTGCGGGTCTTCGTGGGTGGCGACGGCCAGCACCCAGAGCGCGGTGCCGAGGTAGGAGACCACACGCGCCAGGCTGAGCGGCAGGAACCACACGGCGAACACGGCCAGGGTCGGCGTGCTCGTGCCGTTCGCGAGGACGGCGATCTGGCGCTCGGTGCCCCAGGTCAGCACGGCGAGTGCGACGAAGCAGAGCGACACCAGCAGCGCCACGTCGCGCGGCTCGAGCAACGCACCGCGCACGACGGTCCAGGCGAGTCCGCCGAGCGCCGCGAGCACCAGGAGCCACAGCAGCCAGCGCGGGTTGTTGTCCGGCTCCCACGTGAGGAGCGTCAGCGCGAGCATGCACAGGGCGGTCAGGGCGAGCAGCACCGTGGCCCACGTCATCGCAGGCCATCCCGGCCCCACGACCTTGCGCAGCACGTCGACCTCCCCTGGACGGCACTCCGACGACGCCCGCCATGATCGCAAGAACGGGGTCCTTCGCGCCGCCGAACGGCGAAACCTGGGCGGATGTCCGGTCGTGCCGACGGCCAGGGTGCGTCGTTCGGGGCGCGGCGATAGTGTCGTGAGCAGAAGCATCCACGCCGACCGAGGAGCCGTGCCAGCATGTCGCTGAGGAAGAACAAGACCGTCCGGGACAAGGTCCAGGAGCGCCTCGAGGGCCGTCTGGACGACCTGATCGCCCAGGCCGACGGCGTCCGCCAGCAGCTCGCCGACCGTGCCCCCGAGGTGCGCGACACCGTCGTCGCCAAGGCGCAGTCCGGTGTCGCCGACCTGCGCGAGCGTCTCCCCGAGATCGGGCACGACCTGCTCGACCGCGCGCCCGAGCTGAGCGAGAAGACCTACGACCGCCTCCCCAAGGGCGTCGCCGACCGCCTCCCCGAGGAGGTCAAGCCGAAGAAGAAGCGCCGTCTGCGTCGCGTCGTGGGCCTCGGCCTGCTGCTCGGTGCGGGCGCCGCCGCGTTCGCGACGCTCAAGGGCAAGCAGACGCCGCCCCCGCCGCCGTACCAGCCGGCCACGCCCCCGCCGCCGGCCCCGAAGCCGGCTGCGCCCGCCGACTCGCTCGACTCCGTCGACGCGCCGGGCACCAAGTAGCAGCCGCCTGCACCACCGCTCGCACGGGCCGGGACCTTCGGGTCCCGGCCCGTCGTGCGTCATGGAGTGGCCGCGGACCTTCCTCTACGGAACACTGATCCCATGCGTTCGCTCTGGAAGGGTTCGATCAGCTTCGGCCTGGTCAACGTGCCGGTGCGCGTCTACAGCGCCACCGAGAGCCACGACGTGTCGCTGCACCAGGTGCACGCGGAGGACGGCGGACGCATCCGCTACCAGCGCCGGTGCGAGGTCTGCGGCGAGGTCGTGGCCTACGAGGACATCGCCAAGGCCTACGACGACGGCGAGAACACGGTGGTGCTGACGGCCGACGACCTGGCGTCGTTGCCCGCGGAGTCGGCGAAGGAGATCGAGGTGCTGGAGTTCGTCCCGGCCCAGCAGATCGACCCGATCCGCCTCGACAAGGCCTACTTCCTCGAGCCCGACAAGACGGCGATCAAGCCCTACACGCTGCTGCGCCGGGCGCTGGAGGACACCGACCGCAGCGCGGTGGTGCGGTTCGCGCTGCGACAGAAGTCGCGCCTGGCCGTGCTGCGCGTGCGCGACAAGACGCTGCTGCTGCAGACGATGCTCTGGGACGACGAGGTGCGCACCGCCGACTTCGACGTGCTCGAGACCGTGCCCCGCATCAGCGCGAAGGAGCGCGACATGGCCTCGCAGCTGGTCGACTCGCTCGCGGCGGACTTCGACGCGTCGCAGTTCACCGACGACTACCAGGAGCAGCTGCGCACCCTCGTGGAGGCCAAGCTCGAGCAGGGCGACACGATCGACACGGCGGCCACGTTCGGCACGAGCGACGACGAGGGCGACGACGCCGAGGTGGTCGACCTGATGGAGGCGCTCAAGCGCAGCGTCGAGCGCAGCAAGGAGCGTCGCGGCCAGGGCGGCAGTGCGGCGTCGAAGCCGCGCGCCCGCAAGAAGGCCTGACCCGGCGGCATGCCCAGCCGCGGTTCGTCGAGCAGCCAGACCGTCACGATCGACGGGCGTCGGCTGCGTCTGACGAACCCTGACAAGGTGCTGTACCCGGCGTCGGGCACCACCAAGGCCGAGGTGATCTCGTACTACGTCGCGGTCGCCGACCGGCTGCTCCCGCACGCCTCCGGCCGGCCGGTCACCCGCAAGCGCTGGCCGGACGGGGTCGGTCAGGGCACCGGCGGGGGTTCCGGGCCACGGGCGGACGGAGGCACCGGCGGGGGTTCCGGGCCACGGGCGGAGAAGGAATCAGAGGTGTTCTTCGAGAAGAACCTGCCGGACTCCGCGCCCGACTGGGTGCGCCGGGTCGTGGTGCGCCACAAGAGCCACGTGAACGTGTACCCGCTCGTCGACGGGCCGGCGGCGCTGGCGTGGCTGGGTCAGGTGGCGGCGCTTGAGCTGCACGTGCCGCAGTGGCGGGTGGAGGCCGACGGCACGCCGCGTCACCCGGACCGCCTGGTGCTCGACCTCGACCCCGGCCCCGGGACGGGGCTGGCGGAGTGCGTGGAGGTGGCGCACGCCGCGCGCGAGCTGCTGGCCGACGTCGGCCTCGAGGCGTTCCCAGTGACGAGCGGCAGCAAGGGTCTGCACCTGTACGCACACCTCGGCGGCGAGCACGACGCCGACTACGTCAACGCCTTCGCGAGGCAGGTGGCGGCGGCGTTGCAGGACGAGCTGCCCGACCTGGTGGTCTCGTCGATGAAGAAGTCCCTGCGCGAGGGTCGCGTGCTCGTCGACTGGAGCCAGAACAACCAGGCGAAGACGACGATCGCGCCCTACTCCCTGAGGGGCCGCGCGGCGGCCGAGGGTGAGGGGCCGTTCGTCGCCGCGCCACGGACGTGGGACGAGCTGGGGCCCGACCTGCGTCACCTGACGATGGAGGAGGTGCTGGAGCGCGACGACGACCCGCTCGAGGGTCTGGACCCGCAATCGACGTCGGGCGACGAGGCGCCCGCGGCCGCACCCGACCGGCTGACGGTCTACCGCTCGATGCGCGACGCGTCCCGCACCCCCGAGCCGGTGCCGGCCGAGGCGCCGACGGAGCGCGGCGACGACCCGGTCTTCGTCGTCCAGGAGCACCACGCGACGCGCCTGCACTACGACGTGAGGCTGGAGCGCGAGGGCGTGCTCGTGTCGTGGGCCGTGCCGAAGGGCCCGCCGACCGACCCGGGCCGCAACCACCTCGCCGTCCCGACCGAGGACCACCCGATGGAGTACGCGGCATTCGAGGGGACGATCCCGAAGGGCGAGTACGGCGCGGGGCAGGTCAGCATCTGGGACCACGGCACCTACACGCTGGAGAAGTGGAAGGAGGGCGAGGTCATCGCCGTGCTGCACGGGTCGGAGGGGGGTGGCCTGGGCGGCAGCGTGCGGTTCGCCCTCATCCGCACGGGCGAGAACTGGCTGATGCACCGCATGGACCCTGCGGCGGTCCCTGACCCTCCGGCGGAGGATGCACCGGCCACGGACGCCGAGGCCGACGAGCCGGAGGGGACGGCCGTCGACCTCCTGCCCACGGTCGCACCGATGCTCGCGAGCCGGCCCGACGGTCTCGACCCGCACCGCGACGCCGACGCCTGGGCGTTCGAGATGAAGTGGGACGGCGTGCGCGTGGTGGCGACGTGCGACGGCGCGTCCGTGCGGCTCGTCGGACGCAGCGGGAAGGACGTGACGGCGACCTACCCGGAGGTCGCCGAGTCCCTCGCCGGGCTGCACCTCGACGACGCCGTGGTCGACGGCGAGGTCGTCGCGCTCGACGACGACGGTGCGCCGTCCTTCGGGCGCATCCAGCAGCGGATCGGGCTCGTCCGACCGCGCGACGTCGCCTCGGCACGCAAGGCCGTGCCGGTGCGGTACGTCGCCTTCGACCTGCTGAGGCTGGGCGGGTCCGACGTGACCGGACTGCCGTACGTCCAGCGCCGCGAGCTGCTCGAGGGTCTCGACCTCGACGACGCCGACACGGTCGACGTGCCCGCCGCCTTCGAGGGCGACCTCGACGCCGCCCTCGCGTCGAGCCGGCAGCTGGGGCTCGAGGGCGTGGTCGCGAAGCGCCGGAGCAGCCGCTACCGGCCCGGCAGCCGCTCCGCCCACTGGGTGAAGCTCAAGCTCGAGGACCACGTCGAGGTGGTCGTGGTCGGGTGGCGGCCAGGGCGGGGCGGCCGCACCGGTGGGATCGGGTCGCTGCTCGTGGCGGTGCCGGACGAGACCGGGGCCCTGCGCTACGCCGGCCGTGTGGGCACCGGCTTCGACGAGCGCACGCTCGGCGACCTCGCGCGACGGCTCGAGCCGCTGCGCCGGGAGCAGCCGACCGTCGAGACGCCCCGCGACGTCGCACGCGAGGCGGTGTGGACCGAGCCCGACCTCGTCGGCGAGGTCACCGCGGCGGGCTGGACCGACTCCGGCCACCTGCGCCATCCCGTGTGGCGTGGCCTGCGCACCGACAAGACCGCCGACGACGTCGAGCCCGTCGCGACCCACCGTCCCGCGCCCTCCTGACCGCGACCACCGGCACGGGCGTCCGCCGCACGAGCACGTCACGTCCAGTCGGCATGCGGTCCCGCGCGGTCGCTCCTAGCGTGGAACGTGACCCCGTTCCCCTGACGCCAGGACGTGTCGTGAGCTCCTCCTCCCTTCCTCCCCAGGTCGTCGTGCTGTTCGGCGCGACCGGTGACCTCGCCAAGCGCAAGCTGTTCCCCGGCCTCTACCGGCTGGCGCTCGCCGACCGGCTGCCCGCCGACTACCGCGTCATCGGCTCCGGGCGCCACGAGCCGAAGAAGGACTTCCGCGAGCAGGTGATGGACGGGCTCAAGGAGTTCGTCGACGACCTCGACGTCGACGTCGCCGAGCAGCTCGTGTCGCGCACCAGCTTCCAGACCTCCGACGCCGACGACGGCAGCGACCTCGCCGCTGCCGTGCGCGACGCCGAGTCCGAGCTGGGCGACGACGCACGCCGCCTCGTGTACCTCTCCGTGCCGCCCGCCGCGATGGAGCCGATGATCCGCATGCTCGGCGCCGAGGGCATCGCCGACGGCGCCCGCATCGTCGTGGAGAAGCCGTTCGGCACCGACCTGGAGTCGTCGCGCTCGTTGCAGGCGACGCTCGACGAGGTCGCCGGTGAGGACAGCGTGTTCCGCATCGACCACTTCCTCGGCAAGGAGGCCGTGCAGAACGTGCTCGCGCTGCGCTTCGCGAACGGCCTGCTCGAGCCGTCGTGGGACGCCGAGCACGTCTGCGCCGTGCAGATCGACGTCCCCGAGGAGCTCACGATCGAGGGCCGCGGCAGCTTCTACGAGGCCACGGGAGCCCTGCGCGACATGGTCTCGACGCACCTGTCGCAGGTGCTCGGCTTCCTCGCGATGGAGCGCCCCGAGAGCATCGACGCCGACCACCTGCGCGACGCGAAGGCCGCGGTGTTCGCCGACGTGCGTCCGCTGCGCGTCGAGGACGTCGTGCGCGGGCAGTACGCGGGCTACCGCGACGAGGACGGCGTCGACGACGACTCCGAGGTCGAGACGTTCGTGGCGGTGCGGGTCCACGTCGACAACGACCGCTGGCGTGGCGTGCCCTTCCTGCTGCGCACCGGCAAGGCGATGGCGGCGACCCGGCGCACCGCCACCCTGTTCTTCCGCGCTCCGGAGCCGCTGTTCGACGAGCGTCAGGACGGCGACGACCGCCTCGTCCTCGAGCTCGGCGAGGCACCCGAGGTGACCGCCGCGCTGCACGTGAAGCGTCCCGGACCCACGTTCGAGCTCACGCGCGCGTCGGCCACCTTCACGCTCCCCGAGGACGACGCCGAGCACCGCCCCCTGGAGGCGTACGAGCGGCTGCTGCTGGACGTCATGCACGGCGACCAGACCCTGTTCACCCGCAGCGACGAGGTCGACCGGCTGTGGCAGGTCATCACGCCCGTGCTGGACGACCCGCCCCCGGTGCAGACCTACGAGAAGGGCTCGTGGGGCCCGCAGGCCGCGCTCGACCTCGCAGGCGAGCGCGGCTGGCACCTGCGATGACAGGATCCCCACCGTGTCCGACGTCGGGGCCGCTGCCGATCTCCGACCACGGCCTGGTCGGTGACCTGCGCACGGCCGCGCTCGTCGGCACCGACGGGACCATCGGCTGGTTCTGCCCCGGTCGCTTCGACGCCCCCAGCGTCTTCGCGTCGGTGCTCGATGACGAGCGCGGTGGCGCCTGGGAGCTCGCGCCGGTCGACGGCTCGGTGCGGTCGCAGCAGTTCTACTTCCCCGACACCGCCGTCCTCGCCACCCGCTTCCTCACCGACGACGGCGTCGTCGAGGTGCACGACTTCATGCCCGTGCTCCGTGCGGAGGACCCCGAGCACCGGCAGCGCCTCGTGCGGCGCGTGGTGGCCGTGCGCGGACGCTCCGTGGTCCGCACCCGGGTGGCCGCCCGCCCCCACTACGGACGCACGACCCCCGACCTCGAGACGCTCGACGTCACCTCGGGCCACGGCGTCTCCCTCACCTGCAAGGGCCGCGGGGACGACCCGGGCGTGCGCATGGCGTTCGGTGCCACGGTCCCCCTCGACGTCGACGGCGACGAGGTGACCGCCGAGTTCACCCTCGAGGAGGGCGAGCGGGCCCTGTTCGTGCTGGAGGTGCTCGACCCGGACGCCGACGCCCCCACTGACGGCTGCGACGACACGGACACGTCGGCGCTGTTCGAGGCGACGTCGCAGTTCTGGCGTTCGTGGCTCTCGCAGTCGACGTACGCCGGACGCTGGCGGGAGACGGTGCACCGCTCCGCGATCACCCTCAAGCTGCTCACGCACGAGCCGAGCGGCGCGATCGTCGCCGCCCCCACGACGAGCCTGCCGGAGACGATCGGCGGCACCCGCAACTGGGACTACCGCTACGTGTGGATCCGCGACGCCGGCTTCAGCCTGTACGCGCTGCTGCGCCTCGGGTTCACGTCGGAGGCGAACGCGTTCACCCGCTGGCTGTCGGAGCGGCTCGGCGAGGAGCGCGAGGACGAGGCCGAGCTCGGGCCGCTGCGGGTGCTGTACGACATCGACGGAGCCGCCCCCACCGACGAGCACGAGCTCGACCACCTGTCCGGCTACCGCGACTCACGCCCGGTGCGCGTCGGGAACGCCGCCGTCGACCAGCTCCAGCTCGACATCTACGGCGAGGTCATCGACGCCGTCTACCTGTTCGACAAGTACGGACCGGGCATCAGCCACGACGCGTGGAACGACCTGCGGCGGGTGCTGGACTGGCTGCTCGAGCACTGGGACGCCGACGACGCCGGCATGTGGGAGATTCGCGGCGACGTGCGGCCCCACACGACCAGCCGGCTGATGTGCTGGGTCGCGGTGGAGCGGATGATCCGCATGGCACGGCGTCGCGGGCTGCCCGGCGACGTCGGCGCCTGGTCGCGGGTGCGTGACGAGATCCACGAGCGGATCCTCAGCGACCACTGGGACCCCCACCACGAGACCTTCCTCATGGCGGAGGCCGACCCGGACGCCGACCCCGACGCCGACCCGGTGCTCGACGCGGGCGTGCTGCTGATGCCCATGGTGAAGTTCTGCTCGCCCGTCGACCCGCGCTTCCTGTCCACCCTGGCCGCGGTCGAGGAGCAGCTCGTGGCCGACAGCCTCGTCTTCCGCTACGACGTCCACGCCGCCCCCGACGGCATCGAGGACGCCGATGCCGACGGCGACGGGGTGGGCGACGGCGAGGGCACCTTCAGCCTCTGCTCGTTCTGGTACGTCGAGGCCCTCACCCGCGCCGGACGCCTGCGCGAGGCCGAGGTCGCGCTCGAGAAGATGTTCACCTACGCCAACCACCTGGGCCTCTACGCCGAGCAGATCGGCGCCACCGGCGACCAGCTCGGCAACTTCCCCCAGGCGTTCACGCACCTGTCCCTCATCAGCGCCGCCATCAACCTGGACCGCGCGTTGTCCTGACAGGGGTCTCGGCTCGTCGGTGCGCTGCCTCGGCGTTCGCTGTGTCTGGTCTCCGCAAGGGGCCTCGACCGGGCAGCGGGCCTGGGGCTGGCTTCGGGTCTCCGGGTCCGGCTGAGCCCGGCCATGACGCAAGATTCTTCGTTTCTGCGTTCTCGGGCCAAGGTGCTGCGTTGGCGCGCTCCATCGGTGGATTTGCAACCGCAGGACCGCTTCTGCGGTTGAGGATCCACCGATGGTGGGCGTCACGGCGGAAGGATTCTTCCTTCCCGTGGAGCGGTCCACGCGAAGGAAGAATCGTGCGTCCCCCCACCCCACAGTGCGCCCAAGATTCTGCCTTCACGCGCGCAAGACCGAACGCTTCTGCGTTGGTGACGGGATCCCGTAGCAAACGCAGCATCCTTGCCCCTTCGACACACGAACGCAGAATCTTGCATCCACCCCCAGCACCAACCCGCAGCCCGAGACCCCAGACCAGCGCGGATGGGAGCCGCCCGGTCGAGGCCCTTTCGGAGACCAGACACAGCGCCAGCCGAGGCAGCGCACCAGCGAGCACGAGCCTCCCGCGGCAGCGCACCAGCAAGCACAGACCCACTGAGGCAGCGCACCAACGAGCCGAGACCCCTGAGGCCCCCGCCGTCGCGAGACCCCCGAGATGCCAGGATCTCCCGCATGGGCACCGCGACGACGACGCACGCAGGCTCGAGGACGAGACGTCACGTCGCGGCCGTCGCCGTCCTCCTCGCGCTCGCAGGCTGCGGCGCTCCGCACGGCCCTCGCTACGACATCCCGCACGACGCGGCGTCGGGCGGGCAGACGCTGCGCCAGGCGCAGGCTGCGATCGCGAGCATCCCCGGGCTGTCGATCGACGTCGACGGAGGCGGGCCGCCGAACATCAAGGGCAACACCGGCTACGACGTCCGGGTCACGGTCGCGCCGGGGTACCGGATCGTCGACGGGCCCGCACTGGTCACCTTCCTGATGGAGTCGGTGTGGTCGGTGCGCACCGGGTACCTGCCGAACACGCAGATCACGGTCAGCGTCGACACCGGCGACGGCCCCGAGTTCGACGTGGATGCGGCAGCGACCGAGGCCGGGTGGGTGGAGCACGGTGAGCCGGTACCGGGACAGACCTCGTTCAGCCTGGTCAACGTCCGCACGGACGACGGCTCACCCGCTCGCGAACGGCTGGGCGACTGGCCCGGCGACGTCCCCGACGTGCCCCGCGGCGTGACCGCCCAGCGCTGATCGAGCGTCCGCACCGACCCGACCACGCGTGCCGGTTTGCGTGGGGCCCCACCCAAACCGGCTCCCCCCAACGCAACCGTGCGTCGTTCTCGCACGTTTGCGTGGGGCCCCACGCAAACGCGCAGGTGGAGCGGGGTCAGCGGCGGCGCGAGCGGAGCGAGTCCGACAGGATGCCGACGAGGGCCTCGAGCTGGACGTCGGTGACGTCGACCTCGGTGTCCTCACCGTCGAGGGCGCGGGCGGCGAGCCCGGCCTTGCTGTCGATGAGCTCCACGATGCGCGTGTCGATCGTCTGCGAGGCGATGATGCGCCACGCGGTGACCGGCTCCTCCTGACCGATGCGGTGCACGCGGTCGATCGCCTGCATCTGCTCGGCGTCGGTCCACGACAGCTCCGCGAGGACGACGTTCGACGCCACCTGCAGGTTGATGCCGACACCGGCCGCGGTCAGCGAGCAGACGATGATCTGCGTGTCCGGGTCGTTCTGGAACGCGTCGATCGCCTTCGCGCGCGCGGCGGCGGTCTGGTCGCCGCGGATGGTCGAGTAGCCGATGCCGCGCTCCTCGAACGCCTTCTGCGCGGCGTCCATGACGTCGAGGTGCTTCGCGAAGAACACGACCTTGCCGACGCTGCGCGCCAGCTGGGCGGTGTAGTCGGCGGCCAGGCCGGCCTTGGCCTGGCCGATGCGACGCACCATGGAGAACACGTTCTCGCCGGTCGACTCGTTGGCCTCCTCGCGCTCCCACGCCGCGACCTTGCGCACCAGGTCGACGTCGAGCACGTCGGCCACCGGGTGCCCGGCCTCGACCCGGGCGGCGGCCGCCCGGTCGTAGCGGGCGACGAGCCGGCGTGCGAGCTCGGCCTCGGCGGCCCGGATGGAGCGGCCGGCCTCGCCGTCGAGCTCGACGGGCATGTCGGCGATGCGGCGGGCGGGGATGTCGGCGGCGACGTCGATCTTGCGACGACGGACGATGCCCATGTCGATGACGGCCTGCCGGGCGGCGGGGAAGAAGCCGGGGTCGAGCGGCGTCAGGCCGGTCTCGTCGAGCCGGTGCATCAGCTCGGGAAGCGGCTTCTTCTCGTCGATCCAGCCGAGGAACTGCCAGATGGCGCGGAAGTCCTCGACGTCGTTGATGAGCGGGGTGCCCGTGAGCGCCATCATCAGCGGCCGCGCAGTGCGGCTGCGGATGCGGTCGGCGATGCGCAGCACGTGGCGCGAACGCTGCGACGACGTGTTCTTGATGAAGTGCGCCTCGTCGAGCACCATGCCGCGGAAGCCGAGGTCGCCGAGCCAGCCGGCGTGGCGGTCGAGGATCTCGTAGTTGACGACGACGATGTCCGCGAACGCGTCGATGTCGTCACCGTTGCCGTGCACGACCGTGACGGCACGCTGCGGCGTCCAGAGCCCGACCTCGCGCGCCCAGTTCGCCTTGACGACGTTCGGCACGACGACGAGCAGCGGGTACGCCTGCGCTGCGTGCGCGGCGAGCAGGGACTGCGCAGTCTTGCCGAGGCCGGGCTCGTCGGCGAGCAGGAAGGTGCGGTGGCCCTCGGCGGCGGCCGACACGAGCTGCGCCTGGTGGCGCATGAGGTCGGGACCGCGGTGGTTCAGCGGCAGGGGCTCGGGGAGCTCCATGCAGGCGGGCGCCCCGGCGGCGGCCCGCTCGAAGGACGACAGCAGGGGGCCGATGAGCTCCCACGTGGCGAGCCGGCTCGGCCCGGTGCGGGGCGGCGGCTCGGGCGAGAACTCCGGAGGCATGAAGGGGTTGGCGAGCTGGCGCGCCACGACCGAGCGGGGGACCACAGAGCGGTCGACCCGCAGCTCGGCGGTGGCGGCGGGCGGCTCGACGGCCAGCTCGAGTCCGGCCGCTGCCATCAGCTCACGCTTGAGGGCGAGGGTGGAGCTGGAGATCTCGGCGTCGTCGGTGAGCAGCATGAGCAGCGCAGGCTCACGCGTCGCGGTCTTGGCCAGGATGGTGGCGACGCCGTCGAGACGCTTGAGCTGGTCGGCGCGCTGCGGCTCGGTCAGGTCGGGGTCGGTCTTGACGCGGGCGCGCTCCTCGCGCACCAGCAGGCCGACGGCCTGGAAGGTGGCGCGGGTCGACGCGGTGACGCGCCGTCGCTGCACGGCGTTCTCGACCTCGCGCACCGCCTTGGCGAGCACGGGCATCAGTCCGGTGTCGTCGTCGTGCTTCTTGCGACGGGCCCCGTTGCCGTTCTGGCGTGCCTTCTGCGGGTTCCGCTGCTGCGTTCTCGTGGCCAACAGGCTCCTCCTCCACGGCCGGACGTCTGCCTCGGCCGGCGGCGGACGGGTCGTGCCCGTCACCGCGACAGGGCGTACGGCGACTCGGCCGCCAGTGATCTCGGCGGCGGGTCGGTGGCTGAGCACCCACCCACGAGTGCGGGCCGTACGGCTCCTGCTCCGCCCAGTGTAGACGAGAGGGGTTCGTCTGGCGCGTTCTGCCCAGTTCCCGCCGCGCGCGTCGGTCAGGATCGCAACCCGGCGACGACGCGTTCGACCACCTCGTCGCTGCCCAGGTGCCTCAGCAAGACACCCGCGGCGTGGGCCAGACGCTCGTCCTCCGCAGCGGCCTCGGTGGGGTCGAGCCAGGCGGGGACGGTCCCGACCGCCTGGTGCCCGAGTCCCGACTGCTGGAGGAGCCTCGACGTCGCGCCGAGCACGACGGAGGCGAGGGTCTGCGCGGGGCACACGAGGGAGATGCTCAGCGACCCGGCCTCGGACACCCCGGAGTGGATCCACATGAGCGGGATGTAGAGCAGGTCACCGGGCTCGAGCGTGAACTCGAGCGCACCGTCGTCGGGCAGCTCCTGGGCTCCCACGCCGGGCACGCCCATCATCCGAGCCGCATACGTCTCCCGCGCGATCGACGTCGGCGGTGCGAGCCGCCAGTGCTTGACGCCCTGCTGCTGGAGCACGATGTTGTCGCTGTGGTCGAAGTGCGACCCGATCCCGCTGCGTCGGTACGTGCGGATCACGTCGAACCAGGCGCGAGGAGCACCGAACGCGGCTGCGAGCTCCGCGGCGCGCTGCGCGAGCCCGTCGTCGGCGACGGATGCCGTCTCGACGAAGCAGACATCGTCCTCGCGCTCGTGGATCGCGAGCCCACCGCGTCCCGCCACCGGCCGCGCGGCGGCGAGGAGGTCAGCGAAGCGGTCGTCGTCCCACCGGTCCGGCAGGACGGTCCTCGCGCCTCCCTTCACGAAGTAGGGCCGACGACGCCAGTGCTCCTTCCAGAAACGCTCACGTTCGGCCGGTGAGTCAAAGGGGCTGGCGGCAGTGTCCGCGACGGTCACGGTGTCCTCCTTGGTCGGGTCGGGCAGGGGTCGGGGTTCAGATCAGCGAACCGGCTGAACCGCCGTCGAGCCGCCACACGGCTCCGTTGGCGGCGGTCCCCAGCTGCTGCAGGGCGAGGATCGCTCGGGCGCAGGCGTCGAGGTCGATGAACTGGTCGATCACGAGCGAGGGGTTGCTGCGAGCGAGGGCATGGCGGGTCAGCTCGGTCACGTCGCGCTCGAGCCGTGTGGCCAGCCGGTTCATCTCGTCCTCCCGACCAGGGGTCAGCAGCGGTCCGAGCACGAGAGTGCAGGCCCGGTCACCCGTACCGCGGCACCGGTCGGCCACGGCGGTCGTCAGGACACGCGCGGCGGCCTTGGTCGCGGCGTAGACGCCCGACACGGCGTCCGCGTGGAACATCGCCTCCGAGCCGACGGTGACCAACGTGACCCCTTGGTGGTCGTCCCGCGGCATGTCGAGGACGGCCAGGTCGAGCAGGTAGGGGAACACCGAGTTCACGCGAAAGGCCGCCTCGATCACCGCGGCCGGCAGTGTCTCCGTAGCCCGGGGGTACTCCGATGCGGCGTGCACCACCAGGGACGGGCGACGTCCGAGCCGGGCCACCACGTCCTGCACTGCCTCCTCGTGGTGGGCGTCGACCTGCAGGTAGGTGGCACCGGTCGGCAGGCCGCCCTCCTCCTGCGGACGCCGACCCACGCCGACGACCTCCCAGCCCTCCTGGAGGAGGACGGACACCACGTGGCTCCCCAGCCCTCCGTGGCACCCGGTGACCAGGGCCAGACCCGTGCTCATGCCGACTCCTTCCGTGAGATGAGCAGACCCGTCTCCGTCCCCGCGAACGCGGACGCGTACGACGAGGAGCGGCCCAGGGCCCGGACGTAGCCCGAGATCCCCCGGGCGGCGTCGGTGTCGTCATCACCGTCGGGGGCGAAGTCCCCCGCGGAGAAGGCGTCGTCGGCCACGAGCAGACCTCCGACGCGGAGCCGAGGGTGGACCGCGGCGAGGTACCGGGGGTACTCGGACTTGCGTCCGTCGACGAAGACGAAGTCGAACGGGTCCTCCGGCAGGGTCGCCAGCACCTCCACCGCGTCACCGACGAGGATCGACACGCGGTCTGCTAGACCGGCGGCGTCGAGGTTGTCGCGGGCGAGGCGGGCTGCCGCGGGGTCGACCTCGATGCTGGTGACCGTGCCCGTCCCGGCCAGTCCGCGGGCGAGGTGAAGGGTCGAGTAGCCGAACAGCGTCCCGATCTCGAGCACCCGCTCGGGGCGGGCGACCCGCACCAGCAGCTCGAGGAGCCGCGCGGCGTTGTCGTCCACCTGGATCGTCGGCTGGGCGTGCTCGCCCAGGGACGACCTCAGGATCGAGTCCGCGACGGGATCACGTCCGCCCAGCACGGCACGGACGTACCCGGAGGGAAAGTGCGGCTGGGTCATCGGATCCACGCTCCCGGACGGACGGCGCGGCGCGGGTCCGAGTCCGTCGAGCGCGCGGCGGGCCGCAGCGCCTGCTCGACGAGCGTCGCACCTGCGCCCGGACGTCGGGCGAGGAGGCCCTCCATGGTGACCTCCGCGAGCGCAGCCGCGTACGGCACGGCGAGGTCGGCTCCCGGGTGGGCCAGCAGGCTCGGCCAGCCGAAGTAGGGCAGGACCGCGTCGAGGCTCACGATGCTGTCGACCCCGTGCTCGGCCACGAGGACGTCGTACGCGGCCACCACCCCCGGGCTCGACGATCCGTGGATCGCGAGGTCGAGCGCGCTGACGACCGCCCGTTCGGCGGCCGCCTGGCGCGCCTGGACCTGACGGAGCCGCTGGGCGCGCTGGAGGTCCGTGTGCGTGCCCTGACGCACGACGCCGCTCTCGTGCAGGTCGAGGCGGTACACCCAGCGCTCGAGACAGGTGCTGAACAGGTCGACCCGCTCGAGCGGCAGGTAGTCCAGACCCGTGCTGCTCGGGCCACGCTCCTCGATCAGCACGTGGTTGAGCGCATGACCGAGCTCGTGCATCAGACGTTGCGCCGCGCCGAGCGGCAGGGTCCGCCGACCGTCACCGTCTGCGGGCGGGACGGCGACGAAGGCCAGCGGGCGCTCCAGCTCCGCCTGGGAGAGGGTCACGTTCGTGGTCGGACGGTGCTCGACCCATGCCTGGAGCGCGATGGTCCCGAGCACCGAACGTCCACGCAGGAGCCGGATGGTGTCGGTCTGGCGGTCGACGGCGACGCCGTCCACCGGCAGCGGCTCGGTCAGCTCCTCGAGAGCGTGCTCGACGAGGCGTCCTGCGTCGAGCAGCACGGTCGTCGAGGTGTCCTCTGCACGCAGGTAAGCGGGCAGGTGGTCGCCGACGCGGCCGAGCCACCGCTCGCCGAGCCCGGCCTCGAGCTCCGAGCGCAGGCTCGCGTTGTCGATGACGGCCTCGCGCAGCAGGGCCTGCACGTAGTCGGTGGCACGGTCCACGTCGAGGTCGCTCGCGGAGAGCGACGCCTCCAGGGCGGACCCGAACCCACGCTCGCGTGCCTCGACCGTCCTCAGCCCGACGAGCTCCTCGAGTGCGTCGATCGCCTGCGGCACCTGCTGCGACCGAACCCGCTCCCGTGCGGCCGAAAGCTTCACGCGCCGCTGCGGGTCGTCGAACCGGGCGAGCCAGGCGTACACGACGCTGTCGCCCGTGCCGACCACCGGGCCCTCCGGGCCGCCGAGGCGCCGTACGAGCTCGTCGACCGAGGCGTCGAGAGCGGCGAGCGCGCCGTCGAAGCGTTCCCGGGCTGCCTGGACGTCGGCGCGCGTCGGGTCACCGCCCGCACGGTGCAGCTCCTCGACCCACCGACCTCGGACCCGTTCGAGAGGGTCGGGCAGGCGGAGCGCCTCGAGGTCCGCGGCGAGCCGGAGGCGGTCCTGCCTCGTACCGTCGAGCGCTGCGCGCACCGCGGCGACCTGCGCTGCCGGCACGTCGTTGGACTCCAGGTAGAGCATCAGGTAGGCGAGGTTCGAACGGCCGAGCACGTGCCGCTCGAACGACTCGGGGTCGTGGACCGTCTCCGCATGCAGCCGGCCCGCCAAGAGCTGCGCGAGCTGCTGGGGGTCGGTCGAGCTGATCGTGGTCGTCATGGGACGAGCTCCCCTCTCGGACGGGTCGCAGACCGCTTGTCCCGGAAGATGAAGCGGTATACGTCACCCGTGTAGGACGTCGCGTACAGGTCGCCGGACGGTCCCGCCACCGGCGTGGTGTGGAGCGCGGTCTCGTGGTCCGGCAACCCGAGGACCTGGCTGCTCTCCCACCGGAACGCTCCGTCCGCCGGGTCGCGGCACTCGGCGTTCCCGCGCTGGTTGACGCACACGACGCCGCCGTCGGGGAGTCGGGTGTACCCCGTATGGTCGAAGGGACCCCCACCTTTTTCCTCCCACCGTCGCTGCCACGAGGCGATGTCGATGCCGACGCTGCGCCCGTCGGCGAGACCGACCACGACGACGCCGTCCGAGACGACCGGGCTCGCAGTGACCTTGGCACCGAGCCGCAACGACCGCTGCACCGTCCCCGTCACGAGGTCGATCTCGCGGCAGACGCCGTCGACGCCGACGACCCCGACGCGCTCGTCGTCGACGACGACCGGGGAAGCCTTGACCGCGACGCCGAGGTCGACGGTCCAGGCCGCAGCGCCGTCGTCGGCGAGGCCGACGACGTGCTCACCACAGCAGACCACCGCCCCCGCGGGTGTCGTCACCGGCGCCGCGTAGACGTCACGGCGTCCCGCGAGCCCGCCGACCTGACGGGCCCAGGGCGCCGGCAGGTCGACCTCGGCGCGCACGTCGCCGGACTCGGGGTCGAGCAGGACGCACCGGTGGTCGAAGGTCGCCACCAGGAGCGACGTGCCGATGGTCGTGACCGGGGCGAGCACCCCGTGGTCCAGCGCGCGCGCCCAGCGCAGCTCACCACGCACGCCGAAGCACCCGACCAGCCCTGCAGTCGTCACGACCAGGACCGCCTCCGCGTCCTGGAGGAAGGAGAGCGGGGCGTAGAACCCGCGGTTCAGCCGCCGTTCCCAGTAGGTGCGGGTCAGGGAGCGGTCGAGGAATCGCAGCCAGCCGTCGTCCGACGCCACCACCACCCCGACCCCGTCGACCACGCCCGGGGTGGCACTCACCGCCACCGGGACGCTCGACCCGTCCCGCAGGTCGGTGCCCCGCACAGTCCGGTGGGCTGCCACGACCGGCTCCTGGTCCCACGCCACGTCCGCGCCGGCAGCCCGCAGACAGGCCGGCGCAGGGTCGAACCGCGAGCTCCGCGACGTCACCGTGCTACCTCCACGACCTGTCGACGACCGGTGACGTGGGTGAGCCGTCGCCAGAAGAGCACCGCCAGCACGGCTGAGCCGACGGCTCCTGCGGCGAAGGCGCCGAACGCCGACCCGAGGGCGAGCACGGAGAGCGCCGCCAGGGGCAGGGTCAGGAGGTAGGTCGTCAGGGTCGAGGTCACCGCCAGGTATCCCGCGTCGCCCTCGACCGTGAGCAGCTCACCGGCGAGCTTCTCGAAGAGGTACGGAAGCGTGCCCACCAGAAAGGCCGCGGTCAGCAGCGCGGCCATGCCACGGTCGACGCTCCCGCCACCGAGGAGGTCGACCAACCAGGGCGTGGCCGCGAGCACCAGCAGGGCGGACGACAGGGTAGGCACGGCCGTCATCACGAGAAGACGTCGGCGCAGCTCGGCCGACACCTGCTCACGGCCCAGCGCGTACCCGTAGAAGACGAAGCTGGCCGAGGTGCAGGCCTGCGGCACCCGGCAGTAGAGCGTCCAGATCTTGGTGGCGACTGCAGCCGCGGCGGTCACCTGCACCCCGAGGGTACCGACGAGGAGGAACGGCACCGCGGCAGCCGCGTAGTCGTTCAGGTGCCGCAGGCCCACGCCGCTGCCCGTCACCAGCGTCGCCCGAGCGTGGTCGCGCACTGCGGCCGCGCCGGGACGCGCCACCGATCCCCGCGCCCGGAGTCGGCGCACGAGCAGCGCGGCGCCGACCAGGGCAGCCCCGGCGTGGACGAGCACCGTGGCCACGGCCACCCCCGCCACCGGGTCGACGTGGTCCGCCGGCGGTCCGTGCAGCAGCAGCAGGTCGAGCCCGGCGTTGGCGGCCAGACCGACCACCAGCACGACCACCGAGGCGGATTTCATGCCGAGGATGCGCAGGAGCTCCATGGTGACCATGAAGAGGACCGTGAGCGCCACCCCGCCCAGCCGGACCTGCACGTAGGTCGCGGCACCCGCGGCCGCCGCCGGGTCCTGCCCCAGGGCTACGAGCAGCGTCTCGCTGGACCAGGCGAACCCGACGGCGACGACCTGCAGGAGCGCGAGCACGGCCACGAACCCGACGAGGAGCGAGCCGAGCTCGTGGGCCAGCCTGTCACCGCCCTCGGACTGCGCGACGCGGGAGGTCAGCACGTCGATCGGTCCGGCGAGGAACGCGCTCGCCGTGACGACGACGACCTCCCCCAGGCCGACGGCCGCGAGGACCTCCACACCGAACGGCGCGACGAGGGCCATGTCGACGGCACCGAACCCCACCGAGATCATGCCGACCGCGAACATCGTGAGGGAGAACCCGGTGAACGAGCGGGTGGTCAACCGGGTGTGGTCGTCAGCACGCTCCACCGTCTCACCGGCCCCCGCGGTCGAAGGTTGACGTGTCCGTCCGCCCGGCCACGGGCGTCACCGCCGCGTCGTGCACGCGCTGACGCACGGCTGCAGCTTCCTGCAGCAGCCCTGGCAACGGCATCCCGATCGCGCAGATCGCGTCGTAGCGCTCCAACGCCGCGCGGGGCTCGCCGAGCTCGTCCCACGCACGAGCAGCCTGCAACAGATGGTGGCGCACGTAGGGAGGGCCGACGGTCGCCGCCGCGTCGAAGTTCTCCGCGGCCTGCTCCAGGAGCCTGAACGAACGGCAGACCTCGGCCTTCTCGCCGTGGCTGACCGACCATGCCGGGTCGAGGTCCACGAGCTGGTCGGCGTGGTACAGCGCCTGCTCCTGGTCCCGGGACACGTAGAGGTACTCCTTGACGGAGGACTCGTGGTAGGTCTTGCGCAGGGTGAGTTCGAGGGCTCCCGACCCCGCCTGTGCGATGGCCTCCTCCGCCACCCGACCTGCCTGGCGCATCACGCGCCGGGTCAGGTCGGCATCACGCCGACCGGCCGGGACCATGGCGATCCCGCGGTACCAGGACGAGACGGTGGCTGCGCCGAGCTCGTCGCGCCGGTGCGTGACCAAGGACTGCCCCTCCCGGGAGAACCACTCGAAGAGCTCGCGAGGGACCGCCTCGCACTTCAGGTACCAGACGACGGCCTGCGCACAGGCGTCGAGAAGGCGGTCGCGCGGGACCTCCTCGCTCCGTGCCGCGGCCTGCATGCGCCGGAACGCAGCGGTCATCCGCTCCGCCGAGAGCGTGGTGCGGTTCGCGATGACGAACTCGAGCATCGCGCGCTCGAACGCCGCGCGCGGGTGCGCGGTGGCGTCGACCGTCCGGAGCACCTCGCGGGCGAGCTCAAACCGCGACACGCTCACGAGCGCGGCCGCGACGCACAGGGTCTCCTCCGCCGGCTCATCCGCGGCCGCGGCCGCCTCCTCGGCCAGGGCCTGCGCCGTCGACGAGCCCTCGTCGAGACGGCGGACGGCCGTCGGGTCCAGCCCACGGAGCAGGGCCGCCTCGTCCAGCACCTCCGGCTCGAACACCTGGGTGAGGGGGAAGGTCCACCGGAAGGAACGGAGGTCGCGCAGGTGCTGGCGGACGCTGCGGCTGAAGAGGTCGTGCGTGACATCGTCGGTCACGTCGAGCTCGACCATCGTGCGCGAGAAGGCGTTCGTCGAGGTCTGCAGGGGGCGCGCCTGGACGGTCATCGACGGGCCTCCCCGCGCGTTGGGGCGGGCGACGAGCAACGCATGAGCTCGGCAAGGACGACGGCGGCCCGACCCGCGTCGGCGAGGACCACGGGGCTGCGGTCGTCGCGGTCCGCGGAGAACTCGACGACGTCGAACCCCACGATCGTGTTGGCGCGGGAGAGCAGCCGCAGGAGCTGGACGACCCGACCGAGGGAGAGTCCCGTGGTCGCGGGATATCCGGTGCTGGACATGGCCTCGGGCTGGAGGACGTCCAGGTCGACGGTCACGTAGACCGCCCGGTCACGGCCGAGCAGCTCGGCCAGGGCGACGTCGTCGTCGATCATGCCAGCCACCGAGGACACCTGCCGTCCCATTCCCGACAGCAGCGTTCTCACGTCGTCCAGCGAGCCACCGGGCGCGGCGACGAACGGCGCCAGACCGAGCTGGAGGAGGTGGCCGGGACGGATCCAGCGACCGACGTGCGACATGACGTTGGTGTGGAACAGGGGATCGAGCGGTCCGTGGTCCCAGATCTGCACGTCGAGATGGTGGTCGAGCTGCACGACCCAGAGGTCGGGATGGTGCTCGACGAGCGCCTCGACGGCGCCGGCGGTGATGCTGTGGTCGCCCCCGACGAGCCCCACCACGCCGAGGCGCGCCAGGTCCGCGACCTCGCGGCGCACGGCCGAGGCGACTTTCTCGGCGTCCGCACCGTCGGGCAGCTCGAGATCGCCACCGTCGACCCATCCGCTCATGGCCTCCAGCGTGTCGACCGCGAGGGGGACGCCGTCGTCGTAGCCCCACGTCAGGTGCTGGGACACCCTCCGCAGGAAGTACGGTCCGTTCTCACTGCCCTCGTGCGGAGAACCCGCCGACGTGGGGACGCCGACGACGGTCCCGGTCCTCGACGCCGCTCCTGCACCGTCACTGCTCGTCGTACCTGCGAACGTCGCTGTCTCCATGGCTCCCCCGAACCCTCGTCTGCCCGAACCCTCGACTGCCCGGTCCTCGTGCTCCACCCGCCGCGGCCTTGCAGCCACGCGGAAGAAGCCGGGGCCGCGGCCGCTCGAAGCGACCACGACCCCGGCCTGCTGCCCGGTCAGCCCAGGATGGCGTCGAGCTCGGCGTCCAGGTCGACGTCCTGCGCGAGGTTCGCCGCAGCAGCCTTGCTGTCGGCGGACTCCGCCTCGAAGAACATCTCGAACGTCGCCACCCGGAAGAAGGCGGGCTTCTTGTCGAACGTCGTGTCTGCCATGTCAATCACTCCCCGATCTGTGTGGTTTCGATGAAGTCGCGGACCGCCCGATCGTGCCGTGGACGAGCCCCGACCTCTTCAGTCAAGGTGGAGGTGTGCACCATGTCAAGGGGGTTCAGCACGTGGACGGATGTGCGCACGGCAGTGACGACCTGGAGCGGCTGGCCCTGGTCCTGGGTGCCCTGGACGCCGAGGCCGGCCGTCGCGTGCTCCGCGAGCGGGGCCTGCCCGAGCACTGGCTCGGGTCGTCGGCGACCACCGACGTGCGGCTCGAAGACGGGACCCTCGACACCCTCGTCGAGCACGCGAGCGACCTCGGCCTGCCTGCCGTCGAGGTCGACCTCCTCCGCCAGTGGCACGCGCAGCACCGTGCCGACGAGCAGGACCCGGAACCCGCCGAGATCGCCTTGGCGCGGGCGTCGCTCGACGCCGTCCTCGACACGGTCCGACGCGCCGACCACGACCTGTGCGACCGCATCGGCGCCCCGCGCGCGGGTTCGTCCGCCGCTCGGCTCTACTCCGTGCTCCGTCACGCCGACGCCGCGCGCACGCGCCGGCGTGTCGTCCTCGCCCGGCGTCGGGTCCGCGAGGTCCACGAGGAAACGTTCGCCGCGGCCTTCGACCGTTGGGCGAGCGCCGCGCACGCTCGCCGCGCCGAGGCGTCGCCCGATGCGGCGGACCTCCTCGACGAAGTGCTCGACTCCGCCTCGACGACGGTTCAGCGCCTGCAGGAGGAGCTCGGTGAGGTGCTGGAGATCCCGACCGACGAGGTCCTGCTCGTCGCCGACGTCCCGGCCTACCTGCGCCGCCACCCCGTCGCGGGGTCGACGGACGTCGGGGTCCCGATCCGGGCCGCCCTGGAGGCTGTCTGCGCGCTGGCGACCCGGCACCTGGGTCTGGACGCCGAGGTGGTCGGCCCCGACTCCGGGGGGCACTGGCGGGTGAGGATCCTCGACGACCGGGGCGACGGCGACGTCCGCATCGTCCTGCGCCGAGGTCGAGACCGTCCCAACCACACGCTGGGTCTGCGCAACCGCATCGACGCCCCTGGCGTGCGGCGCGGTCCGGTGACGCTCGTGGAGTCGAGCTGGTCCTCGGGCGTGCGAGGCGTCCTGACGCCCCAGGACGCCTTGTCCCTGGCCCACGAGCTGGGACACGCCGTCGCGCACGCCACGACGGGCGGGGCTCTCCCGCTGACCACCGCGCTCGAACGCTTCGCCCCGGAGCACGCCGAGCTCCTGCCGTTGTGGTTCGAGACCGCGTTCGTCGCCGACGCGCGGATGGAGGGCGTCGACCAGGCCGGTCTGCAGCGCGCCTGGGAGGCCAAGCGGATCGAGCACGGGGCCGCGTCGCTGGAGCGCGCGGTCGTCGCCGTGCTGGACCTCCAGGCTGACGGCACCCCGGGCCGGTCGTTGCTCGAGGTCTGGGCGCGGCTGGTGCGCGACCGCCCGTCGATCGCGTCGCAGATCGTCCTCGCCGATCTCTACGAGGCGCTGGCCACGGGCCCGTCGGCGGTCCGACCCGGAACGGCCTGGACGTACCTGTGGGCGTCGACGCAGGCCGAACGGGCCCACGCCGAGGGCGACCGAGCGCTCGTGCGCACCTGGGCTTCGGCGCGGGACGTGCGGACGCGTCCCTGAACCCGCCACGGCACCGGGGGGGGTCAGGGCGGGCCGGGGTCCGCGTCGTGCCGCCCCGCGCGGTCCGGGGGCAGCCGGTCCCCGTGCACCAACCTCAGCGTGTCGTCCTGGACGAAGGTGTGCGGGTAGTGCACGGGCACGGCGCTCGCGGCATCGAGACGTGCCCGCAGCGCGGCGTCGAGTCGCAGGTCCACCGCCGCCGAGGCCTGCTGCAGCTGCTCCACCGACGTGACGCCCAGCATGACCGAGGAGACGTACCGACGGCCCAGCAGCCACGCGAGCGCCACCTCCGCGACCGGACGGCCGACCTCCCGGGCCACCCGTCCCAGCTCGGTGCGCACCGTCGCCGTGCGTTCACTGAAGGGGTCGACCGAACCGGTGGTGAACGTGCCGGTCGTCATCCGCCCCTCCCCGCGGATCCCGTCCTCGTCGACGACGTACCGGTCCGTCAGGAGCCCGTTGGCAAGCGGCCCCCAGCACACCAGGCCCGTCCCGGTGTGACGGAGCAGGTCGACGAACTCGTCCTCCCACTCCCTGACCAACAGGTTGTGGTGCATCTGCAGGCACACCGGGGCGTGTCCACCGAGCGCGGTGGCCCTCCCGTGGACGAGCGCCGCGTACCACGCCGGGACGTTGCTCAGTGCGAAGGACCCGACGAGGCCCTCGTCGACCAGGTCCGACGCGGCTTCCCAGGTCTCTTCCGGCGGGGTGACCCCGTCCCACAGGTGGAGGTAGAGCACGTCGACGTGGTCGGTGCGGAGCCGGCGCAGGGACCGGGTCACCGAACGACGCATCGCCTCGACGCCCGAGCCGCCCGCGTGGGGGTCGTCCGGCGCCGTCCGGTACCCGAACTTCGTCGCGACGAGCAGGTCGTCACGCAGACCGTCGCGGGCCATCAGCGCCCCCAGCCACTCCTCGCTCCGCCCCCGGTTGTAGACGCTCGCGGTGTCCACCCAGGTGATGCCGAGATCGACGGCGGCGCGCAGGAGGTCGCGCGCGTCGCGCAGGTCCGTGGTCCAGCCCGAGCCCCAGGCGTCGCCGAACGACGCCACCCCGAGTCCGAGGACGGACACCGACGGCCCGTTCCGCCCCAGGCTCCTGTGCTCCATCAGGATCGTCCGACCCACTGCGCCGGACGGGTGCGGAGCTCGACGTCTGGTCGAGGCCGTCGCCACGGGTGCTCGGGGTCCGACGCCTCGTTCAGGAGCGGACCACCGTCGTGGGCGAGCTCAGCGGCCCGTGCCGCGCCGAGCGGGTAGACGAAGGCCGTGCCGGGACGAGCCCGGTGACGCGGACTCGACAACGACGCGGCGACCGCGACGGCGTCGAGGTCCGGCGGCAGGTCGACCAGCCGGCGCAGCCGGTCCAGGGCGGCTTCCACGCCGAGACCGCGCTGCGTGTGGATCTGCAGGTCGACCCAGCCGAGGACCGCGCGCCCGAGGACGCCGACCTGGTGCGCGGTCCACGCCGCGTCCAGGGACCCGCCCCGTGTCCGATCCGACCTCCCCGGGTCGACCACGTCGGACCGGTGCACCCAGAACTCGCAGGCCTGGCTCAGCAGCTCGCGGCGCTCCACGCTGACGTACTCGAGTCCGGCCAGGTTGGAGATCCGGCGTCGCCAGAGGACGTGCTGCAGCCCGTGGCCCAGCTCGTGGAAGAGCACCCGGGCCTGCCCCAGGCTCACGTCGCCGGGCGGGAGGTCGAGCGTGCAGCAGGCCACGGGGGTTTGGTGCAGGCCGGGCCAGTCGGTGCGGTTCCGCAGCGCCGTGGTGAATGCGGGACCCCGTCCGCCACGGCGCACCACGATCGTCCCGGTCCGACCGTCGGCGCGCTCCACCTCCGCGACGATGGTCGTTCCGGAGACCTGCCAGGTCACGTGGACACCCAGCTCGGCCCCAGCGCGTCGACCGAAGGCCTCCAGCATCTCCTCGAGACGGTAGCGCGGCTCCGTGTCCGCGCCCGGCTCTCGGCGGGGCGGCACCAGCTCGGTGTCGGTCGCCGGACCTGCCTGCTCGCCCGAGCGTGGTCGGGCGTCCACCGCCGCGTCGACGACGGCCAGCAACGCGGCGTCGAGCCCACCGATCGGGAGTCCTCCCGCCGCGAGGACTGCCTCCAGCGGGTGGGCATGACCCATCGACGACGCGCGCGCGAAGCGCAGGTCCACCACTCGATCGAGCCGCTCGACCAGACCGCCGTGCTTCGTTCCCACGTGGGCAGGGACACGGCTCAACCGTGTGCGCCGATCCTGGTCCGAGCTGCTGGCGAGGGCGAGCAGGCGCTGCCGCGGGGTGCCCGGGGTCCGTCCGCCCGACAGGCGGTCGAGCACCGCGTGCAGGTCGTGCTCGAACCGCTCGCCGGCGTGCGCGAGCGCCTCCTCGGCCTCCTGCTCCTCCCGCGTCGCCGGGACGCCGACGTCGGAGAGGTAGGACAGCCGCGACAGCTCGAGCTCGTCGTCATGGCCCGCGAAGCACCGGAGAGCAAGCTTCTCCCGCAGGGCGCGCGTCCGGCCGGGGTCCTGGACGAAGGCTACGACGGCCGACGCCTCCGGGGCCGCGCCCCAGCCGAGCAGGCGGTGCCGGTGGACCCGGTACGCCATCTCGTTGTGCATCGCGGCGACCGCCACCCACGCGTCGGCGTCGAGCGACGTCTCCAGGAGGGCGTCGAGTCGCCTCACCAGGTCGGTCGCCGACAAGGCCGACCAGTCGGTGCGATCGTGCTCCATGCTCCCCCCCGGGTCGCGCGTGCGACCACCGTCTCACAGCCGACCGCGCTCAGCCGAGGAGGGAGCGCACGAGCAGCAGCAGCGCCGACGACCCGCTGACGATGAGCACCAGCACCCGCACGAGGCCGGGCGGCAGGCGTCGCCGCAGGGGTCCGCTGACGGCGAAGCCGAGGACGAGGGGAGGGATGCAGAGCAGGGCGAGCTGGACCTCGGCGACGTCGAGCTCGCCCGCGATGCCCAGGCCGACGAGGCTCAGCACCGACCCGAGCAGGAAGTAGACCGCCAGGGTGGTGCGGATCTGGCGCGGGGCCCGGTGCTGCAGCAGGATCGCGAGCGGCGGTCCGCCGATGGACGACGCGGTGCCCGTGATGCCGCTGACGAACCCGGCGACGCCGAGCGTGCCGGGGTTCACGGGCACCACGACGGTGCGCGCGGTGAGCAGCACCGCGAGCAGGACCATCGCGCCGACCGCCACGC
This sequence comes from Aeromicrobium sp. EU05-FHT14F07, assembly GCF_058790455.1. Taxonomy (NCBI): domain Bacteria; kingdom Bacillati; phylum Actinomycetota; class Actinomycetes; order Propionibacteriales; family Nocardioidaceae; genus Aeromicrobium; species Aeromicrobium sp. EU05-FHT14F07. Next base: position 114,504 of record NZ_JBYTCR010000010.1, read on the forward strand.
CCAGCTGTCGCTCGTCGACGCTCGCGACCACCCACACGCCGACCGCGGTGCCGACGACGCGGGCGGGGAACGCCCAGCCGAGCCCGCGCCAGTCGACGTCCTCGCGCTCACGAGCGAGGGTGACGAGCGGCAGCAACAGCACGACCATCAACATGCCGCCCGGCATCAGCTGCGGCGCGGCGAGCGTGACGACGGGGGCGGCGACGAGGCCGAGCCCGATGCCGACGGCCGACTGCACGAACGCGCCGACGAGCACCGCGAGCAGCACCACCACGAGCGCGCCCATCCCGAGGTCCGCCACGCACCCGACCCTCTCAGAGCAGCCCGACGCCGATGGCCGTGACCCCCTCGACGAGGGTGTCGCGGTCGACGTCGAGCTCGCCGAGCAGCCACCGCGTGACCACGTCGGTGGCGCCGGCGACCACGAACAGCGCGTCCAGACGTCGTTCCGGCCCTGCCTGGAGGACGGCACCGAGCACGAGGTCGGCGAACTCGCCCTGCGCTGCACGACGCCGGTCGTGCAGCGACTGGCGCAGCGGCGACTCGGCGTACAGGCGGGCGCGGGGCGGGTCGGCCGCGAGCGTGTCGACGAGGGCGGCGACGGTGGCGGCGACGCGCGCCCCCGGCTCGGCCCCGGCAGCCGCCCCGCCGTGCCACGGCGGGACCTCCTCGCACCGGCCTCCACCTCGGCCCTGGTCGTGCTGACCTACACCGTCGCGACCGCCGGGCTCGGATGGCTCGGCCTCGTGCAGGGCTCCGCCCACCCTCTGGTCGACGCCCTCGCGCGCGACCTCGTGCTCCTCATGACGCTCACGGCGCTGCTGGTCGTCACCGCCCGCGCCCGGCCCCGTCAGCGACCACGGCGTGAGCACCGCGGCCGCTGCCTCGTGGCCGCCGGCCTCACCTGGACCGCCGTGCTCGTCGTCGACGTGCACGTGCTCGGCCACGGCCACGCCACGACCCTCGCCACCGACGTGGCCCTGCACCTCGCCGGGCTGCTCGCGCTCTACGCGGGCCTCCTGCTCTGGCAGCCCCTCGGCACACGCCGCCACCGCACCATCCGTCCCGAAGGAGCACGCGCATGACCACCGTCGACGCCGGACCCGAGCCCACGGACAGCCACGCCCGCGGCGTCGTGCTCCAGATCCCTCGACCCCGCAGCCTCATGGGCGCGGAGTCGGCCCGACGCGCGCGCCGCGGCCTGCTGGTGCTCGCGGCGCTCTGGGCCCTGGCCGCGGGCCTGGTGCTGGCGGACGGCGGCGCCGCGGCCACGTCGGGGGCGCTCGCCCTGACGTTCCCGGGCGCCGGCATGCTCGCGGGCGGCCACCCGGTGTTGGCGCTCGTGGTGGTGGCGCTGGTCGTCACGTCGCTCGTGGCCTGGTGGTTCCTCGGCGCGACGGTGCTCCCGCCCGCGGTCACGCTCGCGTGCGCGGGGTGGTCGGCCGCGGTGGCCGACGCCGGGCACGGCACCGCCACCCTCGTCGCCCTCCTGCTCGCGCCCGCCGCCGTCGCGCTGTCGGTGGTCAGTCACGTGCTGCGGCACCGCGCGCAGGCGCGACGCGGCGAGCGGCTCAACGCCGAGCTCGCCCAGGTGCGGTTCACGGTCTCCCCTCCGCCCGACCTCGACGCCGGGCTGCCCGTCGTCGAGAGCTCGGCGGAGGACCTCGCCCGACTGCGCTTCGGCCTCGACCTCGCACTCCAGCCGCTCGAGACCTTCGAGGGCTTCACCCACCTCGACCAGTACCGCGAGGCCGCGCTGCGCTACCAGCTCAACGCGCTCTCCTACGGGCTGTCGATGGCCCAGCTCACCCGCACGCCCGCCTTCCACGGCTATCTCGCCGAGGCCCAGCGCAACGCGATCGAGAAGATGCTGGAGCGCAAGGCGTGGGGCTACTGGGCGCTGGAGAACCTGTGGGGCAACCTGCGGTGGGACCCGGAGCCGGTCGAGAACAGCGAGAACATCATGCTGACCGGCTTCTTCGGCCTCATGGTCACCTCCTACGAGACGGTCACCGGCGACGACCGGTACGCCCGCCCTGGTGCGCTCACGTTCCGCTGGTCCGACGGCCGCGAGTACGCCCACGACCTCGGCAGCGTCGCGGCGTCGATCCACCGCAACTCCCTCGCCAACGACTACGCCCTGTTCCCCTGCGAGCCGAACTGGATCTACACGGTCTGCAACACGTTCGGGGCGAACACGCTCCTCGCCCACGACCGGCTCCGCGGCACCAGCTACTCCGCGGAGACGCTGGAGCGCCTCCGCGACGGGTACGAACGCGAGTTCTTCCGGCCCGACGGCAAGCTGCTCGGCGTGCGCGCGTCGTACCTGGGCCTGTCGTGGAACTTCTGGGCGAACCCGTCGGTGCAGACGACGACGTCGTTCTGGATGCACCCAGCACTCACCGACCTGTCGCTGCGCACCTGGTGGCTACTCAAGCGCGACCTGGAGATCCGTGACGGCCTGCTGCACCAGCCGCGGTTCCTGACGAAGGGGTTGGACCCGGGCAGCTACCTCCTCGGGCGCGACACGTTCGGCCAGGCGGTCACGATGATGGCGGCCCGCGAGATCGGCGACGAGGAGTACGCCGCGGCCGCCCAGCGCACCCTCGACGAGCGGGAGCCGATCGAGGACCGCGACGGCGTCCGCCGGATGAAGGACGCGTCAGGGCTGGCCAACCTGTACGCGACGCTCGGGCGCTTCCTGCGCCAGGACGGGCTGCGCGACCTCGTGGCGCACGGCGTGCCCCACGCATGGCACACGGGCCCGGTGCTCGCGGAGTGCGCGTACCCGGAGGTCCTGGTGGCGAAGGCGGTGACCGACGGGCACGCGCTCGACCTAATACTGCTGCCCGGCCGCGGGTCCGTGCGCACCACGCTCGGCGTCGAGCGTCTCGTGCCCGGCCGCACCTACACCGTCGACGGCGGCCTCGAGCCGACCGTCACGGCCGACGCCGACGGTCGCGCGATCGTCGGGGTCGACCTCGACGGTCGCCGCGAGGTGCGGCTGCGCTGACCCGCCCCCGAGCGGTAGGTGGCGCGCGGAACCCGACCCGTCAGCGGTAGGTGGCGCGCGCTACCTCCGGGCCAGCGGTAGGTGGGTAGCGCTCTCGACGCTGCTTTCCGCGTGCTGCCTACCGCCGCCGACGAGGAAGCGCGCGCCACCTACCGCCCGCGGGGCAGCCGACGGGGGCGCCCTCAGTGAGCGGGCGCACCCTCGGGCGCGTCGGCCTTGCGCAGGAACGGGACGAGGACGACGAGCACGAGGCTCAGCAGCGCACCCACCAGGAACGCCTGCTGCACACCACCGACGAACGCCTCGCCCTCGGCGAGGCCGTCGTCGACCCCGCGCGCCGAGACGACGGTCATGATGGTGATGAAGAGGGCGGCTCCGGCTGCGCCGGCCACCTGCTGCAGGCTGCCGACGACGGCGCTCGCGTAGGAGTACAGGCGCGGCTCGACCGACCCGAGCGCGGTGGTCATGAGCGGCGTGAACGTGGCCGACAGACCCAGCATCAGCACCAGGTTGGCGCCCACCAGCCACGCGACCGACGTGTCCGCGTCGACGTCGACCAGCAGCCACAGGCCGGCCGACACGAGCAGCGACCCCGGCACGACGAGCACGCGCGGACCGAGCCGGTCGTAGAGCCGGCCGACGAACGGTCCGGTCACGCCCATCACCACACCACCGGGCAGGGTGATCAGCCCGGTCTCGAGCGCGCTGAGGCCGAGCGTCTGCTGCGCGAAGAGCGGGAGCAGGAGGAAGGAGCCGAACATGGCCGCCATGGCGATGAGCATCGCGCCGGTGGCGATGCGGAACTGGCCCGACGTGAACACCCGCAGGTCGAGCAGGGCCCGGTCGTCGCGCTGCAGCTGCAGCTGGCGGGCGACGAAGGCGGCCAGGGCCACGCCGCCGACGACGAACGGCAGCCAGGTGGGCGTGCCCGACGACCCCTGCGCGTGCTCGCCGATGCCGACGAGGCCGTACACGAGGCCGCCGAGGCCGAGCGCCGAGAGCGGCACCGACACGGCGTCGATGCGCTGGTCGCCGGTGGCGGACACGCTGACCACGTAGCGCGCGCCGATCACGAGCGCGGCGAGCGCGATCGGGGCGACGACGCCGAAGATCCAGCGCCAGCCGAAGTGGTCGAGCACGAATCCCGAGAGCGTCGGGCCGAGCGCGGGGGCGACGGCGATGACCACCGTGATGTTGCCCATCATCGCGCCGCGACGCGCGACCGGCACGATCGTCATGACCGTCGTCATGAGCAGCGGCAGCATCACGGCAGTGCCGGAGGCCTGCACGACCCGCGCGACCAGCAGCATCGCGAAGCCCTGCGACGCAAACGCGAGCACCGTGCCCGCCGTGAACAGCGACATCGCCGCGACGTAGAGCATGCGGGTCGCCACGCGCTGGATCAGGTAGCCGGTGAGCGGGATGACGACGGCCATCGTGAGCATGAACGCGGTGGTCAGCCACTGGCCCGTCGACGGCGGCACGCCAAGGTCGTCCTGCAGCACCGGCACAGCCACGCTCATGACCGTCTCGTTGAGGATGACCACGAACGACGCCACCAGCAGCGTGCCGATGACGAGCAGGTGCTCGCGCGGCAGCGTCGGCGTGTCCGTCGTCGCGGTCGGGTCGGTCGTGGCGGTGCTCATGCGGTCCCCTGGGATCGGTGCCGGGCGTGCTGGCGGCGCGTGGGCTCGATCGTCGAGCACGGCGCAGACCTGGGGGTGAACGTCGGGCGGCAGCGGGATGTTCCCCGCCCCGGCCCCGACGTCCCGTGTCAGCGACGCACGCCTCAGAGCCGGTTCAGCACCTGGACCATGTCGTCCTCGGTGTCGCTGCCGATCTTCTCGAAGACCAGCTTGACGACGGGCGTCGCGAGCTTGGCGGCGCCCTTCAGCTGGATGTCGGCGACGTAGGTGATCTCGCTGCCCGACCCGTGCGGCTGGACGGTGATCGTGTCGGTGGAGTGGGCGGTGTCGTTGGTGCCGACGAACTGCACGTGCGTGTCGTCGAGCTCGGTGAGCTCGTACTCCAGCTCGGTGCTCACGCCGGCGATCTTCGACGTGTTGTGCCAGCGGCTGCCGACGGCGACCGGGCCGTCGTCGATGCGCTGGCACGACTCCGTGCCCGGGTCCCACTCCTCGGCGTGCGAGAAGTCCTTCAGGTACTCGAGGACGGTCGCGGGGGCGGGCTGGACGGTGAACGTGCGGCTGATCTCGGTCATGTCTCCACCGTCGGCGACGATCGACGGCCGTGCACGTCGACCGGGCCCGGTACCCCGGAACGCGATGTCGAACCCCCCGATTTCGGGAGGCGTACCCGCCGACCCCGTCCTACGGTCGAGACGACCCCGAGACGAGGAGCCACCATGAGTGACACGACCGACGAGAAGACCCTCGACGACCTGCTGACCGACCTGCGGATCGCCATGTTCACGACCGTCACCGACGACGGCACCCTGCGCAGCATCCCGATGGCACGCCAGGACACCGACCTCGACCCCGCCGAGCTGTGGTTCATCACGGCGAAGGACACCGAGCACACGCGCGACGTCGCGAAGCGGTCCGACGTGCAGCTGACGTTCAGCTCGTCGGACTCCTGGGTGGCGCTCACGGGCCACGCGGAGGTCGTCGACGACACGGCCAAGCTGAAGGAGCTGTGGAACACCTTCGCCGAGGCCTGGCTGCCCGAGGGACCGGAGGGCGACAACTCGACGCTGATCAAGGTGCGCGTCGACAAGGCGGAGTACTGGGACACGCCCGGCAGCAAGGTCGCGTCCGCGATCAGCCTGGTGAAGTCGAAGCTGACCGGCGAGCCGTACAAGAGCGACCACGGCGTCGTCGAGAACCCGTGACCCGACGGTCAGCGAGCTGACGGGAGACCAGCGATGAGCGAGGGAAGGCACCAGCCGCCGAAGGGCGTGCAGGAGACCGCGCAGCGGGCCGTCCGCTGGATCGAGGACGGCAAGGCCGGCAAGGGCTTCACCGACACCGGCGAGCACCGGGCCCACCAGCTCGCGAACGGCGAGAAGCTCACCGACGAGCAGGCCACGAAGATGCGCGCCTACTTCAAGCGGCACGACGTCGACAAGGACGCCGAGGGCTTCACGAACGGCTCCGACGGCTTCCCGTCGCCCGGTCGCGTCGCGTGGGACGCGTGGGGCGGCGACGAGGGCGAGCGCTGGGTGGGCACGCTCGACCTCTGAGTCGGGCGCACCCGCCACGGGGGAGGCCGTCCGCTGGACGCCTCCCCCGACGCGTGTGACGGGGAGGGTTCACCCCCTCAGCCACGGGTACCTCCTGGGACGCGACCGGTCCGCGGTCGCCCACAGCCTCGAGGGGGTCAGTCAGCATGCCGCTCGCCGACACGGAGTCGTCCACCGGGCCATCCACGGTGTCGTCCACTGGGCCGTCCACGGTGTCGTCCACTGGGCCGTCCATGGGGCCCCGCCGGGGTCGTCCCGAGATCAGGGTCGCGTCCGTGCCCGCCGGGCATGTGTACGTGCGGCACCTGTCGTCGCCCGACCTCGACCTCGACGACCCCGTGCGCCGCCTGGCCGACCCCGCACCCGGGGGCGGACCGGCTGCCGCGGGCCAGCCGTGGTGGCCGCCGGCGATGCTCGAGGCAGCCTGGGTGGAGCGGTCGCACGGCTCCTTCGACCTGATGCACGTGCACTTCGGCTTCGACGCCCTCGCCCCGGCGCAGCTCACCGCGCTGGTCGAGGCGCTGCGCACGCACGGCAAGCCGCTCGTGCTCACCGTGCACGACCTGCGCAACCCGCACCACCTCGACCGCGCCCTGCACGACGCCCAGCTCGACGTGCTCGTGCCGGCGGCGTCGGTGGTGGCGACCCTGACCGAGGGCGCGGCCGCCGAGGTGCGGCGACGGTGGGACCGCGACGCGCTGGTGCTCCCCCACCCGCACGTCGTCGAGCCCCCCACGATGCAGCGGCTCGCCCGCCACCGTCCGGCGCCCGCGGACCGGGGTGGCGAGTTCCGCGTCGGCCTGCACGTCAAGAGCCTGCGCGCCTGCATGGACCCAGCCACCCTCCTGCCGACGCTGCTCCGCGCGGTCCAGGAGGTGCCGGGCGGCGTGCTGCAGGTCGACGGCCACACCGACGTGCTCGACCCGGGCGGCGCGCGCTTCGACCCCGACCTCGCCGCCTGGCTCGCCGACGCGCCCGACGTCGTCGACGTGCGCGTGCACGACTACTTCACCGACGACGAGCTCGTCGACTACCTCGCGTCGCTCGACCTCTCGGTGCTGCCGTACCGCTTCGGCACCCACTCGGGCTGGCTCGAGCTGTGCCGCGACGTCGGCACCCCGGTCGCGGCCCCGAGCTGCGGCTACTACGCCGACCAGGGGCCGGTGCACCCGTTCACGTTCGACGAGCACCGCTTCGACGCCGACAGCCTCGTGTCCGCGGTGCGCGACGCCTGGACGTCGACGCCCGCCCCCGCCCCGACGGTCGCGCAGCGGCTGGCGCAGCGTCGCCAGCTCGCGGAGGCCCACGCCACCGTCTACACCGACGCCCTGACGGGTGCGTGCAGCATCGTGACCGTGGGTGGGCGATGAGGATCTGCCTCGTCGCGTCCGCTCGCTTCCCCGTCGCCGAGCCGTTCCACGGAGGGCTCGAGGCGCACACCGCCACGCTGGCCCGCGCGCTCGTGGACCGCGGCCACCGGGTGAGCGTCTTCGCCGCACCCGGGTCCGACCCCTCCCTCGACGTCGAGGAGCTCGACGTGCCGCCGTTCGAGCCGAGCGCAGCGGCGCGTGCCGACGTCGGGGCGCACCCGGACGCGTGGATGCGCGAGCACCACGCCTACCTGGCGCTCATGCTCCGCCTCGCCCGCGGAGGCCAGACGCGCTTCGACGTCGTGCACAACAACAGCCTCCACCACCTCCCCGTCGCGATGGCCTCGATGCTGTCGGTGCCGATGGTCACGACGCTGCACACCCCGCCGCTGGGCTGGCTGGAGTCGGCCATCGCCATGTCCGGCGGTGCGTCGACGTTCGCCGCGGTGAGCCGGCACACGGCCACCGCCTGGGCGCACGCCGTGCGGGCCGAGGTGGTGCCCAACGGCGTCGACACCTCCCGGTGGCAGCCGGGCCCGGGCGGGGGGCGAGCGGTGTGGACGGGCCGACTGGTGCCGGAGAAGGCTCCGCACGTGGCCATCCTCGCCGCCCGACGCGCCGGGCTCGCGATCGACCTCGCAGGGCCCGTCCTGGACCCCGAGTACGTCCGTCGCGAGGTGGAGCCGCTGCTCGGCGACGACGCGCGGCTCGTGGGCCACCTGCACTCCGACGCCCTCTGCGACCTCGTCGGCCGCGCGAGCGTGGCCCTCGTGACCCCTCAATGGGACGAGCCGTACGGCCTCGTCGCCGCGGAGGCCATGTCCTGCGGAACGCCCGTCGCCGCGTACGCCCGCGGCGCGCTGGCCGAGGTGGTCGGCGTCTCCGCCGGTCGCCTGGCACGGCCCGACGACGTCGACGACCTTGCCCGCGCCGCCCGCGAGGCGGTGGTGCTCGACCGCGCCGCGGTCCGCGACCACGCGGTGCGGCACTGCTCGGTGCAGCGGATGGTCACGCGGTACGAGGAGCTCTACGCACGGGCCGGGCGCCCGACCCAGCCCGCCGAGACGTCGGCGTGATCGGCTACTACGTGCACCACCACGGGCACGGGCACGTGATGCGGGCGACCACCCTCCTGCCGCACCTCGCCGGGCACGAGGTGACCGGGCTGTCGACGCTGCGCGCCCCGCGCGACTGGCCGCAGCTGTGGATCGGGCTCGACCCGGACGCCGACGACGACCCCTTCGAGCTCCCACCGGACCCGACCGCCGGTGGCGTCTTCCACTGGGTGCCCCGCGGGCACGACGGTCTGCGCTCGCGCATGGCGACGATCTCGCGGTGGATCGACCTGACCGACCCCGACGTCGTCGTCGTGGACACGTCGGTCGAGGTGGCCGCGCTCTGCCGCCTGCACGGCGTGCCCGTGGTGCAGATGCTGCAGCCCGGCGTCCGCACCGACCGACCGCACCAGCTGGCCCTCGACCTCGCCGACCGCATCGTCGCGCCGTGGCCCGCCGACGTCGCGGACGTCGTCGAGGGCGTGGCCGCCGACGACCCGCGCCTCGTGCACGTGGGCGCGTTCTCGCGCTTCGACGACCGCCCGGAGCCGCCCCACGCCGCACCTCCGGCGACCCGTCAGGTGACCGTCCTCTCGGGCACCGGGGGACCGGGCATCGACGACGTCTCGCTCGAGCGGGCGCGACGCGGCACGCCCGGCTGGACATGGACCGTGCTCGGCGGCCACGCCGGGACCTGGCTCGCCGACCCGTGGCCCGCGCTGCTGCGCGCCGACGTCGTCGTGACCCACGCCGGGCAGAACGCGCTGGCCGAGGTGGCGGCGGCGCGCCGGCCCGCCGTGGTCGTGCCGCAGGAGCGTCCGCACGACGAGCAGCGGACCACCGCGAAGGCGCTGCAGGCCGACGGGCGGCTGCCCGTCGTGGTCGCCGAGGCCCCGGCCGACGACGACTGGGCCGCACTGCTGGAGCAGGCGGTGCGCCGCGACGGCCGCGACTGGGAGGTCTGGAACGACGGCAAGGGCGCGGCTCGCGCCGCCGACGTCGTCCTCGACGTGGCGCACGCGCGGACGGCGGACCGATGACGACGACGCGGGGTCAGGGCCGCGTCGCGGTGGTCACGGTCGTGCACGGTCGGCACCGGCACCTGTGGCTGCAGCAGCGGTCGCTCGCGGAGGGCACGGTGCCGCCGGACGACCACGTCGTGGTCGCGATGGACGACCCGCGCGCGGCTCGCTGGCCCGCACCCGGCCGACCTCCTCACGTCCTGCACCTGCCGCGGACCGACGGCCGGCTCCCGCTCGCCACGGCCCGCAATCTCGGCGCCCGCACGGCGATCGAGCGCGGGGCCGACCTGCTGGTGTTCCTCGACGTCGACTGCATCGCCTCCCCCGGGCTCGTCCTCGCGTACGAGGAGGCGTCACGTCGACCGGCCGCCGAGCACGCCCTGCTCTGCGGACCCGTCTCCTACCTGCCCCCGCCACCGGCCGGCGGCTACGACCTGCACACCGTGCACACGCTCGCGGCGCCGCACCCGGCCCGTCCTGCCCCCGCCGTCGGCGACGTCGTGGTCGACGCCGACGGGCACGACCTGTTCTGGTCGCTCTCCTTCGCCCTCACCCCCGCCACCTGGGAGCGGGTCGGCGGGTTCGACGAGGCGTACACCGGCTACGGCGCCGAGGACACCGACGTCGGGCAGCGGGCCGCTGCCGCGGGCGTGCCGCTCGCGTGGGTGGGCGGGGCGCGGGCCGCGCACCAGCACCACCCCACGCAGACCCCGCCGGTGCAGCACCTCGACGACGTGCTCCGCAACGGCAGGCTGTTCCGCGACCGCTGGGGCCGGTGGCCCATGCAGGGCTGGCTCGACGCCTTCGAGGAGCAGGGGCTGGTGCGACGCACCCAGGACGGCGACTACGAGAGGTCCGACGCGACGCACGCGGCGGCGGCTGCCACGATGGAGGCGTGACGTCCGTCTCCGTGGCCCTCGCCGCCCTCGCGGCGCTGCTGCCGATCACCAACCCGCTCGGGGCTGTGGCGGCCTTCGCGGCCCTGACCGAGGGCCAGCCGGCCGACCAGGTGCGACGTCAGGCGTGGCGTACCGGCATCTACGTCGCGGCGATCCTGGGCGTCTTCGCGCTCCTCGGCAGCCTCGTGCTCAGCGCCTTCGGCATCACCATCGCCTCGCTGCAGATCGCGGGCGGTCTCGTGGTGGCGCACTCGGGATTCGGGATGATCGTGCCGCGCGAGACGAGCACTGCGGCCGAGAAGGAGCACGCCGCCGCCAAGGCCGACGTGTCGTTCTCGCCGATGGCGCTGCCGCTGGTGGCCGGGCCCGGGGCGATCGGCGTGGTCATCGCGCTGTCGGCGCGACACTCCGACCCGCTCGACCGGGTCGGAATCCTGGTCGCGGGTCTCGCCATCGGCCTGCTCATCGCGCTCGCACTGCGCTTCGCCACCCCGGTCGTCGACCGGCTGGGCCCGACCGGCATCGGCGCCCTCACCCGCGTGATGGGCTTCCTGATCCTCGCGATCGGCGTCGAGCTGTTCGTGCACGGTGTGCTGGCCGTCCTGCCCTCGTAGGTCCTTCGAGCTGCCTGCACCGCGAGCACGAGGAACCCACGCGGGCCTCGACCGGGCGGATCGCCCGAGTCCTCGTACGTCACATTGGTTCCATGCCATCGACCTCCACACGAACACGAGTAAGTCGCCAGTTTCTCGCAGGCATGCTGGTCGGATGCGTGTTGACGACCGCGACAGTGGGGGGCGCAGCAGCGTGGATGAGCCGTGGAGATCTCGCTCAACGATGTCTCGAAGCCGCCCCGAGCGACCTCGAGGTCTGGCAGGCGTCGCTCTCGTACGACGCCGACCGCCTCAAGGCAGCGTTGACATGCACCTGGAGTGGAGAGGGAGGCCGCGGACCTTCTCGCACGATCAAGATCCCGCTGTACCGATGACGCGGCCGACCTCGGACAGCGCCGTCCTCCGCCGGGGTTGAAGAGAACGCCGCCACGAGACGTCCCGTCGTAGGCTCCTGCCCATGCGGGAGGCCGAGATCTTCGACGTCGACGGCACGTTGTGCGACGTGGCGAGGGTCCGGCACCACGTGCGCGGGAGCCGACGCAACTTCGAGGCGTTCCACGAGGCCGCCCTCGGCTGTCCGCCGCACGCCTGGGTCGTCGAGGGCGCCCGGGCCGCGGCGTGCGAGGGTCGGGCCGTCGTGGTCGTCACGGCGCGGCGCGAGCACTGGCGTGCGGGCACGTCGTTCTGGCTGGCGCTGCACGACGTGCCGTCCGACCACCTCTACCTGCGCGGCGAGCACGACGGCCGTCCCGACGTCGAGGTCAAGCGCGACGTCCTCGCCCAGGTGCGCCAGCGCTACCGCGTCGTGCGCGCCTGGGACGACAACCCGAACGTCATCGCGCTGTGGGAGTCCGAGGGCATCGACGTGGTCGTCGTGCCGGGCTGGGACGGGGAGCCGTCGCGCCCCTGAGACGAGGCGCCCGGCTCAGTTGCCGAAGGCGGCGAGCAGGTCGCTGACCATGGTGGTCGACTCCTCGGGGTGGCGTAGGGGTCCGTCGGGGTGCACCTCGTAGCGGTTGCGACGTCCGACCTTGGTACGCGTGAGGTACCCGGCCTCCTCGAGGTCGCGCAGGATCGTGCGGGCCGCGCGCTCGGAGATGCCGACCCGCTCGCTGAGGCGCGTGAGCAGGATGCCCGGCTCGCGCGCGACGAGGACGAGCACGTGGCCGTGGTTGCTGAGAAAGGTCCACGAGGAGCGCTCCGACGTCACGGGCCCAGCGTAGCCGCGCAGGTGGCGTGCCTCACGTCCGCCACACCGGCACATCAATACCGGTATTGTGCTTCCCGTTAACGATCTCTCACCGCTCGGCGCCGGACGGGGTGGCGACACCGCGCGGACGAGATCCCCCTGCCAGCCCAGGAGTCCTCCATGGATCTGTCCATGCTCAGCAACCTCACCGACCCGGTCATCCTGTTCTTCGTGCTCGGCCTGCTGGCCGGGACCCTGCGCTCGAACCTCGAGGTTCCACCGGCCGTCACGAAGTTCCTCTCGCTCTACCTGCTCATGTCGATCGGCTTCAAGGGCGGCGAGGCGCTCGCGGCCACCGGGATCACCAGCACCGCGCTCACCGTCATGGGGCTCGCGATCCTGCTGTCCGTCGTGATCCCCGTGATCGGCTACCGCGTGCTGCGCCGGCGGGTGGTACCGTTCGACGCCGCGGCGATCGCCGCCACCTACGGCTCGGTCAGCGCCGTCACCTTCGTGGCGGCGACGCAGTTCGTGTCCTCGCGCGGCGACGAGCCCGGCGGCCACATGACGGTCGCGCTGGTCATGATGGAGACGCCGGCGGTGATCATGGCCGTGCTGCTCGCCACCTGGGTGCGCTCGCAGCACCGGGCGACCGCACCGGCCCTCGCCGAGGCACGGACCCTCGTGGCCGACCGCAGCGGCGGGGCTCCCACGACGACGGGGACGCCGGACGGCGGCGGTCGGCCGCCAGAGGGCAGCGGCAGCGTGGGCAGCAGCAGCGTCGGCAGCGTCCTGCGGGGGGCCTTCACCGAGGGCACCTTCCTGCTGCTCGTCGGATCGCTGGTCATCGGCGCTGCCTCGGGTTCGACGGGCGCCGAGACGATGGCGCCGCTGCTGCACGACCTCTTCAAGGGCCTGCTGGCGTTCTTCCTGCTCGACATGGGCCTCGTCGTGGCCCGGCAGCTGCGCGAGGTGAAGGGCGTCCCGCCGTTCCTGCTCGGGTTCGCCGTGGTGATGCCGCTGTTCGGGGCCACGCTCGCCCTGGTGCTCGGCGTCCTGGCCGGTCTGTCCGTCGGCGACCTGACACTGCTGACCGTGCTGGCAGCCAGCGGTTCCTACATCGTCGTCCCGGCCGTCGCGCGGCACGCGATCCCGGAGGCACTGCCGTCGCGCTACCTGACGATGTCGCTCGGGATCACGTTCCCGTTCAACATCGTCCTCGGCATCCCGCTGTACCACGCGATCGCCGGGATGGTCGCGTGAGCACCGCGTTGCTGGCCGGCAAGGTCGTGCTCGTGACGGGGGTCGTCACGACCGAGAGCATCGCCTTCGGCGTGGCCCGACGGGCCAGCGAGCTGGGCGCCCAGGTCGTGCTCACCGCGCTCGACCGCGACCTCGAACGGGCGAGGGAGGCCGCACGGTCGCTCGACGTCGACTCCGTCCTCACCTACGACGCGACCCGCCCGGGCGCGGGCCTGGAGCTCGTCGAGGCCGTCGGAGACCGCTTCGGACGTCTCGACGCGGCGCTGCACGCCATCGCGTTCGCGCCGCGGGCGGCGCTGTCGGGCTCGATGCTGGGCGTCGACCCGGCACAGCTCGAGCAGGCGTTCCGCACGAGCACCGTCTCCTACGCGGAGCTGGCGGAGGTCCTGCGCCGCCTGAGCCCACCGTCGGGGGCGAGCCTCGTCGGGCTCGACTTCGACGCGGCAGGGGCGTGGTCGGTCTACAACTGGATGGGCGTGTGCAAGGCCGGGCTGGAGTCGCTGAACCGCTACCTCGCCCGCGACCTGGGCGCGATCGGCATCCGCACCAACCTGGTCGCCGCCGGACCCGTCCACACCCGCGCCGCCAGCGGCATCCCGGGCTTCGAGGTGTGGTTCCCCCCGAATCGTGGAGGGCTTCTCTATGCGGCTTCCCGGTCGGGGGCCGCTGTGTCCTCGTAGTTGAC
>NZ_JBYTCR010000011.1:0-76308 GCF_058790455.1 Aeromicrobium sp. EU05-FHT14F07
TCCACCGCGTCATCGCCACCGACCCCCACCACACCACCGACGCACCCCAACGCATCACCCAACTCGAACACGAACTCCAGGCCCGCAAGGACGAGGACTGAGCGACATCGCCAGCCCGTCCACAGGCCCCCCGACCCGACGCTGACGCCGTCCACAACCTCGACAGGACACGTCGTCGCGTCGTAGGGGAGCCGCGAGGCTGGGGTGATGACGCAGCAGCCACCGCACCAGAACCTCGTCTCGCTCACCGGCCGCGTGTCCGGTGCGCCCGAGCAGCGCACCCTGCCCAGCGGCGACGAGATCGTCACCTTCCGTCTGGTGGTCCGACGAGACCCACCGCGGGGCGGAGCCCGGGCCCGCTCGCGGCAGACCGTCGACACCATCGAGTGCGTGGCCTGGACCGTTCGTCTGAGACGGGCGGTGTCACGTCTGGAGGACGGCGAGACCGTCGCGGTCACCGGGTGCCTGCGTCGGCGCTTCAGCCGCTCTGCCGGGGGAGGGCAGAGCTGGTACGCCGTGGAGCTGGCCTCGTGCACCGCGGTGGCCGCTGCTCAGTAGTCTCGGGGCCATGCCCCTGCTGACCAGCGACGTCCCGCTCTGCGAGGCGCACGACCTCGTCATGCTCGACCTCGACGGCGTCGTGTACGTGGGGGCCGACGCGGTCCCGGGAGCGTCCGAGGCGCTGGAGACCTCCGTCGCCCGTGGCGCGCGGATCGCCTACCTGACCAACAACGCCGCACGTCCGGCAGGCGAGGTGGCCCAGCACCTGCGTGACCTCGGGATGCCCGTGCACGACGACGGCGAGGTCGTCACGTCGGCCCAGGCCGTCGCGCGGATGATCGCGGCCGACCTGCCGGCGGGCTCGCACGTGCTGGTCGTCGGCGGGCCGGGGCTGCGTGAGCCCCTGGAGGCGGCCGGGCTCGTCTGCGTCGACTCCGCGGACGACGACCCCGCGGCGGTGGTGCAGGGTTTCCACCGCGAGATCGGCTGGCGTCACCTGGCGGAGGCGGCGTACGCGGTGGCGCGAGACGTCCCGTACTACGCGAGCAACCTCGACCTCAGCATCCCGACGCCGCGGGGGACGGCGCCCGGCAACGGCACGCTCGTGCACGCGGTGGTGGCCGCCACCGGACGTGAGCCGATGGTGGCGGGCAAGCCCGAACGCCCCCTCTTCGACGAGACGCTGCGGCGCACCGGTGCCCAGCGTCCGCTCATGGTCGGCGACCGGGTCGACACCGACATCGACGGCGCCACCCGCGCAGGCATCCCGGCGCTCGCGGTGCTCACCGGCGTGAGCGACCTCGCGGAGCTGGTGGCCCTCGCGCCCGAGCGCCGCCCGGGCTATGTGTCCCACGACCTGCGTGGCCTGGTGGACCAGCACGTCGCGGTCGTCGTCGACGGCGACGCCTCCCGGTGCGGCGACGCGACCGCGGAGCGCAAGGACGGCACCGTCGTGCTGACGAGCGGCGATCGCGCCGCCACGACGTCGGTGCGCGCCGTCCTCGGCCTGGCCTGGTCGGCCGTGGACGCCGGGCACGACGCGCCGGACGTCCGTCTGGGAGGATGAGACGGTGACCGAGCACCACGACCCCGCGAGCGAGGCGTCCTCGCAGCCGCCCGCGGACGACGGCGTCGACCCGGTGGCAGCGCTCGTCGTGCAGGCCCAGGAGGCCTGTGCCGACCACCCCGAGCTGTTGGTCCTGGTCGAGCAGCTCGAGCGGCTCGAGGAGGTCGAGCTGGCTCGTCGCCCCGAGGTCCTCGACGCGGTGCACCGCACCCTGCGCGAGGTGCTCACGGGAGCGGGCAGGTCGGGCCGCTCCTCGTGAGCCGGCGGGTCCGGCTCGACGCCGAGCTCGTGCGCCGGGGGCTCGCGCGCTCCCGCGACCACGCCGGACAGCTCATCGCGGACGGCAAGGTGCTGGTCGCAGGACAGCGGGCGGCGAAGGCGGCCACCCAGGTCGGCACCGACCAGGCGGTCGTCGTGCGCGAGGCCGACGACCCCGGATGGGCCTCCCGCGGTGCGCACAAGCTCCTCGGGGCCCTCGAGGTGTTCGAGCCGCAGGGACTGCGACTGCAGGGTCGGCGCGTGCTGGACGCCGGTGCGTCGACCGGCGGTTTCACCGACGTGCTGCTGCGTCGCGACGTGCGCGAGGTGGTGGCGGTCGACGTCGGCTACGGCCAGCTCGTCTGGCGGCTGCGTGACGACCCGCGCGTCCAGGTGCACGACCGCACGAACGTGCGCAGCCTGACCCGCGAGGACGTCGGCGGCGCCGTCGACGCGGTCGTCTCTGATCTGTCGTTCATCTCCCTTACCGTGGTGATGCCCGCGTTGACCGCCGTCTGCCACGAGGAGGGCGACATCGTGCTGATGATCAAGCCGCAGTTCGAGGTGGGCCGCGGCAACCTCGGCAAGAACGGGGTCGTGCGCGACCCCGAGCTGCACGCCGACGCCGTGCTGCACGTCTGTGCCAGCGGGCTCGAGCAGGGCTGGGGCACGCACGGCCTCGCGGCCAGCCCCCTGCCCGGACCGGCCGGGAACGTCGAGTACTTCTGCTGGCTGCGTCGCGACCCCGAGCCCTCGGTGCCCGACCGGGCGGCCGTCGCCGACGTCGTCGCGCACGGGCCCCTCGGGACGGCGGACGGGGACGACGCATGAGCGAGCGCCGCGTCCTGCTCATCGTCCACACCGCACGCGAGGAGGCGACGTCGCTCGCGGCGCGCCTGGCCTCCGACTTGCGCAGCGCCGACGTCGGCGTCTGCGTGCTGGAGTCCGACCGCGACGACCTCGTGGCTGCCGGCATCGGCGAGGTCGGGGTGATCCCCGCGGAGGAGGGCGCGGCGCACGGCTGCGAGCTCGCGGTCGTGCTCGGTGGTGACGGCACGATCCTGCGCGCCACCGAGATCTGCCGTGGCACCCAGACGCCGGTGCTGGGCGTGAACCTCGGGCACGTCGGCTTCCTGGCCGAGGCCGACGTCGACGACCTGCAGGCGGTGGTGCAGGGCGTCGTCGACCGGACCTACCGGGTCGAGGAGCGGCTGACGATCGAGGTCACGGTCAGCGTCGGCGACGAGGTCGTCGCGACGAACTGGGCGCTCAACGAGGCGACCGTCGAGAAGGCCTCGCGCGAGCGCATGCTCGAGCTGGTCGTCGAGATCGACGACCGGCCCGTGTCGCGGTGGGGGTGCGACGGCGTCGTCTGCGCCACGCCCACCGGCTCCACCGCCTACAACTTCAGCGCCGGCGGCCCGATCGTCTGGCCCGAGGTGGAGGCCCTGCTGATGGTGCCGATCAGCGCCCACGCCCTCTTCGCGCGGCCGCTCGTCGTCTCGCCGAACTCGACGCTGGCGATCGAGGTGATGGGGGAGACGACCGCGGGAGTGCTCTGGTGCGACGGGCGCCGGGCGGCCGAGCTCCCGCAGGGCGCGCGGGTGGAGGTCCGCCGTGCCAGCACCCCGGCCAGGCTCGCGCGGCTGCACGAGGCGCCGTTCGCCGACCGGCTCGTCCGCAAGTTCGACCTGCCCGTCGCGGGCTGGCGGGGCACGGCCGAGCAGCGTCGACTCGGGCGACGGGTCGAGGACGCCTGATGTGGCAGCACCTGAGGCTCAGCTCCCTCGGCGTCATCGAGTCCGCCGAGCTCGAGCTCGACGCGGGCTTCACCGTCATCACCGGTGAGACGGGCGCGGGCAAGACGATGGTCGTCACCGCGCTCGGACTGCTGCGCGGCGGACGTGCCGACGCTGGACTCGTGCGGCACGGCGAACGCCAGGCACGGGTCGAGGCGAGCGTCGAGGTACCGGGCGGGTCGCCGGTCGTGCGCACGGTCGAGGACGCCGGAGGCACGGTCGACGACGACGTGGTGGTGCTGGGGCGCGTGCTGTCGGCACAGGGCCGCTCGCGAGCCGTCGCAGGCGGTGCGACGGTGCCCGCCGCGGTGCTGTCCGACGTGACCGACGCCCTGGTGGCGGTGCACGGACAGTCCGACCAGCACCGGCTGCTGCGCGGATCGGCCCAGCGGTCGGCGCTCGACGCCTTCGCGGGGGAGGCGCTCGCCGTGCTCGTGGAGGAGTACACCCCGCGGTACGCGCGGCTGCGCTCGGCGCGTGCGCGCCTCGAGGAGCTGCGCCAGCACGGACAGGAGCGGGCGCGCCAGCTCGACCTCCTGCAGCACGGACTCGCCGAGATCGCCGAGGTGGAGCCGCGGGAGGGCGAGGACGAGGAGCTGGTCACCGAGGAGGGTCGGCTGGCGCACGCCGAGGCGCTGGTGCAGGCGGCGCTGACCGCGCACGAGGGTCTCGCCGGCGACCACGGCTCCGCCGCGCGCGACGTCGTCGCCACCGGGTCGGCCGCACTCCAGGACGTCGCCGGGCACGACCCCGGTCTCGACGAGCTGGCCCAGCGGCTCCGCGAGGTCGGCATCCTCCTCGACGAGGTCGCGGCCGACCTCAGCGCCTACGCCCACGGCGTGGAGGTCGACCCCGCCCGGCTGGCCGCGGTCCAGGACCGTCGGGCGGCCCTCGCGGCCCTCCAGCGCAAGTACGGCCCCTCCGTCGCCGACGTGCTGGCCTGGCAGGAGAAGGCCGCCGCCGAGGCGGGGGAGCTCGACCACGACGACCAGGCCATCGCCGACCTCGAGGCCGAGGTCGAGGCCCTCGAGCCGCAGGTGCTGGACCTCGCTCACCGCATGAGCCAGGTGCGTCAGGAGGCGGGCGAGCGGCTGGCCGCGCTCGTGGGGGAGGAGCTCACCCAGCTGGCCATGCCGTCGGCGCGGCTCGAGGTCGCGGTGAGGGTGCCCGAGGGCGCCGTTCCCGCGGCCCACGGCATCGACGACGTCGAGCTGCTGTTCGCCGCGAACAACGGCTCCGCGCCGCGACCCCTGGCGAAGGGGGCGAGCGGCGGCGAGCTGTCGCGGCTCATGCTGGCGCTGGAGGTGGTCCTGGCCGACCAGGGCACCGTCCCGACGCTCGTGTTCGACGAGGTCGACGCGGGCATCGGCGGGCGGGCGGCGGTGGAGGTGGGCCGCCGGCTCGCCCGGCTGGCCGAGGGCCCCCAGGTGCTGGCGGTGACGCACCTGCCGCAGGTGGCGGCCTTCGCGCACCACCACTTCCACGTGATGAAGGACGACGACGGCAACGTCACGAGCAGCAGCGTCGTCCGGCTGGACGGGCAGGCACGCGTCGACGAGCTGGCGCGGATGCTCGCCGGCCAGGACGAGTCGGAGGCGGCGCAGGCGCACGCCCGTGAGCTCCTGGAGCTGGCCGGCCGGCTCTGAGGCCCCGTGGCCGACCCGCCGTGACGCGCCGACCCGACCTGCACGGAGGGCCGGGGTCTGCGTGCCACGATGGACGACGATGTCTCGACGCACCCGATCCACCGACGACACGACCGACGACATCGTCGGGGTCGTGCGCTTCGCCCGCGCCGGTGACGGTGCCGCCAAGTCGCTCCGCGCGGGCGACATCGCCGTCGTCGACCTGCCCGACCTCGACCGCGCCCAGGCCGACGCCCTGGTGCAGCGCAAGGTCCGGGCGGTGCTGAACGCGGCGGAGTCCTCGACCGGTCGGTACCCCAACTCCGGGCCGCAGGTGCTGGCCGACGCCGGGATCGCGCTGGTCGACCACGTCGGTGCCGGCATCTGGACCCGGCTGCGCAGCGGCGACACCGTCCGCATCACCGACGGCAAGATCTTCAAGAACGAGGTGCTCGTCGCGCAGGGCCAGATGGTCGACGACGCGACGCGCTCCGAACGCCTCGGCGCCGCCGAGCGGGAGCTCGCCACGAAGCTCGGCTCGCTCACCGCGAACGCCTCCGACCACCTCGAGCGCGAGCGCGCCCTGCTGCTGGAGGGTGCACGGGTCCCGCACCTCGACGCGAAGCTGCGCGGTCGGCCCGTGGTCGTCGTCTCGCGTGCCTACCAGTGGGAGCACGACCTCAAGGCCATCCGGCGCTGGATCCGCGACTCCGGCGCGGTCGTCGTCGGGGTCGCCGCCGGCGCCGACGCGCTGCTGGAGACACGCATCAAGCCCGACGTGGTGATCGGCCACCTCCAGGACCTCTCCGACCGTGCACTGCGCAGCGGCGCCGACGTGGTCGTCGTGAGCCCGTCGGGACGCACCGACGGCGCGGAGCGCTTCGAGCGCGCGCACGTCGACGTGACCGTGTTCCAGGCGACCGGCTCCGCCGCCGACCTCGCGATCCTCCTGGCTGACGCGAACGACGCGCCCGTCGTCGTCGAGGTCGGGGCGCCGCGCGGGCTCGTCGAGTTCCTCGAACGCGGCACGGCCGACGTGGCCAGCTCGTTCGTCACGCGGCTGCGGACGTCGGCGACGCTCGTCGACGCGCACGCCGTGGCCCACTTCACCCGCCGCACGATGCCTGCGTGGCCCGTGCTGCTCATCCTGCTCGCGGGCGTCCTGGCCGTCGCCGCCGCCGTGGGCACCACCCCCACCGGCGCCGACTGGTACGCCGTGCTCGGCGAGCGCCTGGCCGACCTCCGCACCTGGCTCGAAGGACTGCTGTAGATGATCACCTTCCGGTACCACCTCGTCTCGATCGCCGCCGTCCTGCTGGCCCTAGCCGCAGGCGTCGCGCTCGGAGCCGGCGCGCTCGACGGTCGCTTCGCCCCGGACCGCGAGGAGGGCTCGTCGTCCGGCGGCGACTCCGCGCTCGTGTCCTTCGAGAACGGGTACGCGGCCCGCACGTCGACCGGCCTCATCGAGGGCACCCTCGACAACCGGTCGGTCGTGCTGCTGACGCTGCCCGGTGCCGACGCCGAGCAGGTCGCCGGCGTCCGTCGCAACCTGGAACGGGCGGGCGCGACGATCACCGGCACGGTCGCGCTGACCGCCAAGCTCGTGGACCCGGCCAACCGTCAGTTCGCCGAGAGCGTCACCGAGGAGGCGGCCCCCGACTCCTCGGGCGAGGGCTACGCCCGGGTGGGTGCGGCGCTGGGTCGCTCGCTCCTCGGCCGCGCCGGCCGCGAGCTCGACCAGACCGCGCGCACGACGGCGTCCGCCTTCGAGGAGGGCGGACTCACCTCGGCCAGCGCCGCGCCGGAACGGTTCGCCGGCCAGGCCGTCGTGGTCGCGGGCCCGTCGCGGCTCGGCGACTCCGCCGAGGTCGTCACCGGGCTGCTCCGAGCCCTCGCCGGCACGAGCGACGGCACGCTGCTGGCCGGCCCGTCGGCCTCCAGCCTCGACGGAGGTGCCGTGGACGTCGTCCGCCGCGAGGCGTCCCAGGTCTCCACGGTCGACGTCACCGACTCCGCCGCCGGCCGGGCCGTCACGGCCCTCGCCCTCGCCCGCGTGGCGGCCGGCGAGACCGGCGCGTGGGGCACCTCGCGCAGCGAGGACGGCTCCGTCCCGCGCTAGCCGGCCACGTGGTCGGCGCGCCGCACCGGCTGGTCATGGCCGTCGCGGCGAGGGGCTACACTGGAATCCCGTGGAGCAGTGACGACCACGGCGCCCGCCGTCGGTCCGCTGAGCCGCATCCAGGCCCACGACCACGGGAGTCACCTTGCAGGGCAGCGCCGTCACCAAGCACGTCTTCGTCACCGGAGGCGTCGCCTCCTCCCTCGGCAAGGGGCTCACCGCCTCCTCGCTCGGCCGGCTGCTGAAGTCCCGGGGACTGCGGGTCACGATGCAGAAGCTCGACCCGTACCTGAACGTCGACCCCGGCACGATGAACCCGTTCCAGCACGGCGAGGTGTTCGTCACCGACGACGGCGCCGAGACCGACCTCGACATCGGCCACTACGAGCGGTTCCTCGACGAGGACCTCGTCGGGCGCGCGAACGTGACGACCGGCCAGGTGTACTCCGACGTGATCGCGCGTGAGCGGCGCGGCGACTACCTGGGCGACACCGTGCAGGTCATCCCGCACATCACGAACGAGATCAAGGACCGGATGCTCTCGATGGGCGGGCCCGACGTCGACGTCGTGATCCACGAGATCGGCGGCACGGTCGGCGACATCGAGAGCCAGCCGTTCCTGGAGTCGGCGCGCCAGGTGCGTCACGAGATCGGTCGCGGGCACGTGTTCTTCCTGCACGTCTCCCTCGTGCCGTACATCGGGCCGTCGGGCGAGCTGAAGACGAAGCCCACCCAGCACTCCGTCGCCGCGCTCCGCTCGATCGGCATCCAGCCCGACGCGATCGTGTGCCGCTCCGACCGTGAGATCCCCGAGTCGGTCAAGCGCAAGATCTCGCTCATGTGCGACGTCGACACCGAGGCCGTCGTCACCGCCAGCGACGCCGCGTCGATCTACGACATCCCCAAGGTCGTGCACCGCGAGGGCCTCGACGCCTACGTCGTGCGACGTCTCGACCTGCCGTTCCGCGACGTCGACTGGACCGAGTGGGACGCCCTGCTGCGGCGCGTCCACCAGCCGGCCGACGAGGTCACGATCGCGCTCGTCGGCAAGTACGTCGACCTGCCCGACGCCTACCTGTCCGTGGCCGAGGCCCTGCGTGCCGGCGGCTTCGCCAACGACACCAAGGTGCACCTGCGGTGGGTGCCTTCCGACGAGTGCGGCACCGAGTCGGGGGCCGCGCGTCACCTGGCCGACGTCGACGGCATCTGCGTCCCGGGCGGCTTCGGCATCCGCGGCATCGAGGGCAAGGTCGGCGCCCTGCAGCACGCCCGCACGCGCGGCATCCCGACGCTCGGCCTCTGCCTCGGCCTGCAGTGCATGGTCATCGAGCACGCCCGCCACGTGGCCGGGATCCCCGGTGCCAGCTCGACGGAGTTCGACCCCGACGCGAGCGACCCCGTGATCGCGACCATGGCTGAGCAGCACGCCTTCGTCGAGGGCGCGGGCGACCTCGGCGGCACCATGCGCCTCGGCCTGTACGAGGCCGCGCTGGCTCCGGGCAGCGTCGTCGCCGACGCGTACGGCTCCGACAAGGTCGAGGAGCGGCACCGTCACCGCTACGAGGTGAACAACAGCTACCGCGACCGGCTCGAGGCGGCGGGGCTCGTGTTCAGCGGCACGTCGCCCGACGGGACGCTCGTGGAGTTCGTGGAGCTGCCGGCCGACGTCCACCCGTTCTACGTGGCCACGCAGGCCCACCCCGAGCTGCGCTCGCGTCCGACGCGGCCGCACCCGCTGTTCGCCGGGCTGGTCAAGGCGGCGCTGAAGCGCCAGCGCGAGACGCGGCTGCCGGTCGAGGTGCCGGTCCCCGGCTCCGACCCGGTCGAGGGCGTCGACGCGCCGACGTCGTGAGCCCGCACCCCACGCTGCCGGGCGTGCTGGTCGACGAGGTCGCCGACCGGTCCGAGTCCTGGCCCGTCGCCTCCCACGAGCAGGTCTTCGCCAGCGGGTACCTCGACGTGGAGGTCGACGTGATCGTCGACCCGCGCGGTGACGAGCACCGACGCGTCGTGGTGCGACCGCAGGGCGCGGTGGGCGTGCTCGCCCTGGACGAGGACGACCGGCTGCTGCTCGTCGTGCAGTACCGGCATCCCGTCGGAGCGCGGCTGGTGGAGCTGCCCGCCGGCACGCTCGACGTGGCGGGGGAGGAGCCGCAGGAGGCTGCGGCCCGTGAGCTGGCCGAGGAGGCCGACGTCGTCGCGGCCGACTGGGCACCGCTGCTGTCGATCGTCTCGAGCGGCGGGTACTCCAGCGAGGTGTGCCAGGTGTACCGCGCGACCGGTCTCAGCCCGGTCCCCGTGGGCGAGCGCACCGAGCGTCGTGCCGAGGAGGCCGACATGGAGCAGTGGTGGGTGCCGTTCGGGTCCGTGGTCGACGCCGTGCTCGACGGACACGTCCGCGACGCGACGATGTGCGCCGCGGTGCTGGCCGAGGCGGCCCGCCGCGCCCGCGCGTGAGCCGGCGACGATGAGCGACGCCGGCGACCTCGACCGCGCCGTCCAGGACTACCTGGGCCATCTCGGCGTGGAGCGCGGTCTCGCGGCCAACACCCTCGCCAGCTACCGGCGCGACCTGCGGCGCTACCGCGCGCACCTGCACGGTGCCGGGGTCCACGACGTGGCCGAGGTGGCCGAGACCGATGTGCTCGCCTTCCTCGCGGCCCTGCGCACCGGCGACGACGACCACCCTCCCCTCGGTGCCTCGAGCGCCGCGCGAGCCGTCGTCGCGGTGCGTGGGTTTCACCAGTTCTGCCTGCGCGAGCAGCTCGTCGCGACCGACGTGACGGCGGCGGTGAAACCGCCCCGTCCCGCGTCGCGGCTGCCGAAGGCGCTGCCGCTCGCCGACGTCGAGGCGATCCTCGAGGCGGCCGGCGCGGCGGGGACCAGCCTGGCCAAGCGCGACCGTGCGCTGCTGGAGGTGCTCTACGGCACGGGGGCACGGATCTCCGAGGCGGTGGGCCTCGACGTCGACGACCTCGACCTCGAGGAGGGCACGGCGCTCCTGCGCGGCAAGGGCGGCAAGCAGCGCATCGTGCCCGTGGGCTCGTACGCGGCGGGGGCGCTGGGCGACTACCTCACCGTCGCGCGACCCGGGCTCGTGTCGGCCACCGGACGGGGCGGGCCGGCCCTGTTCCTGAACGCGCGCGGGGGCCGGCTGAGCCGCCAGAGCGCGTGGACGGTGCTCTCCCGCGCCGCGCGCGCGGCCGGCGTCGACGCGGACGTCTCGCCGCACACCCTGCGCCACAGCTTCGCGACCCACCTCCTCGACGGCGGGGCCGACGTCCGCGTCGTGCAGGAGCTGCTCGGGCACGCGTCCGTGACGACGACCCAGATCTACACGCTCGTGACGGTCGACCGGCTGCGCGAGGTCTACGCGACGTCGCACCCTCGCGCCGTCGAGTGAGCCGGGGAGGCGCCGCGATCCGGCCTCCGACCGGCGGGGCCAGGGGCGCGGGGACGCCCGTCGAGCGCGGTACAGTGGCACGACGATCGCCGGGCGGCGACCGGCCGCGGCGTGAAGGAGACTGATGAGCGACGAACTCGGACCCACCGGACGCCCCGCGCCCGACTTCCCCGAGCCGTCACCGCGCCAGGGCGGCCGACCCGCGCAGATCATCGCGATGTGCAACCAGAAGGGCGGGGTCGGCAAGACGACGACCACCATCAACCTGGGTGCGGCGCTGGTCGAGGCAGGTCGACGGGTGCTGCTGCTCGACTTCGACCCGCAGGGCTCGCTGACGGTCGGGCTGGGGTTCAACGCCCACGACCTCGAGCAGTCGATCTACCACGTGCTCATGGACCGCGAGCTGACGCTCAAGGACATCGTGCTCGAGACGTCCGTGCCCGGCCTCGACCTCGTGCCCGCCAACATCGACCTCTCGGCCGCCGAGATGCGTCTGGTCACCGAGGTCGGTCGCGAGCAGGTGCTCGCCCGTGCGCTGCACCCCGTCCTGCACGACTACGACGTCATCCTCATCGACTGCCAGCCGTCGCTCGGCCTGCTCACCGTGAACGCCCTGACGGCCGCCGACGGGGTGATCATCCCGCTGGAGTGCGAGTACTTCGCGCTGCGCGGCGTGGCGCTGCTCAAGGAGACGATCGAGAAGGTCCGCGACCGGACCAACTTCGACCTGCGCATCATCGGGCTGCTCGGCACCATGTACGACGGTCGCACCCTGCACGGCCGCGAGGTGCTGCAGACGCTCGTGCAGGGCTGGGGCGACCTCGTCTTCCACACCGTCATCCGCCGCACCGTCAAGTTCTCCGACGCGACGGTCGCGGGCGTGCCGATCACCGAGTACGCCGCCAGCTCGCCGGGGGCCGACGCCTACCGCCAGCTCGCCCGGGAGGTGCTGCACCGATGCCCCGACGCGTGAGCATGCCGGGGGCGGACGAGCTGTTCCGTCCCACGGCGCCCTCCGCCCGCTCGCGCCGTACCGCCCCCGAGGCGAGCAGCGAGCCGGAGCCTGCTGCGACGGAGCCGGCCGAGGCGCCTCCTGCGGCACCGCGCGACAGCGGGCGCATCAAGCACGACGAGAAGATGACGGTCTACGTGACGAGCGAGGAGCTGCTCGCGATCGAGCAGGCGCGACTCCAGCTGCGCAGCAGCGTGCGTCGCAACGTCGACCGCGGCCGCCTCGTGCGGGCCGCGATCGCCCTCGCGCTCGAGGACCTCGAGACGCGTGGCGACGACAGCGACCTCGCCCGGCGGCTCGGCTCGGCATGAGCCTGTCGGCCGACACCGCCCAGGCCCCGGAGGCGGACGGCTTCCACGTCGACGTCGGGGTCTTCGACGGCCCCTTCGACCTCCTGCTGTCGCTCATCTCCAAGCACCAGCTCGACATCACCGAGGTGGCGCTCTCGACCGTGACGACCGAGTTCATCGCGTACGTCCGCGAGCTCGGTGGCGACCTGGAGCAGACGACGCAGTTCCTGGTCGTCGCCGCCACGCTCCTCGACCTCAAGACGGCCCGGCTGCTGCCGCAGGCCGACGTTGAGGACGAGGAGGACCTCGCCCTGCTGGAGGCCCGCGACCTGCTGTTCGCCCGGCTCATGCAGTACCGGGCCTTCAAGCAGGTGGCGAGCTTCCTGGCCGACCGGCTCGCGACGGAGGGCAAGCGCTACCCCCGTCAGGTGGGGCTCGAGCCGCGGTTCGCGGCGCTGCTGCCGGAGGTGGTCGTCTCGATCGGGCCGGACGAGCTCGCCGCGCTCGCCGCGCGGGCCCTGCAGCCGAGGCCGGAGCCCGTGCTGTCGCTCGCCCACCTGCACGCCCCGACCGTGAGCGTGCGGGAGCAGGCGCACCTCGTCGTCGACCGGCTGCGCCGCGAGCGCACCACCACCTTCCGTGCGCTGACCGCCGACGCCGACCTCATGACCACCGTGGCGCGCTTCCTCGCCCTGCTCGAGCTGTTCCGCGAGGGCGTCGTCGGCTTCGACCAGGCCAGCCCGCTGGGCGACCTGCACCTGCGCTGGACCGGCGGTGACGACGAGGTCGACATCGACGTCGGCGACGAGTTCGACGGCCACACCGCCGACGACGGGATCACCCCCGCCCTGACCATCCCGGAGGACGACGATGCCTGACGCCACGCCCGACGCGAGCACCGCCGAGGCATCCGTCGACCAGACGGAGCAGACGGAGCAGACGGAGCAGACGGGGGAGCGCGAGCAGTCGGCCGACGGGTCGCTGCGCGGCCCGCACGAGCTGGAGCTGGAGCTGCTCGCGCTGCGTCCGGCGCTGGAGGCGGTCCTCATGGTCGCCGACCAGCCTCTCGACCACCTGACCCTCGCGCAGGCCGTCGGCCACCCGCCCGCGGAGGTGCAGGCGGCGCTCGCCGGCCTCGCCGCGGAGTACGACGAGCAGGAGCGCGGCTTCGAGCTGCGCCACGTCGGCGGGGGTTGGCGCTACTTCACGCGCGAGGCGTTCGCGCCCGCCGTCGAGCGGTTCGTGCTCGACGGGCAGCAGGCCCGGCTCACCCAGGCGGCGCTCGAGACGCTCGCCGTCGTGGCCTACCGCCAGCCCGTGAGCCGTTCGCGGATCTCCGCGATCCGTGGTGTGAACGTCGACGGCGTGGTGCGCACGCTGGTCACGCGCGGCCTGCTGGAGGAGGCCGGCACCGACCCCGAGAGCGGGGCGCACCTGTACCGGACCAGCAGCTACTTCCTCGAGCGCATGGGGCTCGCCTCGCTCGCGGAGCTGCCCGACATCGCGCCCATGCTGCCGGACATCGAGGACATGGAGGACGACCTCGTGCCGCCGACCGCCTCCGACGACGCGACGGCGGACGTCGCCGACGGGCTCGACACCGAGGACCGTCAGACTCCTGACCCGGCGCCCTCTGCCCCGGTGCCGTCCGAGCAGGAGGGGAGCGCGTGAGCGACACCGAGGGCATCCGTCTGCAGAAGGTGCTCGCCCAGGCCGGTGTCGGCAGCCGACGCCGCTGCGAGGAGCTGATGGCGACCGGCCGGGTGGAGGTCAACGGCGAGGTCGTCACGCAGATGGGGATCCGGGTCGACCCGCACACCGACCTGGTGCGCGTCGACGGACGGCGCATCCCACCGCCGTCGGACCACGCCTACCTCGTGCTCAACAAGCCGCGGGGGGTCGTGTCGTCGATGGCCGACGAGCAGGGCCGCCGCGACCTGACGGAGTTCGTGGCGGGGCGCGACGAGCGGCTGTTCCACGTCGGGCGGCTCGACACCGACACGTCGGGCCTGCTGCTGCTCACCAACGACGGCGACCTCGCCCACAGGCTCGCCCACCCGTCGTACGAGTTCACCAAGACCTACGTCGCCCTCGTCGACGGCTCGGTCGGCGACGCGGTGGGACGTCGGCTGCGCGACGGTGTCGAGCTCGAGGACGGTCCGGCCGCCGTCGACCGCTTCGTCGTCAAGGACCGCTCGCGTGGTCGCTCGCTCGTCGAGCTCGACCTGCACATGGGGCGCAACCGGATCGTCCGACGCATGCTCGCGGCCGTCGGCCACCCGGTCGTCGAGCTGACGCGGACCACCTTCGGACCGATCCACCTCGGTGGGCTCGGGGTGGGACGCTCGCGCGAGCTGACCCGCGAGGAGCTGGGAGACCTGTTCGATAGCGTGTCCCCATGACGTCGCTGCCCCCGACCCTCGTCGTCGGGTGCGGCCTCATCGGCACCTCGGTGGCCCTCGCACTGCGTGAGCACGGCATCGACGTCCACCTCACCGACCGCGACCCGGACCACGTCGCCGCCGCGGTCGAGCGGGGCGCGGGCAGCGCCGACCCCGTGCGCGACCCCGCGCTCGTCGTCGTCGCAGTGCCACCGCGGGCCACCGCCGCCGCGGTGCGGGAGGCGCTCGAGACGTACCCCGAGGCCGTGGTCACCGACGTCGCGAGCGTCAAGGGCAGCGTCGCGCGGGAGATCGCCGGGGGAGCCGGGCTCGACCGCTACGTGGGCAGCCACCCGATGGCCGGCAGCGAGCGCTCGGGCCCCCTGGCGGCGTCGGCGCGGCTCTTCGAGGGTCGGCCCTGGGTCATCACGCCCGCCGCCGGCGCCACCGACGCGGCCGTGCGGCTGGTCGAGGAGGTGGCCGTGATGCTCGGCGCCGTGCCCACCGTGATGGACGCCGACACGCACGACCGTGCCGTCGCGCTCGTGTCGCACGTGCCGCAGGTCCTCTCGACGCTGGCCGCTGCCCGCCTCGTCGACGCACCGCCCGCCCACCTCGCCCTCGCCGGTCAGGGCCTGCGCGACGTCACGCGCGTCGCCGGCAGCGACCCCGTGCTCTGGCGCGACATCATCACCACGAACGCCGCCGAGATCGGTGCCGTGCTCACGGCCGTGCGCGACGATCTCGACACCCTCATCGACGCGCTGCGCGACGGCGACGTGGTCGGGGGCGTGCTCGAGGCCGGTCGGGTCGGCACCCGTGCCATCCCCGGCAAGCACGGCGGAGAAGCCGTGGAGCTGGTCGTCGTCAACGTCCAGGTGCCCGACACCCCCGGCGCTCTCTCCCGGCTGTTCGCCCACGTGGGCGAGTCGGGCGTCAACATCGAGGACCTGCGCATCGACCACGAGCTCGGTCGTCCGGTCGGACTCGTCGAGATCGCGGTCGCCGCCGACCGCGCCGACGAGCTCGTCGCCCGGCTCACCGAACGCGCCTGGTCCGCCTACCGTTGATCCGTCCGTCCACCCCCTCCGAGGAGCCAGCACCTGTGAGCACCCCCTTCGTCGTCGCCGTCGACGGTCCGTCCGGATCGGGCAAGTCCAGCACCGCGCGCGGCGTGGCCACGCGCCTCTCGCTGGCCTACCTCGACACGGGGGCGATGTACCGCGCGGTCACCTGGGCGCTGCTGCAGCGGGGCACCGACCTCGACGACCCCGCCGCCATCGCGCGTGACGCCGTCGACCTGCGGCTGGAGTCGGGCACGGACCCGCAGGCGCCGACCATCGCGGTCGACGGCACCGACGTGTCCGAGGCGGTCCGCGAGGACGACGTGAACGCACACGTGAGCCCCGTGGCGGCCGTGCCCGAGGTGCGGAGCATGCTCGTCGACCAGCAGCGCGCGATCATCGCCGCGGCGTCCGGCGGCATCGTCGTGGAGGGTCGCGACATCGGGTCGACGGTGGCGCCCGAGGCGCCCGTCAAGGTCTACCTCGTCGCCGACGCGCAGGCCCGAGCCGCCCGCCGTGCCGCGGAGCGCGGCGGGGCCGATGAGGCCGCGACGGCCGCGTCCCTGGCCGCTCGCGACGCCATCGACTCCACCCGCGCGACGTCACCGTTGACCCGGGCCGACGGTGCCGTGCAGATCGACGGCACCCACCTGACCCTCGACGAGGTCGTCGACGCGGTGGTCCGACTGGTCGAGGAGGCCCGGACGACGTGACCGAGCCCCTCGTCGGCGCCGGTGCCCCGGCGTACGCGCCGCGCGGCCTGCCGGAGGCCGGCCTCCGGTCGCTGCGCCCGGTCGTGCGCCGCTACGTCGACCGGCAGTGGGACGTGCACCAGCGCGGCGCGCACCACGTGCCCGTCGCGGGGCCCGTGATCTTCGCCAGCAACCACGTGGGGTGGCTCGACGGTCCGCTGCTCATCCTGTGCGCGCCGCGGCTGGCCCACGCCCTGGTCAAGCGGGAGGCGTTCGAGGGTCGTACCGCGCGGGTGCTGCGCCTCGCCGGACAGATCCCCGTGCGCCGCGAGGAGCGCGACGTCGGAGCCCTGCGCTCGGCGGCCGGGGCGCTGGCAGCGGGCCAGTCCGTCGTCGTGTACCCGGAGGGTCAGCGCGGCGCGGGCGACGTGCGGCGCACGAAGGACGGCGTCGCGTGGCTCGCGATGGTCTCCGGCGCCCCCGTCGTGCCGGTGGCGCTGTTCGGCACGCGCGCACCGGGCGGCCACCCGGAGAGCAGGCCCGCGCGGGGCGCGCGCATCGACGTCGTCTACGGTGAACCCTTACGGATCGCGCCCGTTCCGTGGCCCCGCACCCGGGCCCACGTGGCCGAGGTCGGGCGCCGGATCACCGATCACCTGCGGCACCACGTCGAGTGGGCCGCCGACACCGGGCACCTGCAGCTGCCCGGCCCCCTGCCCGAAGGAACCGCCGATGTCTGAGTCCACCGCGCCGCGCGGCGACGCGCCCCTGCCCGTCCTGGCGGTCATCGGACGGCCCAACGTGGGCAAGTCGACGCTGGTCAATCGCATCATCGGCCGTCGTGAGGCTGTCGTCGAGGACGTCCCCGGTGTCACCCGCGACCGCGTCCCCTACGACGCGGAGTGGAACGGCAAGGCGTTCACCGTGGTCGACACCGGAGGCTGGGACCCGGACGCCCGCGGCCTCGCCGAGCGGATCGCCGCCCAGGCCGAGGTGGCTGTGCAGGCCGCCGACGCCGTCCTGTTCGTCGTCGACGCCACGGTCGGCATCACCGACGCCGACGAGGCGGTCGTGCGCATCCTGCGTGCGGCGAAGAAGCCGGTGGTGCTCGCCGCGAACAAGGTCGACGACCAGCGGGGCGAGCTCGAGGCGGCGTCGCTCTGGAACCTGGGGCTGGGGGAGCCGTACCCGGTCTCGGCGCTGCACGGCCGCGGCAGCGGCGACATGCTCGACGCCGTCCTCGCCGCCCTGCCCGACGCGCCCGAGGAGCGCGAGTCCGAGATCGGCGGGCCGCGTCGCGTCGCCATCGTCGGCAAGCCCAACGTGGGCAAGTCGAGCCTGCTGAACCAGCTCGCGGGGGAGTACCGGGTCGTCGTCGACGACGCGTCCGGCACCACCGTCGACCCCGTCGACGAGCTCGTGGAGCTCGGCGGGCGCGAGTGGCGCTTCATCGACACCGCCGGCATCCGCCGACGCGTCCGCGAGGCGTCGGGGCACGAGTACTACGCGAGCCTGCGCACGTCGACCGCGATCGAGCGGGCCGAGGTGGCCGTCGTCATCGTCGACGCGAGCATGCCGTTCACGGAGCAGGACATCCGCATCGTGTCC
This sequence comes from Aeromicrobium sp. EU05-FHT14F07, assembly GCF_058790455.1. NCBI lineage: Bacteria > Bacillati > Actinomycetota > Actinomycetes > Propionibacteriales > Nocardioidaceae > Aeromicrobium > Aeromicrobium sp. EU05-FHT14F07. The sequence continues at coordinate 17,819 of NZ_JBYTCR010000011.1, forward strand.
TCGGTCGCCGAGACCGGCCGCGCCCTCGTCGTCGCGTTCAACAAGTGGGACAAGGTCGACGAGGAGCGTCGCTACTACCTGGAGCGAGAGATCGAGCGCGAGCTGGTGCAGGTCCAGTGGGCGCCGCGGATCAACATCGCCGCCCGCACGGGCTGGCACGTCGACCGGCTCGTGCGTGCGCTCGACGCCGCCCTGGCGGGTTGGGAGACGCGCATCGGCACCGGGGCGCTGAACTCCTTCCTCGGGCGGCTCGTCGCCGAGCACCCGCACCCCGTGCGGGGCGGCAAGCAGGCCAAGATCCTCTTCGGCACGCAGGCCTCCACTGCTCCGCCGACCTTCATCCTGTTCACGTCGGGCAAGCTGGACGCGGGCTACGTGCGCTTCGTCGAGCGTCGACTCCGCGAGGAGTTCGGGTTCGTCGGCACGCCGATCCACATCCAGCAGCGTCCGCGCGAGAAGCGCAAGCGCTGACGGGAGGGCCCCGTGCCGCCTCGCTCGCCCTTGCCGCCGCGCCACGGGCTCGGTGCCGCCTGGGTGCGCACGCCCGACCACGACCGCACGCGACCGTCGCCCGCCCCCACGATGGGTGCCTGGCTGCGCCAGAAGCTGCCCGAGCGCGTCGGGGTCGAGGAGCTGCTCGCCGAGGGTCGGTTCGTGCTCGACGACGGGACCCCGCTCACGGGCGAGGAGCCCTACCGCCCGCACACGTTCGTGTGGTTCCACCGTGCGTTGCGTGACGAGCCGGAGGTGCCGGGCACGATCGAGGTGCTGCACGAGGACGAGCGGCTCCTGGTGGTCGACAAGCCGCCGTTCCTGGCGACCATCCCGCGCGGACGGCACGTGCGACAGAGCGTCACGGTGCGCTTGCGTGACAGCCTCGACCTGCCGGAGCTGACGCCCGCGCACCGTCTGGACCGCGTGACGTCGGGCGTCCTGGTGCTGGTCAAGGAGCGGCGGTGGCGAGGCGCGTACCAGCAGCTGTTCGCCGAGCGGGCGATGCGCAAGACCTACCTGGCCCTGGCGCCGCACGACCCGTCCCTCGAGCTGCCGACCACGGTCCGCGACCACGTGCGCAAGGACCGGGGGACGCTGCGCGCCGAGGTCGTGCCGGACGCCCCGGTGAACGCGGTGACGCACGTGGAGCTGCAGGAGGTCCGGGACGGCAGTGCCGTCTACCGCCTGCGACCTGAGACCGGCCGGACCCACCAGCTGCGCCTGCACCTCTGCGGCCTCGGGGTGCCGATCGTCGGTGACCCGCTGTACCCCGACGTGCTCGACGTCGCGGTCGACGACATGAGCACGCCGTTGCAGCTCCTGGCGCACGAGCTGGCCTTCACCGACCCGGTGGACGACGTCCCGCGGCGCTTCACGAGCCGCCGGACCCTGCCCCTCCGGAGCGGGTGAGGCCAGGTGGGGTCGCGACGGACGCGTACGGTAGGCTGGCTCAGGTTGTTCGGGCTGTAGCGCAGCTTGGTAGCGCACCTGACTGGGGGTTAAGTGGTTTACCACTCTTCGGTCGGCCCGAACAACTGAAAAACAATGCCACGGGCTGTGGCGCAGCTTGGTAGCGCACCTGACTGGGGGTCAGGGGGTCGCAGGTTCAAATCCTGTCAGCCCGACGTAAAAGCCCAGGTGAGAGCAGGTTCTCACCTGGGTTTCGTCATGTCCGAGGGACGTTTTCTGTGGTCCCCCTCTGGTCCCCCTGGCGCGGTGCTGACAGGTCGGCTGTGGATGGCCCGACCGCCTCGACCCCCTCCTCTGTGGATAAGGGGACCAAAAGGGGACCAGAGCACCTCCGGCAGCATTCGCTCGACCTCGGAACGCATCACAGGCTCCTCGCCGCCGGGCCGATGCGCCGGGCGTGTTTGCGCTGTCCAGCGGCGGAGAGGAAGGCGTTGGCCTGCTCGGCGGCGGAGGCGAGGTGGCGGTCGTCGGGGTGGAGGTAGCCACGGGTGGTTTCCATCGAGGCGTGGCCGAGGATGTCTTGGAGGACGTGCAGCGGGATGCCGGCGTCGGCCATCCAGGTCGCTCCGGTGTGGCGAAGGCCATGTCGGGTGAGGTCGGGCAGGCCGAGCTTCGCGACGATGCCGTCCCAGTTGGTGGCGTCGCGGACGGTCGCGGTGGTGAGGTAGCCGCCTTTCGGTCCGACCAGCAAAGAGTCCTCGGGCTGCTTGCCTGTGGTGAGGCGTTCCAGTACCGGACGGAGCGGTTCGAGGATCGGCACCCGGCGCTCTTTGCGGCTCTTGGTCGGCTTGGTGACCAGGCCGCCTTTGCCGGGGAAGACCTGCCGCCGGATCACGACGAGGTTCTTACCGAACTCAACGTCACCGACCCGCAACCCGGACACCTCCGAGGACCGTGCCGCCAGCAGCGCGGCGAGCATCACGAAGTCGCTGTAGGACTGATGCACCTTGCCGCACACCCTGGCGAGCCGGTTGAGGGTCCTCATGTCCGGGATCGCATGCGCCCGCGGGGAGGACTGCTCGGCCGACTGTCCGCGGAAGGCGTTGCGGTTCAGGCTCCGCTTGGCGCGGTTCTTGGCGGGGTTGATCTGGATCAGTCCGTCCCGGACGGCTTCATCGAGCACCCGGACGAGCGGCGCGATGGTGTTCTTGATGGTCGACGCCCCGTGACGCTTCTCCCACTCGTCGATGGTGCGGTCGATGATCCCGGCCGTGATTTGGGTGACCGGCAGGTGCCCGAGAGCGGGCAGCACCCGCAGCTTCAGCCCGTAGCCGTACGTCTCGCCCGTGGAGGTCGGGTCCAGGCCCCGCGCCCACCTGTCGCCGATGGAGGTGACGAACTCCAGCAGCGTCATGGACACGTCCATGCCCTTGGTGGACGAGTTGCGGAGCTGGTCAAAGAACTCGTGTGCCGCCGCCTCGTCCCGCACGATCTCCGAGCGAATGACACGGCGCTTGGTGGTCGGGTCCGTCCACCGGGCACGGGCACGGATGCCGTAGGAGCGGCGCTCCATATCTGTGGAGACCTTCACCCCGATCGGCGGCACCGGCTTGGGCTCAGCGGTCGGCTGCGGCTCAGCCCTCCGAGGCATGGTCGCGTTCCAGCTCGCCCAGCCAGCGGTCCACTGCATCGAGCCGATATCGGGCAATCCCGCCGAGCCGCAGGAACGGTGGCCCGGTCCCGGCCGATCGCCACCGCGACAGCGTGGACTCTGACACCTTCAAGTACGTGGCAACCTCACGACTATCCAGCAGCGGCGACACGACCAGTGCCTCGGCCTTCTCGCTCATGAGACTTCTCCGGTGTCCGGGTCGAGGTCGCGGTAGAAGGCTTCCTCGGCTACGCGGCGGGCTTGGACGTCGGTCATGACGAACTCCACGAACTCGGCGTCGCGGTCGATGATCGGCACATCTTCGATGGGGTCGGCGGGTTCCTCGCCGGGCCAGACTGTCTGCCTGGTGGGCCGGTCGTGGTCAAGCTTCGTGCCCGAGGCAGCCACCCAGTCGCGGAGGCGTTGGCGGGCGTCGGCGAAGTCGCGGTGCCAGCCGAGCGGCGCGGAGCCGTCTTGCTCGGGGTCGTAGGCGCAGAGCCAGTGCAGGTGCAGCGCGGACAGTTCCCACAGCAGTTCGGGGTGGGTGTGCCAGGCCGGCGGGATGACGGTGGCGGGCAAGCCGTAGGTGTGCCTGAGCCAGTCCACCCACCGGTTGAGTTCCAGCCACTCGACCTCGGCGTCGTCGGCGTTCAGCAGGTTCCAGTTGATCGGGTGCGGCGGCTCGGCGACCAGCGGGTCCTCGAAGCCGTCGTCGGTGTCGCCCAGGTCCGGGTCGGGAACCTCGTCCGCGGCGGCGTCCTGGTGTGGGGTGTCGGACATGCTCTGCTCCTGTCTGCTCTCGCATCCCCGGGTCGTGCCGGGGCTCGCTGTGGCAGGCAGGTGGGCCAGGAGGCGTCTGGACGTTCAGTCCTCGGTGCGGCGCAGCAGGGCTTCGATCTCCGTACGGTCGGCGGTGAGCTGGGCGGCGTCGGGGCGTTTCGGCCAGGGGTGCAGGTCGGTGAAGATCGGGGGCGCGGAGCGCAGCAGGACGATGCCGGTGCCGAACGGGAGCCGGCGGATGCGGTCGGGCGGGAAGATCGGGATGCGGCGGATGGAGCGTTGGTTGGAGCGGGTGCCGTGATCGCCGAGGGTCACGGAGTCGGTGTATTCGTCGCGTTCCCCCACGAGCGCGCTCAGGTCTTGCAGATCGCGGCTGTTGGACGCGCCGCCGAGGATGACCTTGACGATCGAGGCGTCCCAGATCGCGCCGGCCTGGTGCTCGTTCCACTTGTCCCGCGCCTGCGCGAGCGACTGGAGCACCGGCATCGTCGTGATGCCCGAGCCGCCACCTTCGGCCATGAGGGTCGGCAGCGATGGCAGCGGCGACAGGTTGGCTATCTCGTCCAGCGCCAGCAGCATCGGCGGATCGAGCCGGGCACCGGGTGAGCGTGCAGCCAGCCGCCGGGCGGTCTCGATGAGGTCTTCCACCAGCGCGGCAACCAGCGCGGCGCTGGCCCCTGCGCCGGACCCGGTGGCCAGGAGGAACAGGGTGCCGCGGTTCTGGATGAAGTGCTCGGGGTCGAAGCCCTCGCCGGGACCGGGCGACACGGCATCGAGCACCCGCGGGTCGGCCAGCGATCCGAGAGCGAGGGACACGCCTTGCCAGATGGAGTCTCGGGTGCGGGGGTCGGAGTCGATCATCGCTTCCAGGGACTCGGCCCATCCCGTCGCTGCTTGGGTTGAGCCGGTCAGGATCGCCACCGCGTCGGCGGCTGCGGTGGGGTCGAGGGTCCAGCGGAACAGCTCAGCCGGTGGCCGGTGGTCGATCGCTGCGGCGTGCAGGAGTGATTGCAGCGCGGCTCTGGTCTTGCCTTCCCAGAACCCGCCGCCATCGACCCCACCGGAGGCGAGTCCGGTGCCGGCGGCGAGTCCGGTGGCGCGGATCATCGCGGTCTGCGGGGATTCGCAGCCCCGGATCGGCGACCACCGCATTCCCGCAGGCAGTCCTTCGGCGAGGTGCTGCGGGTCGAAAATAGCAACGGGGCCGACTCTCTGGCGGGCGCGCATGGTCGCGGTCAGGTTGTCCGGCCTCGTGCTGGTGCAGACCACGGCGCCGGGTGCGTCGAGGATCGCCGGGATCACCAGATGCAGTCCCTTGCCGGAGCGGGGCGGACCGATGACCATGATCGAGTCCTCGACCGACGCCCACACGCTCGCGCCCTTGGAGACGCCGAGCCGGTAGCCGACATCCCGTGCGCGAGGATCATCCAGGCCGGGGCGCAGGTTCCCGGCGCGGCGCAGCAGTGCCTTCTCGGACGCAGCGGCGGCGACCTCGTGCCGGGTGGCGATACCGGCCATCCGTCGCGGGTCCTGCTCGACCCGGTGCGTGTGCCGGCGCAGCCGCGACCACGCCCACAGTCCGCCCGCTGCCAGAGCGGACAGCAGCAGGCTCGTGACCGTCCAGTACGCCACCGGGTTCAGGCCCGGGGCGTCGAGCGCTGTGGCGGGGTCGCCGGGATTGAACAGCACGCCTATCCCGGAGGCGGCGTCGCCGGCGGGCTGGCCGGTGTCGGTGAGGAATGCCGCGACCGATCCGGCACCGCGGAGCACGAGAGCGACGCCGAACAAGACGACCAGCCCGATCATCGCGGCGTTGGTCAGCTCGTCTCCGAAAGAGCCGGTCTGCCGGCCCTGGCCGTTCACAGCTCGATCCGCCGGATGATCGTGGTGCCAGAGATGCGGCCGACCAGCAGCACCTCCACGACCCCGCCCGAAGTATCCGGCCCGAGATGGGCGGGATCGATTAAGGCGCGGGCGGTGCCGGTCCCGGCGGCGTCGGTGTGCCCGGTGACGACGGCGACTGCCACGTCCTCACCGGGAACGAATCCGTCGCCGGTGACGGTGTGGAACACCGGCAGCGCCGCCTGCTCCGGTGCGGGGTGTGGGAGGGAGGGTCGGCGGCGTCGGGGCGCGATGATGTCGGTGAAGGTCGTTCCGTCCGACTCGCGGACCTCGACCCGTGCCGGGATCGTCCGGTCGTTCGTGGCGTGGTCGATGATCTGCCCGAACGAGGAGCGCCGCCACGGCCCCGCGACCGGGTCCGGGTCCAGTGGCTTCCCGTCGACCGTGACAGTAACAGTCCCGTCCTCGTGCACATCGAGCACGATGAGCGGAATGGATACCGGGACAGATTCGGGCTCGGGTTTCCTCATGGCCGCGAGGTGAGCCAGAGTCCTCCTGCGTGAAGGCGGCGCGGCTCAGGTCAGGATTCGTGAACGTCCGGGGAATCAATCTCCTCGTAGGCTTGAAACCCCGGCCAACGAAGGAGACGTACCGTGCTCGACGAGCTGCTCGACCTCGAACACCAGGGATGGAGATCCCTCTGTAACAGCACAGGCGCGGACTTCTACGGGCAGATCATGACCAGCGACGGCGTCATGGTTCTCGCCCACGGTCAGGTTTTCGACCGGCAGGCGGTCATCGACTCCCTGGGCGAAGCACCGCCGTGGCGGACTTACGACATCGCCGACGAGCGACTCATCGCCCTCAGCGACGATCACGCGATCCTCGTTTACACCGGCCGCGCCTACCGCGACGAGGATGAGCCCGCGTTCACCGCGCTCATGTCCAGCGTCTACACCCGGCACGACGGCACGTGGCGACTTGCCCTCTACCAGCAGACACCCGTCCCCACCCAGGCGTAGAGCCAGACGCGTCGACATAATCCGACAGCCTGTCCGTTGTCGAACGCCGGGCTGTTCGCTCCCAACGGGCCCAGAGACGTCCTGGAGGACCTTGAAGCTCTCGCGAAAACCGTCAGGAATCTGGGGAACTTCTAGGAGTTCCCGGTCATGCGGGCGGTGGTGTCGAACGCGGCCAGCTCGGCGGGGTGGAGCTGGTGCTGCACTACGAACGACCTGTCCTTGATCCGCCAGAGCCCTTGCCCGGTGCCGAGCCCCGGCAGGAGACGTTGTTCGGTGCCGGTGAGTCCAAGCGCGGCCGCGGTCGGGCCGAGCTGGTCGGTCTCTTGCCGGTAGACGATCCGGGTCTCGGCGTTCGCGAGCAGGCTGTTCGCGAGCGCCCGGTTCGCTGAGCCGAGGTCGCCGACGTTTTCCAGGTCGGTGAGCTTGTGGAACACGAGCAGGTTCGCCAGTCCGTAGTGCCGCGCGAGCCGCCAGTGTGCGTCCATCCGTCGCAGTAGCGCCGGGTGGGACATGAGCCGCCAGGCTTCGTCGTAGATGACCCAACGGCGTCCGCCGTTCGGGTCGAGCAGCGCGGCTTCCATCCACGCTGACGAGCAGGTCATGAGCACGCTGATGAGGGTGCTGTTCTCGGTGACGCGGGACAGGTCCAGGCTGACCATCGGCAGCGATGGATCGAATCTCAGGGTGCTGGGGCCGTCGAACAGCCCGCTGAGGTCACCGCGGACCAGACGGCGCAGGGCGTGTCCCACTTGCCGGCCGTCCTCGGTCAGCCGCCCGTCGGGGTCGTCGGCGGGGTCGGGGCGCAGCAGTCGGTCGACCACCATCGGCAGGATTGGCACGTCCGCGTCGCGCACCGCCCCGGCGAGTGCGGTGTCGATTGCGGTGTGTTCCAGAGGCGCGAGCGGGCGGTCGAGCACTGTCTCGGTGAGCGCGCCGAGCAGGTCACGGCGCCGTGCGGCGAGGGTGATGGCCCACTCCTGGTCGCTGAGGCCGCCGGGGCGGTAGCCCTCATCGAGCGGGTTGAGGCGGTTGCCCATCCCATGTCCGAGGATGATGGCTTTGCCTCCTACGGCTTCGGCGACGCCGGTGTGTTCGCCCTTGGGGTCGCCGGGTACGTAGACGCGGTAGCCGAAGGGCAGGCTGCGGGTGTAGAGGCTCTTGGCGAGCGACGACTTCCCGGAGCCGACGATGCCCGCCAGGATCAGGTTCGGGGCGGTGATGATGCCCCGCTGGTACAGCACCCACGGGTCGTACACGAACGACGACCCGCTGTAGAGGTCCTGGCCGATGAACATCCCTTGTGGCCCGAGCCCGGCCTCGGCGAGGAATGGGTAGTGGCCGGCGAGCACGGCGCTGGTGTCCTGATGTCGGGGAAGCCGGAACCGTCCCGGAGTGCGGAGCATCGCCGGACCGGGCTCACCTGCCGGCGGCAGATAGACCGTGGCGCGGCGTTCCGCGCGCTCAGCCTCCATCCGGGCTCGTGCCGTCGCTCTCTCGGCCTGGCGCTGCTCGGCGACGAGCCGGGCCGCCGCCTCCCTCCGTGCCTTGCGCAGCTGCCGCCGCTCAGAGGCGGGCGCGACGAGGACCGCGGTGTGCAGCTTCTCGTCCCGGCTCACAGCGACAGCCCGCGGTTCTGCTTGACCGCGGCCACGCCGGGATGGCTGAACCACGACTTGTCGCGACCGGCGCTGCGGCGCCCGGTGGCCGCGGAGCCGGCCGGTGGGCGCCGAGCTGGGACGGAGGATTCGGCGGGCGGGTCGATGGCGTCTTCGGGCCGGATCAGGTGCCGCCGGTAGAGGGCGACGTGTCCCGCCTGCGGGTTGTAGGTCATCGCGTAGTCGCCGGTCTCCGCCTGATGGTCGCCGGCGTAGGCGGGGGCGCGGTCGTGAACGTCGCCGTTCTGCAAGGCAGCGTCGGTGGTCTCATCGCCGTAGTCCCATCCGGACAGATTCTCGATCCCCGCCTCCGGCCCTTCTCGGTCGATGAGGTCGAGCACTCGGTCGGCTTCCTCGCCGTGGAGGAACACGATCCCGACCCACCGTTCCGCCAGCGGTCCGTGGGGGTTCCACACGATCCGGCCGGAGTGGGTCATCGCTGCGTTGAGCCGGTCGTGGGCCTGGTCGATGAGCGTGCCGGCGTGGTGCAGCTCGTCGGCTGCGGACAGCGCCTCGACCGCGCCGCCGGCCTGGTCGCGGGCCTCGTCGGTGACCTGGTGCTGATGGTTCAAGTGGGCGTTGGCGAGCTGATCCAGGACTTGTCGGAGCGACCGCATCCCGCCCAGCAGGTCACCGATCACGGCGTAGCTGTCGGACGGGTCCTCAACGGTGCGGGTGGCGTGCGCGAGCCCGCGCAACGCTTCGTAGGCCTCATTGGCGTCGTGGGCGGGATCGGTGAACGTGGGCATCACGGGCCTCCATCTGTGCTGGGTCTCTCGATGCCGGTCAGGTGAGCCCGCGGGTCACACCGTCCGGCACAGCGGTATCGCCGCGGCGGTGAACGCCGCCGCTTGCTGGCCGACGAGCCTGCGCGTCTCGCAGGAGGCTTGGATCGCGGACTGTTCGATCGCGGCGACGGCTGCTTCCAGCTCGTCGAGGGTGGGCGCGGAGACGCTGATGAGGCCGGAGACGCGAAGTACCCCGTGTCCGGCGGTGAGGTCGGCCTCCTGTTGGAGCACGTCTTGGTACTCAGCGGTCTGACTGGCGTCCTCGATTTGTCCCATTCGTGCGCGCTGTGCGGCGTCTGAGATGTGTTCGACCTTCTTCTTGCGGATGTCGCGGGCTGCTTGGTCTGAGCGCATCGGGGTGTAGATCAGCGACACCGACCGTTGGATGCCGGTGGACAGCAGCACCGGGGCGAGGAACCCCGGATAGACCATCGACCGCGGCCATTCCGCGACCCACAGGACGGCGTGCCAGGCCGAATCGGTGCGCAGGGTGCCCCATGTCTCGGTGACCGCGACCGGCCCGGCCGTGGCGAGCTCCTGGCCGAGTCGTCCGTGCCGTTCCAGCGTCGCGGCGACGGCAGGGTCGTAGGCCGAGCGCAGGATCACGGCGACTTGTCCGGGACCGAGCCAGCCGACAGGGGCCAGGTCCGCTGAACGGAGCGCGGCCGTGAGCGTCGCCATCTCCTGGCGGAGCACCGCGGCACCGCCGCGGATGCCGCCTCCGGCGGTCCTGATCTGCCGAGCCGCGGTCTTCATGTCCAGGGAGAGGCTGATCGTGGTGGCGTGTCGTTCGCCGGCGGGACCGGCCCGCTCGATCAGCTCGGCGTAAGTCTGAGCGGCCCAGGAGTCATCGGCGGTGCCGTGCTCGGCCCACCATTCGGCCAGCCCGGCCCCGGAGTCCGGCAGGGTGCGTTCGAGCACTTGCAGGGTCGCGATCCGCCCCGACCGGCATACCGTGGCCAGCACCCGCCCCCAGGAGGTGACCCGGCGTTCTTGCTCGCCGGGATCGAGCAGCACGAATGCGGGGTGGGTGACCTCGCAGACCACGGTGAGCGTGGCCTGGCGGGGATCGTGGATCATGCACGCCCCGGTCTCGGGGTCCAGATGCTCCCGCAACCGGGCCATGTCGCCGGGCAACGCGAGATTCCCTGCCGGACGCGGTTTGACGATCCGCCGCCGGTAGAGCAGCTGCCCGCCGGTGGTACGCCATAGCCACCAGCAGGTGACCGGGAGCCATTCGACCATCGGCCGCCCGGCGATGGGCACCCAGGTCAGCACCGCGGCGAGCACCCAGATCGGGGCGGTGTAGGCCAGCAGCATTCCGGCGCCGGCGTAGAGCGCGGCCAGCATGGTCAGCCCGCCGATGCCGGCGGCGACGAGCTGGGAGACCGACAGGCCCAGCAGCACACCCCGCCGGGTGAGGCGGGAGAACTTCACCGGGGTCAGCTCGCTCCCGGGCGCCTTCCGTTCCGTCGCGGACATGCGTCACTCCTTCCCGGTCTGCGGCGGCACAGGCTTGGACGGTGCGGGCGTACGCGGCTGCGGCGCGGAGGGCGGCGGGGGCGCCTTCGACGGCGCGGCCCCACCACCGGCCTGCCCCTCAGCGCCGCTCGCGGCGGCCTCCGCCTGACCCGCAACCGCCTTGCCTGCCTTCGGCCCGGCTTCAGCGGCTCCCTTGGCGACCTGCGCCCCGACGACGACCGCAGCCGCGGGACCAGCCGCAGTAGCGCCCGCCCCGGCACCCGCACCGGCTCCGGCGTCCGCTCCTGTCCCGGTCGCGCCCGCGGTGGGCGCCGGGTTGCGCGGCGGGGAGCCGCCCGGTCCTGTGCCCGACCCGCCCTGCGGGGAGCCGCCCGGTCCTGTGCCCGACCCGCCCTGCGGGGCGCCACCCTGGGGGTCATCGAGAACCTTCTTCGGCTCGCTGCCGCCCTGGGGCTTGGACGGCAGCGGCAGGGGACGGTTGAGGGCGTTCTTGGCCTCTTGCTCGGTGCCCATCTGCTGGTAGAGGTCGAATCCGATGAACGACACGAACCGGTAGACCATGTACGGGGCGAAGGCTGCGATACCCATGAGAACGGTGCCGGTGATCGGCTCAGTAACGGCGGTGATGTCTGCCTCGATCGGGGTGGCGATCTGGGTGATAGCGAGCAGGAAGATCACGACGAGTACGAGCTTGGAGATGATGAGCGCGATCACGAATGCAGCCCATTTGCCGATCCACCCTTTGGTGGCGTCCCAGGACGCTCCGGCGAACGCGATCGGCGCTAGCACCACGGCCACCAGTAGCAGCGCCTTACGGATGAGCAGGCTGAACCAAACGATGAAGACGGCGGCGATCATCAGCCCGGCCAGGAAGATCGTGACGATCGCGCCGACGCCGGGTGCGGCGATGTTGATGCCGGTGAGCCCGGCGGCGAGCAGGATGATCTTGTCGCCCATCGTCCCGGTGGTCTCCCCGGAGGCCTGGATGATGCCGATGCAGAGCTGGTCCACGATCTCCAGCGCGAGCGCGGTCAGCGTGATCACGACGAACGCGCCGAGCACCGATTTCGCTGCTCCGAGTGCGGCCCTGGACAGGGCGGTGGGGTCGCGGCGGATCAGCCCGGTGATCAGTTGCAGGCAGAAGAAGATCAGCACCAGGAACACGCCGATGCCGAAGATCAGGTTGTAGACGCTGGTGAACCCGTCCGTCTGAACATCGACCAGTGTGGTGGTGTCGAACACCGTCCACATTGCCTCGATCAGCCAGCCGGCTGCACCTCCCATCGCCTGGGCGAGCCAGTCGAACGGGGCCGCCACGACCGTCGCGGCCGCTTCGCCGGCCACATCGCAGACGGACGAGATGATCGGAACGTCGCAGACACTCATCGCGAATCTCCTGTTGTGCGGGCCGGCATCAGACGGCCTGGCCGACGTCCCAGAAGAAGTTCACGAGCGTCACCGCCGCGCCACAGATCACCGCCGCGCCGCAGGAAATCAGGACGCCGAGCTTCCCTCGCCCGGACAGGTGCGGGTTGGAGCTGTTGGCGCCGTAGGCCCAGACGATCGCGGACGCGATCAGCGCCAGGACACTGAGGATGAGGCCGACGGTCATCACGGCGCCGACGATGGTGCGGAGCTGTTCGATGCCGGGCAGGCCGGAGCTGTTGGGGTCGATGTCGATCACGGCGGTTACTCCCTTGCTGAGCAGATGGCTGGTTCAGCGGCGAGGTGAGCCAGCCACACCCTGAGCGCGCACTGTTTGGCGCAGGGTCAGAGCTGGCGGCCGAGGACGATGAGCCAGTTCACCCACGCGACACCGGCACCGGCGAGGACGGCCGCGCCGACGCCGACGAGCACCCCGATCCGGCCCTTGGAGGCCAGGGAGTGGTTGCCGTGGGAGGTGCCCAGCGCCCAGCAGATCGCCGAGACGACGATCATCAGCACCGCGACGATGAGCACGATTGTGAGCAGGGCACCGATGACCTGTTCCAGATCACCGATCCCGGTAAGACCGTCGAAGTCGGGGAACACGTCCATCACGCACCGGCCTTGACGGTGACGTGTAGGTGGTCGATGTGCCTTGTCGTGATATCCGTCCCGCGGGTGTAGTCGCGCCATCCTTCGGCGTCGCGGGCCAGGGACCAGATCTTGTCCTGCCAGATCAGATACTCCACCCCGAGGGTCTGGGCGTGGTCCTTCATCCAGTTCGTCACCGCCCACCCACCCTCGAGTTGTGCCGGGGTCGGCTGTTGGCCGATGGTGTTGCCGAATGTGATGTCGCAGGCACGCCCCAAGGGGTGTTCGGAGACGGTGCCGGGGCGCGGTGAGTAGCAGGCCCATCTCGTGTCGGGGAACGCGCTGGTGCCTTGTTCGTACAGGTGCAGCAGCCGCGCGGTGATCTGCCCGCTACTGGTGGGGTCATCGACCATCCGGTCGGGGTCGCCGTCCAGCGGGACCGGCTCGCTCGTCGTGCCGCCGGGGGCGCATCCGGCGGGGCTTCCGACTGTGGCTTCGGGCAGGTCGGCGGCGTTGTGGGCGTTGAGCCACGCCGCCGCGTCGACGGCCTCGCCGTTGGTGCCGCCCGGCCTGACCTCGAAATGTAGATGCGGCCCCGTGGAGTTGCCGGAGCTGCCGACATCGCCGATGTGCTGCCCGGCGACCACCCGGTCACCGGCCTGGACGTGGATGCCGTGCTGCCACATGTGGGCGTAGGCGGTCGCCACCATCTGACCGTCGATGTGGTGCTCGATAACGATCAGTCCGCCGTAGCCGCCCGAGAACTCCGCGACGGTCACGGTGCCGTCCGCAGCGGCGAGGATCGGGGTGCCATCCGGGGCAGCGAAGTCGGTGCCGGTGTGGAACGATGACGCTCCGGTGATCGGGTGGATGCGGGGCCCGAACTCGCTGGTGAGCACCCACGTCCCCTCCGGGAGCGGGACCACCACGCGCGCGGACTGCGCCACCGGACCCGCCGCGACCACGGACACTGCCGGGCCGGCCGAACCGCTTCCAGAACCGGACGCACCGGTCAGGGCATCGACGATGGCTTCGGCGACCGGCTCATAGTTGCGGTAGCGGTCCGGGTAAGCGCTGACCTCGACGGCTTGGGCAGCCTCGCCGGGGTCCATCTGCTGCCAGCCTGGAATGTCCAGCAGACCTCGCGGGCTCGGGTAGTTCGGGCCGGTCGGCCCGCCGAAGAACGCCTTGGCCTGGTAGGTCGGGTCCATCAGGTCCGCGACGGTGCCCCAGCCCGATTGCGGGCGCATCTGAAACAGCCCCAAGCTGTCGTGGTCCGACCCGTTGCCGTCGTTGGGGTAGTCGCCGCTCTCGGGGTAGGTGCCGGTGTTCGCCAACTGCCGCAGCGTGCTCTCGGTCAGCGCGGCCATCAGCGCGATCGTGATCCCGGGACGACCCACGCCCTCGATGCCGCCTCCGATCGTGATGATCGTGGCCGCGTGCGTGAGCTGGGTCTTGTTCACCGTGAACGTGGTGCCCTCGGCGGTGGTGACCGTCAGCGACTCCGGGACACTTCCCACGGTGACGGAGCCGCCAGGGACCACGCAGTTCGCGGCGGCAGGATTCATCAGCACGCCGACCCCGACCAGGGCCAGCGTGGGACCCAGGAGGACCAGCGCGAGAACGGCGGCGGCGACCTTCTTCAGCACGGCACGACCTCCGGCTATCGGAGTGGGTTGTCGAGCTGGGACAGGCGCAACACATGACACAGGCCGGTGCGGAACTGCGGCGCCGGCGGCGGGCAGGCCAGGAACACGGTGAACGACACCGACTGCTCGGCGGTGACGGGTTCGTCGTTCCAGACGCCTTCACGGTGGCGGGTGCCCTCGATCGTGATCGCGGTGGCACCGGGAGGGAGTTGCCCGGGCTGAGCCTGCTCGACCGCCTGATCCCAGGCCTCGGGAACGAACGAGCGGTCGATGACCAGGTGCTGGGTGGTGGCATACTTGCGCAGCTCGATCCATGCCTCCCGCGAGGGCAGATAGGCGGCGATGTCCGAGGCGAGCCCGGCCTGCTCGGTGCCGGAGGGGTCGCCGACCTCCAAGAGTCCGGCGGTGTAGTCCAGCGGCATCAGCCCCGACCCGGTGTCCCAGCCGAACAGCGCCTCCGCGACGTTGCGGGCGAACTCGTCCGGATCGTGCGAGGGCACGACCCGCGGCAGGCCCGGCGCCACGGGGTCGGTCTCACCGGGCGCGGTGGCCGTGGGCGCAGGGTCGGGGGCGCGATCGTCGGGCGGTCGCGGGCCGGTGATGAGCCCGTAGACGCCGACGCCGACCAGGAGCAGCAGCACGAGCCCGGCGGCGATCACGGCGATCAGCCGGCCACGGGACCAGGAGGCGAGATTCGTCTTCATACCCGTCAGGTGAACCCGCCCGCGACTGACGCGACGAGGTGGTTCAGAGGGCGCGCAGCAGCGGCCGGTCCTGCTGTGCGCCGGCGCGGGCGGTGCGGAGCCGGTCGGCGAACGCGACCGTGCCCTCGACGGCGGCGACGAACGCCGCGATCTGCTCGTCGGTGAGTTCGGCGGCCAACTCGTCCACGTCGTAGTGCGTCCACCACGCTTCCATCTCGCCCCAGGTCAGCACGAACGCACGCACCGAGAACCGCACCGGCTCCTCGTCCGCGTCGACCGGGCGACGAGACGGTGCGGCCGGCTTCGTGGCCTTGCCGCGCTTGGCGGCATGGACGCGGGCAAGTGCTTCGTCGGCCAGCTCGTGCAGCCGCCGATCCCGGTCGGTGCCGGCTTCGGCGTGCGCATCGCGGAGGTGCTGGAAGATCGGGTTGACCGGCGCGCCGGCCTCGATCTGCGCCAACCCGTCGCGGGCCTGAGCGCGCAGCACCTCCGGGGTGGTGGGGTCGTCGGCCAGGCGTTGCAGGAAACCGATCTGCTCCAGCCGCGTGTAGGAAGACGAGCCGGTCACCATGCGCGCCGCCTGCGCGCGAGCATCCCCGAGCTGGCCGGGTGCGGGTGGTCCCGCCGAATCGGCGGGACCATGTTCTCCGGGCTTGTGACCGGCCTGGAACTGGGTGGCCGCCTTCCTTCGGGCGGCGTCCTCGGCCATGAGTTCCTTGATCTCCCGATACAAGCCGGCGGCCTCGATCGGGCTGAGGGCCTTGTGGAGCTGGTTGTCGTCTTGTTCGGCCAGCAGATGCCCGAGCCGGTCCGAGATGCCCGAGCGCACCCACACGCTGACCCGCCGGTGCCCGAGCTGCTTGATCGCCGCGAGCCGCCGCGCCCCGCACACCAGCGTCCCGTCCGGGGTGATCGTCGGCGGCTGCAACAGACCGTGCCGGTCGATCGACGCCGCCAGGGCGTCGAGGTCGCCCAGGTCGGTGCGGTGTCGGCGGCCCACGGTGATGGAGTCCACCGTCCTCTCCAGCTCGATGCGACCGGCTGGTGCGCTCATCGCGCACCCCGCGACGCGTCGGTGCCGCGCGTGTTCGTGCCGGGTGCGGCCAGAGACAGGGTGAGCACGAGGTCGTCGTCGCGCAGCAGCACCGGGAGCGTCTCGCCGATCAGTAGCCGCAGCAGCATGCCGCGTCCCGCGCCGGTTGCCGCGAGCGCCGGGTCCGGGCTGCCCAGCAGAGCGCGCAGCAGCACCGCCCAGGTCCGGCCCGGTAGGTCGAGTAAGGCGCGGGCGTGCTTGTCGCGCCGCAGCGTCTCGTAGGCGGTGTGCCGATTCCCGACCCGGGTCAGCGCCCCGCAGACGTGCTCCACCGCCGTCCGCGCGGTGTCGGCCGGCCAGCCCAGCAGCACCAGCAGCGTGATCGCATCCTCCACCGCCGCGGTCGCGGACGTCGGCTCCGAACCGTCCCGCTCAGCCTCGTCACCGTGACCGTCGCCGTCGTGCGGGTCAGTGACCTGGAACGCCGGGTGGTAGTCGTCCAGCGGGTTCTCCCGGTCGGAGAGCCGTTCGGGGTCGTGGAACACCGAGTAGCGGGGCCGGCGCGCCTGGTGGGTCGAGCACAGCAGTCCTTGGCCGCGTTCCTCGGCGATGCAGGTGATCCGCACCGCGTGCGTGACGACCGCCCACGGGTCCTCCGCGGTGCGGGCGGCCTTGGACCGCATCACGTCGAACGCCGCTGACGCGGCCTCCCACGGATCGAGCCGATGCTTGTGCGCCAGGGCCGCGTACTTCTCGGCCGCGAACGCCATCAGCTCCGCAGCCACGGGGTCCTGCTCCCACGCGCCACGCCCCGCAGCGTGGATCCGGCACAGCAGGGCACGCAGCCCTTCGCTGCTGCGGTAGTCCTCACCGGGCGTGCTGGTGTTCGCCGTGCCGGTAGTTCTGGTGTTGTCGGTCATGGTCGGGGCACCTCCTGGCGGGCAGGTGCACCCGCAGACTCCTGCGGGTCTCACCTCTGCCAACCGGGCGTCCACGACTCACCACCACCTGCTAGCGCATCCCGACCCCGGACCGGGCCTGGCCCCGATCGGTGCCACCATGACGCCCGAACGCCGACAGCGGTGGCAGGCGGCGCGCCCGCTCTGCGGCCCACCGGGCACCCTTGTCGATCGGGGCTCGCAAACGGTGGCTCCCCGCGGCGGTGACGTCGATGCCGCGTCGGGACAAGGCCCCGCCGCCGTGGGCGAACAGGTCGGTCGGGCGCACCCAGTCCACGCCCCGTCCCCGCACCAGCGCCAGCTTCTCCTTCGCGGCCCTGCGGGACGCGGCCTCCTTGATCGCGTCCGACGTGCCCGCGGCCTCCGCGTCCTCGGCAGGGTTCGGAGTCGTCCGTGCCTGTTGTGACTGCGCGACCTGGGGCGGGCCGTGGTGCTGCTCTGCCGGGTTCGTCTGGTCCTGGTCGCTCATGGCGTGGCTCCTTCCCTCACGGGCTCAGGCCCAGACGGGCCGGCCTCATTACTCCGGTGCGCGTCGGGATGCTCGGGGCGTGGCAGCCACCGGCCGACCGTCGAGGGATGCACCCCCAGGTGCCGGGCGATGGCCTTGTTCGACCACTCCCGCTCGCGCAGCTCCGCCGCCAGCATCCGACGATCCGGCCCACCGTCCTCGTCCGCCTCAGTGATGCCGGACTCGGCTGGCGACGGCACGGCGGGTGCGGTCTCGATCTGTGCCGCGGTCTCTGGCGCATCGGCAGGACGCGCGGCGGATCGGGTCAAGACAACGGTCAGATGGGTGATCGCCAGCAGCACGACCGGCGGTACCGCGGCAACCGCGGCCGCCAGTGGGCCGGGCACGTCGGCGTCCGCGGCGACGACCGCGTGCAGAGAGTTCGCCGTCACCGACACCGCCGCGCCGCCGATCAGCAACGTCCACGGATACCAGGCCGCTTTCTCACCGGCGAGCGCGACCACCGCGACCGTGGACACCACGATCACGCCATCGACGATCAGTGGCCACGCCCACGCCTGCCCTGCCCCGATCCCGGAGCGGTGGGCGAGGTCGGCCAACGCGGTGAACGACAGCCAGAACGCGCCAGCCGCGATGAACACCGTCCCGGCAACCGACGTGACCACCGCCCAGCGCCGCCCCCGTACCCTGTTCATCCCAGCCCACTCGCCGCGCCCGCCCGGAGCCCTGGGTCACGCGGAGCCCACCCGCCCGCTGGCGGGCTCGCAGAGGAGGCGGAGCGTTCCCGGCGGGCGCCGGCGCCGACCCTGCGATAGGCGCTGTAGACGGTGCGAGTGATCTCCCGCTCCCCGAAGTCGGGCTGCTCAGCACGCACCAGCGCATCCAGGGCATCAGAGACCGGCACGTTCGCCTCGGCCAGACGGCACGCGGCCCAGAACAGCTTGTAGTTCCGGTCGCCTTTGACCTGCCGGGACAGCCACGCCGCCAGCCGGTCCGCGTCCTCCCGCCCCGCCACCGGTCTGCCCGCCTGCACCGGCCGCTGCGGCGGTGGGGGATCGAGGAAGTCGCGCAGGCGCACCGCATCCACCGGCTCGACCGCACCGGCGATGACCTGCTCGACCCGGTACGAGACGTGTGCGCCGTCCAGCATGAGCACCGAGGGCGGGGCGATGACGTAGCCGCCGTTCCCGCGGAAGTCGACCCCGGCCTTGCCGACCGCCCATGACCGCTGCATTCGAGCGGGGACGGCTGGGAAGTAGGCGTGCTGACCGCCGGTGGGCGTCGTGACCGTCGCCAACGGCGCCGGGATCAGACCCGCGCGTGCCGCCCGCGCGTATGAGGCGTACCCGTCGACGCCGTGCACATCCACGTCGATCACGACCAGACCCGAGGCAGCGCCTGTCGGGATGCCGATGTTCGCGCCCGGCCTCCACTGCCACCACCCCGCCACCCGGCGCGGATCGGTCGTCGCGCGCTGGAAGCCCCGGCGCACGATCGGGGTCTTCTCGCCGGGCACGCACGGGAACACCGGCACCCCGGCCCTCGCCAGCTCGCGTGCCGCTTCCGGCAACGGCAGACCGTCGAGCCGGTCGAACACGGCGGCGAGGGCTCCGGGGGAGACCATCACAGCCCCCGCCCCGGCACCGCCTGCACCCTCTGCGGCTCTCGCTCGGGCAGCGGCTCCACCTGCGGCGCTTGCTCGGGTCCAGAGTGTTCGGGGCCGTCGAGCCGTAGCGAGACCGGGTTGCCGTTGCCGAGCTGGATCGTGTCGAGCTGGCCCAGGACCTCGGTCGCGGTGCGCCGGACCTTCTCGCCGGTGTCCCGGATGACCTGCACCGGGTCCTTGCCGTCCACGCTCGCTGCCCACCCGGCGACGTAGGGGATCGTGTAGTCGCTGGTGTCCATGCCATGCGCAGCGGCGATCATCAGCGCGACCGACTCGGCCTCGACCTCACCGATCCCGCGATGCTGGCGCGCGTCCTGCTGGTTCGGGCCGTGCAAACGCACATGGCCCAGCTCGTGCGCGAGAGTCTTCACTTGCGCGGCCGGGTCCATGTCGGTACGCACGAGCACCTGGCGGCTCTCAAAGTCGGTCATGCCGTTCGCGCCGTGCATCGCGTCGCCGTCTGGCATGTGCAGCACCTCGTACCCCAGCGACTCGACCTGGGCGGCCAGGCCCTTCCATAGACCGGCAGGTGCTTCGCCTTCCAGCAGCTTTGGGCTCGGCAGCTCCGGAAGCTCCGCACCGTGAGTCCGGGACACATCCCAGACATGGGCCGGGACGACGCTGACGATCCGGCGCTGCACGACCTCGCCAGGGCGCGGCTTCTCGCCCTTCGTCAGGCGTCGCCACGAGGCCGGGTCCTTCGGAGTCGCTGTCGCGAACCGCACCCTGACCGGCGCGCGAATCTCATAGCCGCCGCCGGCCTCTGCCCAGCGGCCCATCTTCTTCCAGTCCTGGAACCCGGCCACCCACGTCGGCGTCGGGGTCGGCACCCGGCCCTGCTCGTAGGCGTCCAGGTGCTGCGCCCAGATCAGCAGGGTGTTGTTGAACGAGCGCGACCGGAACCGGGCGGCGAACTCGATCGCCCGCCGCCAGTCCTCACCCGACACCAGTTCCTCAACCGAGCGCACAATGCGTTCTTCGAGAGCTTCGAGCTTCGCTTCACGTGTCTTATTCCTCATAGCCATGCCTGACCTCCCTCCGCCGGGCCACGCCGAGAGGCAGCAGCCGTGCGACCACGAGGTACGCCGGGCGGATCAGGAAGACGAGACGGACGACGGAACGAGACTGGCGACCGTCAGGCTCCGCGATGAACCCGACGAGTCCTTACCGGAGTACCGGAGCGCTCGGGAGCTGTGGGGCGGAGGCGGCTGATCCTGCGGATATGACCCGGCTCGATGCGCGTTTCACCCGGCCCCGGTAGCGGCACGCGCGCGGGCGATGGCTCGGTAGCGGCTCGGCGTCACGCCGACGCTACGACGGAACTGACGGGCCGCGAAATCAGGATCGTTCCACCCCACCTCACGGGCAAGCACTGCGATCGGCGTGTCTGTGGTGCGCAGAAGACCCGCCATGCGCTCCGCCCGCAGCATCGTCAGATACGCGATGGGCGACTTCCCATACGCCTCCACGAACACACGGCCAAGCTGAGACTTCGACAGGTGCACCTCGTTGGCGAGGTCTGTCACCGACCAGCGACGTTCCGGGTCGGCCCGCAACAGCTCGGCGACCTTCCGCGCGTCGGTCCGTAACGGCGAGAATCCGCGTCGCCGTGGCTGAGTAGGCCAGGTCGTCTCGCGCTGGGTTGAGGTCTCGCGGATCGGTGTCGTCTTCACGAACGGGGTCAGGACGTGAGCGACGGAGAACCACAACGCCTGTACCCGATGGAAGGTCTGCATCGGACGATCCTCGATCGTCAGGGCAACCAACTCGTCCAGCCACGGCATCAACATCCCCGCCCGGTCCTCACCGAGACGGATCAGCTGAGCGGCTTCGCTGTAGAACGTCTCAGCGAACTGCTGCGCATGCAGCCTGTCTGACAGCACCGCCGCGTACTGCCAGAACACCTGGTCGATGATGTAGTCCGGGTCGAGGTAGACCGTGGTGACCGTGACGTGCCCTTCCGGTTCGCCACCGCACAGGGTGTTCTTGGCGAGGATCACCACGTCGCCCAGCGTGGCTGGCTGTTGGCCGAACTCACTGAACAGAATCACCGATCCTGAGCGAACGAACATCAGCTTCACGAAGTCGTGGGCAATCGGCGACGTGGGGTCGTGGTGCGTGGACGTGTGCGCCACGATCGGACCGAACGCTCGACTGGCATTCCCGCGCAGCGACCGAACAGCTCCATAATCTACAGATGCCGCCACCGCTCGCCCTTTTTATAGGCGCGTCTTTATAGGCTTGTCGGGCCGCATCGAAAGTGCCTAGCCATTTCGGTGTGCCGACGGAAGGCGCATTCGGTTTCTTACAAGTTCCTGATACACGACCTCGGCTGCTTCTTCAGCGTCGAAGTGCGTAGTGTCTACGGCATGGCGACTGAGATCGCCGAGCCCATCGAACTGATGCCACAGGTCGAGGATCGGTCCTGCGTCGAGAAGGGCGCCTGGCTCGGTCCGCTGCTGAGCTCGTGCCAACGCAGTCTCGCGCTCAGGTCGCAAGACAACGTAGTGCAGATCAACGTCCGGGTGCTGATCGGCCGCATTCTGGTAGTGATGCAGCATCCAGGGTCCCACCACGCCGTCAACGATGGTTGTATATCCGCCGGCTGCGTATCCGAACGCTGCTGAGGCGATGGCGCCAACCACTGTTTGGTTTTGCTGCTCGGACTCAGGCATAAACGGCGGGATCGCTCCCTGGACGATGAAATGCCAGAAGTCGTCGGTGTGGAGGTGAACGCAGAGTGGGTATCGCTGGGCAAGGAGCCGTGCGACGGTTGTTTTTCCCGACCCAGGTGATCCGCTGACAATGATGAGGTCGCTCATGAAGATTCCTTTCGGCTGTCGCGACAACAAAACGCTTGCCCGATGGCGCCAGTGCGCACAGTTCGCTGTGGGGGCTGCCAAAGGGCGGAACTCATCAAGCGCAGCCGTTGGAGCATTGCGGGGGCAACGGATCTAGATTCCGAATGGACACGCGCGAAAGGTTGAGGAAGGGACCTCTGATTTCTCGTTCGGACAGGTCCGACTACGAGAGTGTCAAAGGGACGCACTGACGCGAAGCGTCAGCATCGTCAAGCTCAGCCTGGGAACGCGATGGCTCACCACAACCGGCCCTTCCGGCGCGATCGATCGCGAACAGCAGAAGGGCCTCTCCTGTAGGGCTGCTTAGCGGCTGGAACTCATACGTCAATTCTATCATCCTTCAAGAGCATTCGAGCTTCGAGGAGCTTCGAGGAGCTTCGAGGAGCTTCGAGCTTCGCTTCACGTGTCTTATTCCTCATAGCCATGCCTGACCTCCCTCCGCCGGGCCACGCCGAGAGGCAGCAGCCGTGCGACCACGAGGTACGCCGGGCGGATCAGGAAGACGAGACGGACGACGGAACGAGACTGGCGACCGTCAGGCTCCGCGATGAACCCGACGAGTCCTTACCGGAGTACCGGAGCGCTCGGGAGCTGTGGGGCGGAGGCGGCTGATCCTGCGGATATGACCCGGCTCGATGCGCGTTTCACCCGGCCCCGGTAGCGGCACGCGCGCGGGCGATGGCTCGGTAGCGGCTCGGCGTCACGCCGACGCTACGACGGAACTGACGGGCCGCGAAATCAGGATCGTTCCACCCCACCTCACGGGCAAGCACTGCGATCGGCGTGTCTGTGGTGCGCCCGCCACCATGTCGAAGTGCAGCGCTTTGTTCTGCCGACCGACGCCACTTCGTCTGAGCCAGCTTTCCGCAGGAGCCCCGACCTCAGAGCCACCACACGTCTTTCAGACGAGGCAGACGGCGCCCGAGGGCGGCGTGTAGGGGCGGCGTTGGCTGGTCGTGTCACGCCTACCTGGTGCCCGAGGAAGGGGCGCGACGGTGACGGTTTCGATGCGTGTGATGTCGGCCGGCGACGGCTACAAGTACCTGTTGAAGTCGGTCGCCGCGGGCGACGGAGACCGGAGTCTCAGCACACCTTTGACCCGCTATTACGCCGAGGCGGGCGCGCCACCGGGGTTCTGGATGGGCTCGGGCCTGGGTCGTCTTGGGCACGGCGAGCTGGGCGAGGGCGCCCAGGTGTCGGAGGCCCAGCTACAGCTCTTGATCGGGATGGGGCATGACCCGATCACCGGAGAACCGCTCGGACGCGCCTACCAGCAGTTCGCGTCGATCGCGGAGCGGGTCAAGCAGCGCGTCGATGCACTCGATCCCGAACTCGGCCCAGCGGCCCGGGCGCAGGAAGTGACCGCGATCGAGGCCGAGGAAGCCGAACGCGGCACACGGCGTGCCGTGGCGGGGTTCGACTTCACATTCAGCGTCCCGAAGTCGGTCTCCGCGATCTGGGCGGTCGCGGACGCGGGCACGCAAGCGCTGATCGCGGACGCCCATCATGCGGCGGTTGCAGAGCTGGTTGCGTTCCTCGAACGCGAGGTTGCAGCAACCCGTGTCGGTGCAACCGGCCCGGACGGAGCGGTTGCGCACGTCGATGTCGCCGGGGTCGTCGCGGCGGCGTTCGATCACTACGACAGCCGCTCGGGTGACCCGCAGTTGCACACCCACGTCGTCATCAGCAACAAAGTGCTCACCGTCCAAGACGGCCGCTGGCGGACTCTGGCCGGACGGCCGATGCACTCAGCGGTCGTGGCGGTCTCCGAGCTGTACAACGCCGCCCTCGCCGACCGGCTGACCCGCACCCTCGGACTGGCCTGGGAGGCACGGGAGCGGGGACGGGACCGGAACCCAGCATGGGAAATTGAGGGCGTGCCCGACGAGGTGGTGGCCGAGTTCTCTACTCGCTCCCGGCACATCGAGGCCGAGAAGGATCGCCTCATTGCGGAGTACGTCGCCAAGCACGGCAGGCAACCCTCGGCGCGGACGGTGCTGAAACTCCGGGCGCAGGCGACACTCGCCACCCGGCCGGAGAAACAGGTCAGATCACTCGCCGACCTCACCGGCGAGTGGCGGCAGCGCGCCGGCCACTTACTCGGCCAGGACGCGACCGGATGGGCGCTCGCCCTGACCAGCGGCGCAACTACCCGCCGGGTGCTGCGTGCCGATGACGTGCCGCTAGACGTGGTGGGAGAGGTCGGGCAGGCCGTGATGGAGACGGTCGGCGAGAAGCGTTCGACCTGGACACGGTGGAACCTGCACGCCGAAGCATCCCGGCAGCTCATGGGCTGGCGGTTCGCCAGCATCGAAGACCGCGAAGCGATCACCGGCCTGGTCGTGGACGCGGCCGAGCGCGCCTCTCTGCGGCTCACCCCGCCAGAGCTGGCGACCAGCCCGCTCGAGTTCCGCCGCCCGGACGGCACCACCCGGTTCCGTCCCCGGCACTCCACGCTGTTCTCGTCCGAGGCGCTGCTGGCCGCCGAAGACCGCCTCCTGGCCCGCGCAGACGCGACGACCGGACCCGCGGTGCCGTTGGAGACGGTGGAGCGGATCGCCCGCAAACCCGACGCCCGTGGCCGGGTGCTCGGCGAGGATCAAGCCGCCGCTCTGGCCGCGATCGCCGTCTCCGGTCGGGTCGTGGACGTGCTGGTCGGCCCGGCCGGCGCCGGGAAGACCACCGCCATGAGCGCGCTGCGCCGGGCATGGGAGAAAGAGCACGGCGCCGGGTCTGTGGTCGGGCTGGCGCCCTCGGCGGTCGCCGCCCAGGTCCTCGCCGACGATCTGGGGATCAGATGCGAGAACACGGCGAAGTGGTGGCAGAACCACCTCATGCACGGAACCACGTTCGATGCGGGTCAGCTCGTCATCATCGACGAAGCCTCCCTCGCAGGCACCGCCTCTTTGGACCGGATCATCCGCGAGGTCGAGCAGGCCGGAGCGAAAGCCCTGCTGGTCGGAGACTGGGGCCAGCTCCAATCGGTCGACGCAGGCGGCGCGTTCGGCCTGCTCGTCCACGCCCGCGACGATGCCCCGGAGCTTCACGACCTGCACCGCTTCAGCCACGCCTGGGAGAAGACCACCTCCCTACAGTTCCGCCACGGCCGAACCGAAGCGATCGACACGCTGATCGAGCATGGTCGGATCACCGGCGGTGAAGCCGAGGCGATGATCGACGCCGCCTACACCTCCTGGCAGCGCGACCTCTCCACCGGCCGAGCGTCTATCCTCATGGCCGAGACCCACGAGACCGTCACAACCCTCAACGCCCGAGCACGGGCCGACCGGATCATCGACGGTGCCGTGAACCCGGCCCGCGAGGTCGGTCTGCACGATGGCACCGCCGCTTCCGAAGGCGATCTGGTCATCACCCGCCACAACGACCGCCGGCTCCGCAACGGCAGAACCTGGGTCCGCAACGGCGCCCGCTGGATCGTCACCAACGTCCGTGACGACGGGTCGGTCAACATCCGCCCGGCCGCGCGCAGGGTCGGCGGAGGGATCGTCCTGCCCGCCGACTATGTGAGCGAGCACCTGGACCTGGGCTACGCGATCACCGCGCACCGGGCTCAAGGCGTGACCACCGACACCTCGCACGTCGTCGTCACCCCGACGACCACACGGGAGAACTTCTATGTCTCGATGACTCGCGGCGCGGAAGGCAACTACGCCTATGTCGCCGTCGACCGCGAGGACCAAGAGCACGCTGAGCCGCACCCCGGCGACAACCCCAACGTCACCGCCCGCAGCGTCCTGCATGGCGTGCTCCAGCACGTCGGCGCCGAGATGTCGGCGCACGAGACGATCACTGCCGAACAAGAACACTGGGGCTCGATCACTCAGCTCGCGGCGGAGTACGAGACGATCGCCCAAGCCGCCCAACACGACCGCTGGGCAAGCCTGCTCAGCACGTCCGGGCTCACGCCCGAGCAGGTCGGCGACGTGCTCGACTCCGACGCCTATGGTGCTCTCTCTGCCGAGTTGCGGCACGCCGAAGCCAACCACCACGACCTCGACGCCCTGCTCCCGAGGCTGATCGCCGCGCGCAGTTTGGACGATGCCGACGACATCGCCTCCGTCGTCCACGCCCGCCTCGCACGCGCCACAGCGCGGCCGGCCGGGTCCGGCCGCACTCGCAAAACACCACGGCTGATCGCCGGACTTATCCCCGAAGCCGCCGGTCCGACGGCTGCCGAGATGCGCCAAGCCCTGGACGAACGCCGCGAACTGATCGAGCAACGCGCCGACGCCGTGCTCCACAGTGCCCTCACCGACACGGAGCTGTGGACGGCGCAGCTCGGCACTCCACCGAAAGAGGCGAAGGAGCACGCCGCGTGGTGGCGCGCCGCCCGCACAATCGCGGCATACCGCGACCGCAACCAGATCACCGACAACCGGAACCCGCTTGGCCCGGCGGCAGAGAGCACCAGCCAGAAGATCGACGCAGCACGAGCGCGCGCCGCCCTCAACCGCGCACGGTCCATCGCAGGCGACGACCCGACGAAGGACCAGGTACGGCCAAGCGCCGTCACCCGATCCGCACCGCGCCTGTAACCACCCCGACTCGGAACGGCAAGGAAAGGTTGGGGGAGTCGTCAGATCGAGTGTCCCGGCGTGCCCGGTGACGGCCGCCGCTGGGCGAAGTCCCGTCCGACCTCCGGCGGTGTGACCGCGCGGCCGGGCGCATCGGCGTCGAGCAAGGCGATCACGTCGCTGGGCTGGGTAACGAGCGTCGCGAGGCCCTGTCGGATGAGTTCGTTCGTCCCGCTACTGGCGGCGCTGGTCACTGGGCCAGGCACCGCACCGACGCCTCGGCCGATGTCACGTGCCGCAAGGACAGTGCTCATCGACCCTGACCGCACACCGGCCTCGGGAATCACGGTCGCGCCCGACAGCGCCGCCATCAGCCGGTTCCGTGCGATGAACCGGTGCTTGGTCGGCGCGGACCCTGGCGGCAGCTCGCTCACCAGCAGGCCGACGTCGCCAACCCGATTCAGCAGCTCACTGTGACCAGCGGGATAGAGCCGGTCAAGACCGCCCGCGAGGACCGCGACAGTCTGCCCGCCGGCCGCGAGAGCGCCGCGATGCGCGGCTCCTTCGATCCCGTAGGCACCACCCGCGATGATGATGCGTTCCTCATCGGCCATACCCGTCACCAGCTCGCCGGTGACATGCTCCCCGTAGCCGGTCGAGGCGCGGGCGCCCGTGAACGTGACCCGATCGCTCAGCGCCCTCGTCAGGAAGGAAGTCGCTCCGCGCGTCCACAGCAGATACGGGGCACGGTCGCCCAGATCATCTAGACCGGCCGGCCAGTCCTCGTCCGACGGGATGAGCGTGCCGAACGCCCCACCCTGAGTCTCGGCCACGTGGCCCAGCAGGCCCGGCGTGATCCGCGCACCGAGGCGTTCGCGCCACATCAGCGCGTCGGCGCGAGCAAGACCCGGCACCGGATCGTCCGCCTCGATCAGCCGCAGCGTCTCAACCCCTCCGACGCGAGCCAGCACGTGTCCGGAGGCCGCATCGTTGGGCTCGGCGATCATCGACAGCACAACCCGCGCCATCCGCTCACCCTGCATCTGCTCCGCCAGTGTCGCCATTATTGGTGTCCTCTCGCTCCAAGGTCACCGACGAGGTACACGCGTGCCGGCCGCCGACGGGTTCCCTCTGTCAGAGCACGGTCGTAAACTGGACGACGAGGCAGGTTCTTCAGCTACGCGGGTCCTACGGGACGGCCCCTTCGAGGGCACTCGGTTCATAGCCGCCTCCACGACGGAACACCGTCGCGCTATGACGAGGAAAGAGAGACCCGCGATGCTCCGCACATCAGTCGCACTCAGCGCACGAGGCTACTGCGTACTCCGCTACGCACCCACCAACCTGCTGCTCAACGCCATCCGCATCAGGCGTGGCCTCAAGTGGGGCGTCCCCGCGATGCTCCTGTCCGTGCCCTACCTCTACGCCGCCGCGATCTGCACCACAATCATCAACGACGGCGGTCCCCGTTGGCTCTGCCTGCTGGTCCTGCTGTTCGTCTGGAACGCCTTCAAGTTCCTCTGGATCGGACCCGTCAGCCTCATCCAACTCATCCGCGTCCGAAGGAACGAGCTGGGGTCTCGACCACTTGCCTTCCTCGGAACCGGTCGGGCTTCGCGGGGGAGCACTAGCACGGGGGACAATTGACGGTATGGCGAGGATGGAC
This sequence comes from Aeromicrobium sp. EU05-FHT14F07, assembly GCF_058790455.1. NCBI lineage: Bacteria > Bacillati > Actinomycetota > Actinomycetes > Propionibacteriales > Nocardioidaceae > Aeromicrobium > Aeromicrobium sp. EU05-FHT14F07. The sequence continues at coordinate 46,001 of NZ_JBYTCR010000011.1, forward strand.
AATCACGAGATACTGCGGCGGTTCGTCTTGCGTGCGCGGCGAGTCCAGGCGCACTCGATCGTCCAGAATCAGGAAGAGTTGCTGCGGCACGCACAGGGAAGCTTCGACGGTCACGTTGACGTGACCGGGCGAATGACCATCACACGGCGCCTCCCGGCTGATGAGGAGGTCTTCGAGTCACTGGCTTCGAGGGTGAGGCCGTTGACAGTGAAGTCCGAGCCCGTCTACTACGTGAAGGTCTTCGACGCGATCGAGCACCTCGTCAGCGAAGCGGATGTCGATGATGCGCTCCGAGCGCGTCTGGACGACCTTCGGCGTGCCTGGGACGTTTCCGAGATTCAGGGAACCCAAGTCCAGGCGTACTCTGTGCAATCTGCTCGCATTGACGGGACCGACGCGACCAACAGGGTCTCGGACACACAGCTTGCCGCCGCTTGGCTGTACGCCGACCTCGTCCATGCTGACGCTCAAGGACCGAAGCAGGAGGCGCTTGCGTTCCCCCTCCACGAGCGATATGCCGCAGCGGTCCGCGTGTTCTCCCACATGGCTGCTCTGACAGTAGCGACTTTGCGCATAGTCGAGTCGCTACGGGACGCGCAGCTGCTCGCCCTGGACAACTCGGCGTGGGAGGACGACGTCACCGTGGGAACGTCCGAACTAATCGAAGAGGCAAGGGCATACGTTGCGCCGTTGGGCAGCGAGGTGCCGGACATGCGCGACTCTCTGGAGTTGACCGAGGACTGGAGCGCTTTCACCGTCACAGAACTGCTCAGACAGGACCCGACCAACCACGTCCGCGTTGTGCTGCGCGACGACGACGGAGATGTCACGGAGGCTTACGACGCGGCCGTCGCTCGTCGCCGCCCCGACGCTAGCTTCGCGGAATGGGATGTGCTGGTCGCCGGCAGCGTCATGTTCAAGTTCTCCTTCGATACTCAAGGCGATCGGATGACTGACGCACACTTCCGAGGTTGGGAGGTGTTCGACTCGACCAATGACCTCAAGCTCGCATCGACGCGCTTCCTGCTTCAGTTCTACCGCTCTACTGCGGTCGCCTTCGAGGTTGGAGGGAGCGAGCTGCTGTCTCTTGGGTCGCCAGCTATCCCCGAGAAGGAACAACGGGAGCTGGAGGTGATCGCGGAGACAGTCGAAGACATCGTTAGGATCGAGCGTCTCAGTAGACAAACCGTCGAGCCCTGCAACGGTCGTTTTGACGACCGTGACCGGGTGCGGCTGCGTCGCGCTCGTTTGCTACTGGAGGGCCATATCGTCCACGCCATGCGCCATCCAGTCACGGTCACGGCCCCCGAAGGCAACCCGCCGCAAGTAGTGGTTGTTGCCACCGGGACGCTCAACGTCGGCGGCGCAGAAGTCCCCACACCGCAGACCGTTATGCGTCATCCCGCGATGACGGCCACGGAGACCGGTCTCGCTCCCGAGACGGGGCCTGAGGCCAAGACATACCGGATTGAGCCGCCCCCTGGCGAACAGTTCTTGGCCTGGGTACCCGGGCTCGCTGACGTATCTGGCGACGAAGACCTCGTGGCCACCGCGCCGTGGGAACTGATCGACATCGATGAAGAGAGCTTCAGCGGCTGACTGACCGAAGAGTCCGGCACCGGTGCGTGCATACGAGGGTGTCAGTCGACGTCGTTAGCCTGAAGGCGTGGCGATCATGGACTTGGACCGACAGCAGGCGTTTGCTCTGCTCGCCGAGATGACCTCCACGCGCAACCTCCTCGCCTACGGCATCCGGGTCGTCCGCACCGGTGCGTTCATCGACACTACCCGCGACCCGATTCTGACGATGTTGTCGATCGGCGTTGAGAAGCTCTACAAACTGACCCTTGGGCTCATCGCACTGGACCGCGACCAACGGTGGCCTACCAAGTCTGAGATGCAGAAGCAAGGGCACAAGCTCGTTCCCATGCACGCGGTGGTGATGAACGAACTGCGATTACGCACCGCGAACAAGAGTCAGTATGTCCGCGAACTCCTCGCCGAGGTGGACAACGATCCGGTCATCCTGCCCATCATCGAAGCGCTCGACATGTACGGACGCATGGGACGGTTCTACTACCTGGATGAACTCGGAGATGCGCCGCAACCGGTCAGCCCCGACGACGCGTGGCAGAACATCGAAAACGCCGTGCTCGCTGACCCCGCGGTGGCAACGTTCTACCAGCAGGCGATGAAAGACGTCGGCGACAACGACGCCTGGGTCAAGTTCATCCGAGCCCTTCACGAGCGGATCGCAACGGCAGTCGAACGTATCTGGTTCGCGATCGCAGTGTGCGGACGAAACCACTGTCTGGGAGCGACCGGCGGGACCTTCGGATTCGAAGTGCACCCTGACGCGGTCGGTCGGCAGTAGGTGATGGGTGCGTAGTCGCAGCACCGTCGACGGCGAGCTTCCCGCCGCTGGCCGCTGAGATAGCTGAAGACCGCCGTCCCGCAAGACCTTCCGAGGGCAACCCGTTCGACTGGCTTGACGAGCCTCCCTCTCAGATGGGCGCCTGAATCGGCCTGACTTTCGTTCCGTTCTTCAAGCAAGGATGGAACTCGATGAACAGGAAGTATTCGCCGGAGATGCGTGAGCGGGCGTTGCGGATGCTCGCGGAGACGCGGCCGTCGCACCCGACGATGATGAGCGCGGTCCGTCATGTGGCTGGGCTGTTGGGGATGAGTCCCGAGACGCTGCGTCTCTGGCAGCGCCGCTACGAGGTCGACGCTGGCGTGAAGCCAGGGCTGACGACGGACGCTGCGGCGGAGATCAAACGTCTTCAGAAGGAGGTCTCGGAGTTGCGGAAGGCGAACGAGATCCTCAAGGCTGCGAGCGTGTTTTTCGCGAAGGAGCTCGACCGCCCCTGACCGAGATGATCCGGTTCATCGACGAGTACCGGGATCGTTTCGGGGTCGAGCTCATCTGCCGGGTCCTCCGACCGGCAGTGCAGGGCTTCCTCACCTCCCGCGGCTACCGCTCCGCCGTCGGCCGCGCCCCATCCGCCCGGCAGCTGCGGGACGACCTTCTCGTCCCGGAGGTCGTCAGGCTGCATGCGGAGAACTACGGCGTGTACGGGCGCCGGAAGATGCATGCGCTGATGCGCCGGCAAGGATGGGACATCGGCCGCGACCAGACCGAACGCCTCATGCGTCTGGCCGGGGTGCGGGGCGTGAAGAAGTCGAAGCGGGTGTTCACCACACGATCCGACAAGACGGCGGCGCTACCGAGCGATCTCGTCAATCGCCGATTCACGGCGCCGGCGCCGCGGCGGCTCTGGGTGTGTGACGTGACCTACGTCGCAACGTGGTCTGGGTTCGCCTACGTCGCGTTCGTCACCGACGTCTACTCGAGACGCATCGTCGGATGGAACGTCGCTGCGACGCTGCGGTCGGAGATTCTGCCGATGCGGGCGCTCGACATGGCCGCCTGGGGCGCCGGCGGACGGCTCGACGGGCTCATCCATCACGCCGACCACGGGTCGAACTACACCGCAATGGTCTACACCGAGCGAATCGTCGAACTCGGCGCCGTCCCCTCCACCGGGACCGTCGGGGACAGGTTCGACAACGCGATGGCCGAGGCGATCAACAACCTCTACAAGACGGAGCTGATCCGCCAGCGCGGCCCCTGGCGGACCGTCGAGCAAGTTGAGCTCGCGACCCTCGAGTGGGTGTGGTGGTGGAACAACTCCCGCCTCCACGGCGAGCTCGACATGCGCACCCCGGTCGAGGTCGAGGACGCGTACTACGCTGACCTGGAATCAGCCCAACCGGCATCTGCCGGACAAGCAATCCGATAGGAACAAAAGTCAGGCCGATTCAGCCCTCCCACTAGCCTCAGTCTTGTGGCGAACTTTGATCAGGTAGCGGATGGGCGCACCACGAGCGTCTACCAGGACGCCGTTCGTCTCTTGCTGCTTATCGACGCGGCGGCGGACCCACTCCCTGACCCCCGGCCGGTCCAGACGCCGTCGGACGCGGTAGCGGTGCTGCACTCGCAGGTTTTGCTCCAGAAGCTCGATTTCTGGTTGCGCAATCCGGACTATTTGGCCGACGAGCTGATCTCCCGTTTCGAGCGCGACGGTAACTCAGATGATCTCGACTTGGCTCGCGACATTCTAGAGAGCGATGAGCCCGAGGTGCGTTCCTATCAGATGCTTCGTTATCTCTTTGGCGCCTACGAGCCACTCGATGAAGCTTTGTCCGTGCTACGAACTCCGGGCCTCGTGATCCGCCGCAAGCACGGGAACTCGGGTCACGTCACGCAGCATGATTACTACCTCACGACCTCGGGGCGAACCGCAGCTCAAGCGATCGTTGATACGGCGCCGGACCTTTATTACTACGTCGAGCGTTCGGCTCTCGTAGCGGACCTCGCCGCTGGTCGACGTGGCAGTGCGCTGCGTGACATTCAATACCTCCAGCCCGAGTACGCAGATGCCGCGCTCGGAACTCGGATCGCAGGTATCGCAGATCGCGCAAGACAACGACTGAAAGATGCGCTCGCGAGCGCAGAGGGCGGAGAAGACCAGTGAGCGAAGCAGGCACCACTCTTATCGAGCGAATTGCCTCCGCGGCCTCGTGCTCCCAAGAAGTTGTCGAGCAAACCCTTAATGACTATGGGCTGAATCTGACGACGAGCACCCGACGCCACCGAAGCATTCGACTCGATCGTCTCAGAGTCCGTGGCGATAAGGCCGGGGCAGTCGAAGCCGGTGCCTTCGACGAGACCTTTGATTTTGGACTCGGTGTCACTGTAATCGCAGCTGACAATCTGCGAGGCAAAACCAGCATCCTTGAAGTGCTCACGCTTGTCCTCAGAGGCGAACCACGCAACCTCCAAGCTGACGTGCTGTCCTGGCTCACAGAGGTCTCCCTTGACGCGCACATCAACGGTCAACCGATCGGATTCCGGCTATCGCTGGAAACGTCCGAGGTTACCGAAGGCTGCATCTTGGCGGGCACGACCGCAGCTCTGGCCGCAAGCGATGACTCGATCGCGACAGGCGCCACTGAGCTAGCGCGCGCTCAGAGCAGCGACGAATGGGCCGAGCAAGTCGGCGCGTTCATGATGACCCAACTGGGACTCGAAGAGATGCAAGTCTTCAACCGAGCGCGCAACGAGGACGAAGCCGGCATCATCAAGTCACACGGCTGGCCCGCGTACTTCGGCGTCCTGTATCCACCATCCGGCGCAGACACAATTTTGCTCGGCAGCACGGCGGGTGACCAGCTGCCCGTAAGACTGATGCAGGTCTTCCTCGACATGCCCGAAGCAACGCGCTCGATGCGCGTCAGGGCGCTCGCTCAGCGTCTCGACAGCGAGTTCAAGGCAGAACAACGCCGGGGTCGCGACACGAATGCGGCCATAGCGAAACAACTCCAGGACGCAGGAGACCGACGTACGAACGCCGAGACACGACTCGAAGTTCTCAGCACTCAAACTCCGGCCGAAAGCTTGCAGGACCTTATAGGTCTCGCCGCCGACACCGGCGCACGTGTTGCCGCTGCCAGACAAGCGGCAGAAGCAGCAGCCGCGGCCTTCGGTGAGGCGCAGCTCGCCCGCGTTGCCGACGAAAAAGCCCTCAATGGCCTCCGCGAGTCGAAAGCGGCAAGCGCCCTGTTCCACGGGCTGAATCCGCAGTTCTGCCCCCGATGCGAAATCCCAATCAGCGCTCAGCGTCGCTCGCGAGAGCACGATGACCACCACTGCGCTGTCTGCGACACAGCGCTTCACGTCGATGACGAAGATGACTACGCCGAGCGCGAGACTCAGGCAATCGAAGCTCTCGCGGCAACCCGCGCGGCCGAGAAGGCACTGGACGCAGCGAAGAACAAGTCGCAAGCCGAGCTCAGCACTGCGCAGGACGACCTCAACTCGGTCGACGAGCGGATAGCACAGGCGCAAGGCGTGCGACAAATGACCGAGCGAATCGAAGCAGAACACGAACTCGCCGCAGCTACGGCCGTCGTCGAAGCGCTCCAAGCGATGACCCCTGAAGACGCCGAACCGCCGATGTCTGTCGTCGTGCTCAACGCCGCAAGCGAAATTCTCAAAGACGAGATCGCGCAGGTAAGCGCCACGCTCTACTCCGATCTGAGCGATGCCACCCGCGACCTTGCCCTTGCCTTCGGAATCGGCGAACTAGAGGACATCAAAATCAAGGGCAATGGCAACATGGACGTCACCAAAGGCGGAGGCGCGCGGTCAAGCTTCAGCTCGCAGAGCCCGGGCGAACGTCTTCGTCTGCGCTACGCCCTCGTCGTCGCGTTGCTACGCACGGCGCGCACTCGCGACATCGCGGGACATCCAGGCCTCCTCTTGCTCGACAGCCTCAAAGCGGAAGAGGTGCAGGATGACCACGCGCAGACGCTCCTTCAAGGATTAGTCACCGCTGCGGCCGAAGAACCGGGACTGCAGATCCTTGTGACGACAGCCGACAAGACCTTGGCAGCATCGGTGTCGGGGGTCTCCGGCACGATCGTGCCCAAGCCAAACCGCACCACGCTCTTCTAGAGATTTAGCCGAATGACAGACATCCCGGGAGGTGACGGTGTCGATCGCTGAACGCCTTGCCGAAGCAACAGCGGACCCCAGCGCCGTAACTCTGGATTCGCTCGGGACCGTCGCCGAAGTTGCTGCCGAAGCCTCCGATCTGGCTGCTGACCCCCTTGCTCCCTACCTGGCATATGCCTTCTGCACGCAGTTGCGAGGCGGATTGTGGACAGAGGTGCACACCGGGGCGCTCTTGAGCTTTGCAGCGGGCCTGGCGCAGCAGCACAGCTACCTTGCTCTGCGCGAAACGGCAGATATCTTGCTCGACGACGAGCGTGCGCTGAGCCTCACGGCTGCCACACTTCACGACGCCCTACTACCTGAAGAAGCCGATATTGCGTCGAGCCCGCTGCTCGCGGGACTGCGACTCGACATCGCGCTCGAAGTAGCGGCCAAAACGACAATTGCTCCGTACCGACTTCTCGCACTGCTCACGGGCCCAGTACAGGACTACCCAGAAGACTTCGATGACCCTCTAGCCCGGGCACTTGGCTTCGCCGCGGACATCTGGACGACTCCCGGGGAGCGAGCACGGTTCGCAGCCACGCTGACCGCACTTGCTGAGCGAGGCAGTGAGGACGCTGCGTATGAGGGCGCCGTTGGGCAACTCCGAGATGCTCTGATGCAGACGGGCAGAGAAGAGCTCGTCGGCAAGATTCGCGATGCTCGGGACGGATTTCAGGCAATCACTCGTCAGCTCGAAGGACGGGAGGACGCCGCTGCTTTTGCGCAAACCTGCACTGCGCTCATCGCCTTCGACGAGGTAGACAAGACGACTCTGTCCATGTCGGCGCAGGCTGCTCGAGGCATCGCTGACCAAAGAGCACTGCTCACCTACGGCATGCACAGTCGGCATCAGGGCACCGCGCGCCACGGGGCGCAACTCGCATGGACCTCTCTGGCATGGCAGCTGGAGACTGCCGTGACCGAGCTCGAAGAGGATGCCTTTCTCGACACGTGGGTCGCGGTCGACGCGATCATCAAGGTCTACGAGGCTGACCGGCAGTTCACCAACCTCCAGACGGTGACCTCAATCATTCGGCCAAGGCTTGTGAACGAGATTGCTCAACGCGGAGCGATGGCGCACCAGCTTGAACGAGCCGTCACTATCGATAGGCGGCGAGATGAGCCCGAGCTCCCGCCGGAGATCTACGAACTCTTGGATCTCGTTCACCGCGGTCGCGCAACCCAGCGCGAACCGAGCGACGCACCTGAGGAGTCATCTCCTAGTGAGCCGTACCTCCGAGCGCTGTTGGGGCCTGCGTCCACATTGCTTGATGACCTCGAACGCCCTCGTCGAGCGCAACTTGAGGAGGCAGCTCGTCAGACGTTCGTTGGAAGCTTTGCCGGTGATCGGCCAACTAACGAACTCATCGACCGCCTTTGCGCTGACCTCGTAGCAGACCTTGGCGAGAATGCTGCTTTCGTCGGCATGGCGAAAGCGGACTTCTCTCTTCTCGTCGTCAACACCGTTCGGTTCCTTGTTTACGTCGGCGACAATGCGCAGCCGTATACCGCGCGCATCCCTCACGGGGGCATGTCACCACTTGAGGCGGACATCCAGAACCACTTCCACGAGTTCCTCAGCGCATCGGGCCTAGCGGGCCGCGTAGGAAAGGAGCACTCGAACATCGCGGGTGGTCGCGCGGACGTCATTGCCACCTTCGACGGTGCACGGCGCTACGTCACCGAGGTCAAGCGGGAACTCGGCAACTCCGCAAGAGCGAGCCTTGAGGCAGCGTATTTGGCTCAGGCCGTCGAATACCAGTCGACGAACGAGCCCTTCGGGCAACTGCTTGTGCTGGACCTCACCGACCACTCGGGCGGGACACCACACATCAACGACTCGATATGGGTAGCCCACCGACGAGATGCCGCTGGCAAAGTAACGAACAGCACGGTCGTCGCCGTCGTGCGTGGAAACAGACCGATGCCCAGCGCGATGCACTAGCGACCCGGAGGCCCGGAGGCCCGGATGCGTGAGTTGGGATCGCTCGCGTTGGGGGACCAGAAGGGGACCAGAATCATGCAAACCATGCATCTCGTGACGTCTTCAGCATGACCTGATCTCCGGAATCACGCGGAAAACGGGCTGGGTGGGATCGTTTGGACGCCTGGGGGTCAGGGGGTCGCAGGTTCAAATCCTGTCAGCCCGACGTGGTGATGTCTCAGGACATCATGGACGGCCGGACCCACGGATGTGGGTTCGGCCGTCGCTCATGTCCGGGGTGCGCCCCGAACGCCGGGGAACATGACCGTCGTAGACAGTCCACCACCGCTCCGTGGCGTGATCGACAGGCTCGCAGCATGCGTGCCGACGATCGACTGCACGATCGCGAGCCCGAGTCCGTGGCCATCTCGCGCGGATCGATGGGTTCGGTACAGAGGTTCGGTGAGCTTGCTGATCTCCGCGGGTGAGACGTCGTGGCCGGTGTTCGGGACGCGCACCCAGGACCCCTGAGGACGTGCACCCGTGGGTGTGGCCAGGCCCTCGATCCGAAACAGAACGGCGGTCGGATCTCTGGGAAGACGGCAGCTGTCGTCCGGTCAGGATGCGGCGGCGTCGCGGACCTTGGCGGTGTCGACGAACTGTTCGAAGCGGACGATGAGTCCGCCGCGGACGACGAAATGATGTGCGACGCGGACGGCGAGCGCGTTGCCCGTCGCACGGTGGGTGGCGGTGTACCGAGCGAGGACGACGACGTTCTCGCCGTCGACGACGTAGGTGTCGTCGTGGGCGCCGGAGCTCGAGGCGCTCGCCGTCGACGAGGATCGCGTCGTCGGTGAAGGGGGTCATCTCGACGAGACGGGTGGGGAGATTGGAGCCGAGCATGCTCCACGCCTTGAGCTTGCCCTCGTAGGAGTGCTGGATGTGGTCGATGACGGTCGGGGTGGCGAGGACCCGGGCATCCGGGAAGGTGTCGGCGATCACCTCGAGGCCGAAGTAGAAGTCGGGGTCGGCGCTCGATGCGGCGGAGATCCACGCGCTGAACATCGAGCGGTACGTGATCGCGGCGCTGCCGCGCGGGAGCGATCGGTCGTTCGCGGCGAGTGTGCGAGCGTTGAGCAAGAACGCATCGGCCGCGTTGCCTGCTATGCCCTAGCTGGGGACTGCGGCACCGATAGGCGACAGCGACAGTGTGATCCCCACGGAAGGTTCCAGTTTCGGTGGTTGACTGACAGCCTCTCCGAGGGGTGGATCACCATGCCCCGTGCTCGACACCGAGTGGGTGATCGTGCGTCAGGCGGCGAACGCTGTGAGCAGGATCTTGCCGCGGACACCACCAGCCGACATTCGCTCGATCGCCGCCTGAGCGTCGGTGAGCGGCCAGCGGCTGTCGGTCTTGAGCTGAACCTTGTCCTGCTCGACCATCCGAAGCAGGATGTCGAGATCGTCGGCATCCTGACGTGGGTCCTGCGCGTAGGAGAAGTAGGTGGAGACCGAGACTCCTTCGTGGCCGACGAAGTCGTAGATGGACAGAGCGGTCGGCTCTGCGCTACTTGATCCGAACCACACCACTTTCCCGCCGGGGCAGAGGGCCCCGACGACAGTACGAAGCGTGTCGCCCCCGATGGCATCGAGTGCCGCATCGAATGCGGCACCGTCGCCGAGGTCGCTGACGAATCCGCTTGCAGACTTGCCCACGCCTGGTGCGCGAACCAAGCCGGTGACGTCGGCACCGCCGAGGCGGGCGAGCTGTACTTGCAGAGATCCGACACCGCCACGAGGTCCGGTGATGAGAACCTTCGCGCCGAGGATGCTTCCGAGGCTTCGGACAGTTCGCAATGCTGTCAGGCCGGCCATCGGCAGGGCCGCCGCCGTCTCCAACTCCACGTTGTCGGGAACCTCGGCCAAGCGAGACGCGCGCACGGCGACTCGCTCGGACCACGCTCCCTCTTCGGCGAGCCCGACCACTCTTGTGCCTGTCGCTGGGCCCGAGCCGTCCTGCGCGGCCGAGGAGACGACGCCCGCCACATCCTGCCCGGGACGCCAACCCTCTCCGCGCATCCCGATGAGTGCGAGCTCGCCCCGGTTGATGCTGCTCGCCACCACCTCGACCACCGCCTCATCAGGCGCTGGTAGGGGCTCGGGGATATCACGAGCGGCGAGACCCCGGCCGGCTGTGACCTGAACACTGAGCATGCTTCCTCCTTCTGCTGAAACTGAACTCACGCCAGGGTCCCGCGCATCGCATTCGTTTCGGCAGTAGGAACAAAAAAGTGCGTTAGGTGGCACGATGGCAGCATGACGACCCGTACCGCCGCCCAGCGCCGCGACGAAGCCCGTGCGGAGTTCGAGAGCTTCCTCGCGGAATGCCCCTCACGGGACATCCTGCAGACGATCACCGGTAAGTGGACCTGCCTCGTGCTGGCGTCGCTTGCGGACGGAAGCATGAGGTACAACGCGCTTGCGCGGCACATTGCGGGAATCAGCCCGAGGATGCTGACTCAGACTCTTCGCGCCCTCGAGCGAGACGGTCTCATCTCTCGCGAAGTCACGATGGCTGTGCCCGTCGAGGTGAGATACTCACTCACCGAACTCGGGAGCGGGCTGCTGGGAGTCGTGCTGCAACTCAAGACGTGGGCGGAGACGCATGTCGAGGCTGTGCGCGCTGCCCGAACCAGCTATCAGGAGTGACGGCTCCCGAGGCGTGATCCGCCGTCCGCCTGCGCGTTCGCACGCCAGTCGATCTGGGACGTGCTCCGAGACTCGGGCGATCAATCGTCACGGTGCGTCCAGCACGGCTTGCAATGCGAGGGCGAGTCGGTGTTCCAGCGCATCGTCGTCGGCGTCGATGAGAGGCGGCAGCTGAACGACGTATCGGCTGTACGCGAAGCCCAGGATCAGCGAGCTGATCATGCCTGCCCGCAGCGCGGCATCCTGCCCGCCGATGGGAAGGAAGGGGCGCACCTGGCCCTCGAAGATCGAGCGTACCCGGGCTGCGGCCTCGGTATCGTGTGCGGACGCGCGCAGCAGAATGCGCAGCGCCCGGCCCGGGGACTCGCTGCCCCACAGCTCGACAGCGTGACTCGCGAGGGCGGCCCCGAGGGTGTGCCCCTCGGCAGCGGTGGCGCGGGGGATGTCGATCGCGGGCGTGGTTGCCTCGGCAAACAGACGTTCCTTGCTCGCAAAGTAGCGGACCACCATCGCGGGATCGATCCCGGTGTCGGTGGCGATGGCGCGGATGGTGGTTCGTTCGAAGCCATCTGCTTCGAACCGAGCGGCGGCTGCGTGGAGTATCGCGTCGCGTGACCTTCTGCCCTTGGCGGTGAGCGCGGACCTGTTGTCGGCTTGCACGATCTCCAAATTAGCACCGAGCGTTGACTTTTGCGGGTGACGTCTGCAATTGTCAACGCATGGTGACTTCTTCTCGTTCTCAGACCGATGTTCTGATCGTCGGTGCAGGAGCCGTCGGACTGACCGCGGCAGTCGCTCTCCTTCGACGTGGTGTTCGCGTCCGCATCATCGACGCCGCACCGGAAGGGGCCGCGACGTCACGAGCCGCGGTGATTCATGCCCGGACGCTGGAGGTGCTCGACGAGATCGGGGTCGCTGCACGGATCCTCGAGGAGGGCGTGATCGTGCCGGACTTCACCGTCCGCGACCGCAGGAGGACGCTGGCGCACATCGACTTCCGCAGCCTCGGGACGCCGTACCCGTTCACCCTGATGCTGTCCCAGGCGCGCACTGAGGGGATTCTCGACACCGTGCTCCATGAACATGGCTGTCGAGTGGAGAGGGGCGTCGAGTTCGTCTCGTTCGCTGCCCCGGGGTCAGGAGAGCGCGCGCTGCTGCGCCGCCAGGACGGAACCCTCGAGACGGTTGGCGCTCGATTCGTCATCGGCGCCGACGGTCTGAGAAGCCGCGTTCGTCAAGAGCGGGCTATCGCCTTCGACGGGGAAGAGTACCCAGCATCCTTCGTTCTGGCGGATGTCTCACTGAGCTGGCCGCTCCCGACCGCAGAGGTGCAGTTGTTCTTCGCGGAGCAAGGTCTCGTCGTGATCGCACCCCTCCCGGGTGGACGACACCGGATCGTCGCCACGATGGATGACGCTCCGGCGCAGCCGACCGTCGCCGACCTGCAGCGCATCCTCGACGACCGCGGACCCGGCCGGGCTGTCGTCCACTCGGTCGTCTGGAGTTCACGCTTCCGCGTGGCGCATCGACTCGCAGAGAGGTTTCGCGACGGGAACGTCTTCCTCGCGGGTGACGCCGCGCACGTGCACAGTCCCGCGGGCGGTCAAGGGATGAACCTCGGCATTCAGGATGCCATCGCGCTCGCCGATCTGCTCTCCGACGTCGTTGCGGGAAACCGGGCAGACGAGGACCTCGCCGAGTACGAGCGCCTCCGCCGGGTTGCGGCTCAGCGCGTGATCGCACTGACGGATCGAATGACAAGACTCGCGACCCTCCGAAGCCCCGTGCTCCGGCCGGTTCGCAACGCCGTGATCGGAGCACTTCTGGGCTCACCCCGGCGTCAGACCGCCCTCGCGCGACGCATCGCCCAGCTGGATGCGCCGGTTGAGGTCAAGGCTCCTCGACGGGGCTGACCACCCCCATCAGTCGCGCTCGCGAGAGCACACTCGATGGCGTCGGGAAGCCGAGGCCGATCACCTCGAACGCCCAGCGTCCCAGAATGAGCGCGCTGAGCGTGACACTCCGCGCACGCATGGCGCCGAGGGCACGGCCCGCCATGCTCGTGGCGATCACGCGGACGATGGCCTCGCCCGGGCTGGTCGCCGACAGCGGTGCGTGCCGAAGACCGAACGCCGCGGCGCAGACCACGACGGCCACCCAGGGGCGCCATGTGTCTGAGTTGGTGAGCGGCCCGCATGCCGTTCGTGCCGTTCCTGTCGGTGCGGACGCGGTCGCGGGTCTCGGTGCGGCGGGGTCGGTGCTTGTTGCGCCCCAGATGGAGTCGTCCCGTGGGCTGCTCCCCGGCGAGCGCGCGGAAGCCGTTCGCACGCCTGAGGGTCAGGGGGTCGCAGGTTCACATCCTGTCAGCCCAACGTGGTGATGTCTCAGGACATCGGCAAGCCCCGAACCTACGGATGTGGGTTCGGGGCTTGTGGTTTCTGGGGCTGGTAGTCGCGCTCTGGGTCGATCTGGAGGTCGCGGAGGAGTTCTCCGGTGGCGGCGTTGACGATGCGGACGTGGAGGTCGTGGACGAGCAGGATGACGTGGGTTCGGCCGATGCCGATGTGGTGGAGTCGGCCGTGGACGCGCAGGGTGTCGTCGGCCCAAGGCCAGCAAGCTCGTGGGTGGGCTCGCTGCGGTCGTGACGAGGGTGGTGGAGGCGGACTGGTCGCCGCGGCGGGTCCCGGTGATGGTGCCGAGTCTGTGTCCGGACGGTGAGGCGATGCGGGTGAGTCACCAGAGAATCGATCAGTCGCTGTTCATGCAGACCCGAGCCTCAGAACGTTCGGCCGCCAGTTCCTTCATCGCCTGGTGGATGGTGCGGAAGATGATGTCGTCGCCCCCTTCCCACGCCGGCACCGGGTCGGGCTGGCCGGCCGCGGGAGCGTAGAGCCACCAGAGGTTTCCCCAGGGGTCCCGCATCCGACCCAAGGTCGTCTCGCCGTAGAACGGCGACGGCGGAGTGACGATGCGCGCTCCGCGCTGGGCGGCCGCCCCCAAGGTAGCCCCGACATCGCCGACCCAGACTTGGAGGAGGCCGGGACGGGTCGGCCAGCCATCGAGGCGATCGGAGAGCATGACCTTCGGACCACCGAGCGCCACCTCGGCATGGATGAGCCTGCCGTCCGGCATCGGTGTCCGAGCCGCCTCGTTCTCGACGCCGCCGAACACCTCGACCAGGAACGTCACGAATCCGGGGGCATCGTCGACCACGACGAACGGATTGAGCGGAGCCTCACCGTTCGGAACGTGCTTCGCGTCCAGGACTGTCATACGTCGAGCCTCGCACGCACCTCAGACATGCCTGATCCTCTCGGACCCTGGATCCCGAAGACGGCCCCTGGAAGCGTCCGACCTTGCCGTGGGCGGTGGGGTGGTTCCCTCGGCCGGTTCTGCTGGATGACGTGGAGTCGACGCATCTCTGACTCGAAGCCGCTCCGTGCGCGTCGACCACCGGCGCGACCGTGTTCTCCTCCGTCATCGGCGACCCTTGGGGTCACACGCCACCTGGTGACGGCGCGCCGACGGGGACGGCCGCCGAGCTGGCCGCGCATGTCGATGCCGACCTCACCCGGGGGCTTCGTCATGGTCGGGCGGCGTCTGTCGCGGCCGCTCAGGCGAACGCCGCGGCGAACTCCGCCGACGGCGGGATCTCCTCGATGACGTCGACGAGGATGCCGCCGGGCGCCTCGACGATGAAGTGCCGCTGTCCGAACGCCTCGTCGCGCAGCTCCTGGCGGATCGGCAGCTGCGTGCCGCGCAGGCGGTCGTACTCGGTGCGTGCGTCGTCGACCTCGATGTTGAGCAGCAGTCCGCAGCACTCGCGGCGGAATCCCTCCGGGATCGTCGGGTGGCTGGCGTCGAGGACGGCGAGCTCGTAGCCGTCACGGCGCAGGCTGACGTACCAGTCGGTCGCGAAGGTCTCCTCGAAGCCGAAGTGGTCGACGAAGGTGCCGGCGACGGCTCCGGGGTCAGCGACCTGGACGACCGGGTAGAAGCTCTTCATGGCACTCCTCGCTATACGTACACTGTGTATGTCACGACTTTACATACACTCTGCACGTATAGGAACCCCATGCCTCGAGCCTCTGCCGCCGACGCGGCCCAGACGTCCCGCGCCATCCTCCGGGCGGCGACGGAGGCGTTCACCCGCGCAGGGTTCCAGGGCGCGTCCGTGGGCGAGATCGCCGCAGCCGCCGGCGTGACACGAGGCGCGGTGTACCACCACTACGCGGACAAGCTCGGGCTGCTCCGAGCCGTCGTGCAGGAAGGGCACGAGCGCGTCGCGGCGGCCGTCGTCGCCCGTGCTGACGAGCACGCCGTGGACCCGCGCGCGGCGCTGCGGGCCGGGTGTCATGCCTTCGTCGACGGCATCACCGACGATCCCGCGGCGCGGGTCCTGCTGGTCGAGGGGCCCGCGGCCCTGGGGTGGTCGCAGTGGCGGGCGCTCGACGCCTCCGCCTCGATGAGAGAGCTCCGCGAGGCCGTCGACGCAGTCAGCGGCGGGGACGACGTCGAGGCGCTGACGCACCTGCTGTCCGGCGCGATGAACGAAGGCGTGCTGTGGCTCGTCGAGGCATCCGGTGGCGCCGACGCCCGTGCAGCGGTCCACCGGAGCCTGGACAGGCTGATCGACGCGTTGTGAGCGCGGCCGGCGCCCGTAGTGTTCCTGCCCCGTAGTATTCCTGCATGGAACACGCCGACGACAGGCCGACCTTCGAGCTCGGTCCGAACGTGGCCATGAAGATCCCGGAGTCGTCCTACGACGCGACGCTGGCGTTCTACCGCGACGTCCTCGGGCTGACCCTGGCGCCGGTCGACGACGAGCTCTCGCCGAAGGTCCTGCGGTCGTGCCGGATCGACTCCGGTCCACTCACCCTGTGGCTGGACTGCGTCGCCGACGAGGACGCCGTGGGGGTGTGGCTGGAGCTGGTGACCTCCGACCTCCCGGCCACCGTGCGTCACGTGGCCGCGCACGGAGTGCTCCCGGAGGACTGGCGCGAGCCCTTCCCGCCCGGCACGGACGCGCACTGGGTGTGCAATCCCCTCGAGATCCCGCACGTCCTCCACAGTGGCGCAGGAGCACCCTGACCGGGCCGGCCGGTGGGGCGCCGTCGGCGACGACGAGTCCGCGTCCTGCAGCGCGGAACGGGAGCGCTGAGGAGTCGCTGGTACGGACGTCGCTTCTGCGGCGAACCTGCGTGAGGGAGGTCCGCTACGCAATCTGGCGGCGGGAGCCACGCAGATCGTCCGGTCGCGGATCTCTCGCGTTCCCTGGCCGCACGCTGGCGACGTGCACCCTGTCCGGGCCGCGCACGTACACCTCTCCCAAGGAGTCACCATGATCGTTTCCCGCACGTTCTCGACCGCGCTGGCCGTCGCCGCGCTCTGCTCCGTCGTCGGCACCACGTCCGTGGCGAACGCCGCGGTGTCGAAGGCCCCCGAGGCGAAGGCCGCCGTCACCCAGACCTCGGGGACGAAGGCCTCCGTGGCGATGGCTCCCGTCCGGCATCCCGAGATCGTCGTCAGCGCGCAGACCGGCGTGGGCCAGCGTGGCTTCGTCGTCCGCAACCAGGGCAACACGACGCTCCCGGCCGGCACGCAGTTCACCTTCCACTCCAACCGCGCGGTCGGGATCGGCCTGTTCGGCGACCCGCAGATCCAGGAGGACTGGGCCATCGGCGTGCTCGGCTCGGGCTACGACGGCGACGTGTACCTCAAGGAGCCGCTGCTGCCCGGCCAGAGCAAGACGTTCCTGCTCTCGACGGTCGAGGTCTCGGCCTTCAGCCAGTGGAGCTTCGAGCTCACCGACCCGCGGACGAGCTCGATCGACACGAACTACCAGAACAACAAGGCCGGCATCCGCTGCGCCCTCGTCGTCCTCGGACTGCCGGCCTGCAGCGTCGCCTGACCCGCGGTCTTCGCTCTCGAGCCAGAGGAGGCTCCCGGACACTCAGGGTCCGGGAGCCTCCTTCGCGTGGCGCTGGTCAGGGGCGTCGGCGGAACGGCATCACCGCGACGCCGCGCCGTGGAGGAACAGGTCGGCGACGCCGTCCGCGTAGGTCAGGGGATCGGCGTCGGGGTGGGCCTGCAGGTGGGCGATCATGCCGTCGATCAGAGCCTGGTAGCCCACCGCGAAGGTGCGGAGGTCGCCGGCACGGATCGTGCCGTCTCGCTGTCCCCGCCCCAGCAGCGCGACGTGGTCGGCGTAGACGTCCTCGTAGTCGAGCAGGGTGACGCGTCGTCGACCGTCCGACGTCCGCAGGTTGTGCACGATCTCGTCGAGCGCCCGAAGCTCCTGCCGGTGCGTCCGGGTGAACAGCGCCGTCCGGGCAAAGACCGCACGGACCACGTCCGGTACCGGCGCGCTGACGTCGACGTCGGAGACGAGCGCTGCCCGTAGGCGACCGGCGAGGTGGCCGACCGCGTGCTGCATGACCTCGTCACGGTCGCTGAAGTAGTGCCACAGCAACCCCTTCGAGACCCCCGCCCGCCTCGTGATCTCGGTGAGCGTGGCGTTCGCGTAGCCGACCTCTGCGACGACCGCCGTGGCCGCCTCGACGATCTCCTCGCGACGCTCGTCAGGAGTCCGTCGCCGGCGGGCGCTCGTCGAAGTGTCGTCTGACGTGTGGGGCACGGCTCAATGGTCGCGCACGGCCCACCGGACGACGTCGAGCACCACGCCGAGCATGAGGAGCGCGGTGACGAGCATGTCCACGCGCATCCACCCAGGGAACGCCGGCAGCATCGCCTCGACCACGTTGACGAGGAAGAGCACGGCGGCGACGATCCCCACGGCCCTCACCGCGCCCCGGTCTCCCGCGCGCGCCCGGCGGAGGCGCAGCGGCAGGACGAGGGCGAACACCGCGACGACGAGGGCGTGGCCCCAGGCGTGAGCCGTCGCCCGCTCGGGCGCGGTCAGGCCCAGGACCACCAGCGCCACCAGGGTGAGCGCGACGAGGGCGACGTAGATCCTCACGAGCGCCGCTGTCAGCGCCAGCGGCCGGTTCCCCTGGGGCGTGGGGCGGGAGGACGAGACGTTGACCATGCGGTCAACATAGAAGATGTTGACCGCATGGTCAACGGTGGGGCGTGCGCGTCACATGTCGCGGTAGCGCTGGGCCGCGTCGAGCTTCTCCTGCAGCAGCTCGGGCGTGACCTGGCGGCCGGACTCGGGCGTGAAGTCGGCGTCCGGCGTCTGGTAGAGCCCGGCGTAGGCGGCGGTGTCGCGCTGGTAGCGCCAGCCCTCGGCCAGGGGGCCGACGTCGTGGGCGTCGTAGCCGATCGCGTCGAGGAACTCGGTGACGACCTGCTTGGCGTCGGCGTCGTCACCGGCGATCGCGAGCACCGACCGCTCCGGGTCGCCGTGCGGGCGGGCGAGGCGGGCCAGGTGCTCGAAGTAGATGTTGTTGAACGTCTTGACGACCTTCGACTCCGGCAGGTGCTCCTGCGTCAGCTCGCTGGTGGTGGTCGACTCGTCGTCGAGCCGCGCCACCTGCCCGTCGCGCTCCGGGTAGTAGTTGTTGGTGTCGATGACGACCTTGCCGCGCAGCGGGTCGACGGGGACGTCCGGGAGTGCCTTGAGGGGCACCGTCACGACCGCGAGGTCCGCCGCCTCGGCCGCCTCCGCGGGGGTCGCCGCCCGCGCCCGGGGACCGAGGCGCTCGACGAGCTCGCGCAGGGTGTCCGGCCCGCGCCGGTTGCTGAGCACGACGTCGTAGCCCGCGTCGACGGCCAGCTGCGCGACCGTGCTTCCGATGTTTCCACTGCCGATGAGTCCGATGGTGGTCATGGAGGGGACAACGCCCTCCACCGGCCGCTGCTTCCCGGCGACCACCACTCCTCTGGGGTCAGCCGCTGCTGACCGACGAGATCCGGAGGCCGCGGCCGAGCGCGGCGATGAGGAGCCCAGTCAGCATCAGGTCCCAGCGCTCGGTGTCGAGGCTCGTGCTACTTACCGGAGCCGTCGGCCGTCGTCGCCGACCCGACCAGGTGCCATCCCGCCGCTCGCGACCGCTCGCCCCAGAAGTCGGCGTAACGGCCACCGGCTGCGAGGAGCTCGTCGTGGGTGCCTCGCTCGACGATGCGCCCCTGGTCGAGGAACAGGATCTGGTCGGCGTGCCGGATGGTCGACAACCGGTGCGCGACGACGATCACGGTCTTGTCGCGCGTGAGCTCGTGGACACCGCGCACGACCGCCGCCTCGTTCTGCGGGTCGAGTGCGCTCGTCGCCTCGTCGAGGAGGACGATCGGCGCGTCCTTCAGCAGCGCACGCGCGATCGAGACCCGCTGTCGCTCGCCGCCGGAGAGCGACGTGCCGCCCTCGCCGACGTTCGTGTCCCACCCGTCCGGAAGTCGCTCCACGATCTCGTCGACTCGCGCGACCGCGGCGGCGCTGAGGACCTCGCCCTCCGTGGCGTCCGCCCTCCCGATCCGCACGTTCTCGGCGATCGACTGGTGGAACAGGTAGACGTCCTGGAACACCAGGGCGAACTGCTCCATCAGCGTCGTCGACGGGTAGGCGTCGACCGGGTGGCCGCCGACCTCGATGCGGCCGGCGTCGACGTCGTAGAAGCGGGACGCGAGGCGGAGCAGGGTGGTCTTGCCGCTGCCGCTCGGACCGACCAGCGCCGTCGTCGTCCCGGCGGGTACCTCGAACGTGACGTCGTCGACCACGGTCGCCCCGTCGGCGTACGTGAAGCTCACCGCCTCGAACCGCACGCTCGAGTCCTGCGGCCGGACCGGTGCCGTCGGCTCGTCGAGAGGTGGGGTCTCGAGCAGCGCGCGGATCCTCTCGGCGGCGTTGGCGGCACCGCGTGCCGCCGTGGCCAGCTCGGCCGCCTGGTTGAGGGGGTCGATGAACCGCGAGCTCACGGCGATGAGCGCGATCGCGGCCGGCGCCGACAAGGACCCGCCCGACGTCTGCGAGATCACCAGGTAGACCAGGCCGACGAACGTGGCCTGGACTAGCGAGGAGAACACCACGAGACCGGGCGCCGACGCCCAGACGAGCCGGCGACCCTCGCGACGCTGGGACTCCAGGGCCTCCTGCAGGCCACGGTTGCCGGTGGTCGCCGCGTCGAAGGCCCGGAGCACCGGCTGGGCCTGCGCGAACTCGATGACACGGGCGTTCGACTCCTCCGAGGCGGTGTGGACGCGATCCTCGGCGCGCCCGTACAGTCGCCTGCCCCACCGGTTCACGAGGTAGAGCAACGGAGCACTCACCACCATCGCGAGCGACACGCGGGGGTCGATGAACAGCAGCCCCACGGCGACACCGGCGGGCACGAGGACCCCCGCGACCATCGGCGTCAGCAGGTGGGCGAACACGCCCATCGCGTCCTTCACGCTCGTGCTGACGAGCCGCGACACCCGACCCGCCGTCGTCGAGTCGAACCACCCCAGGGGCAGGGTCGCGATGTGGTCGCCGATGCGGGTCTGCAGCGAGTGCACCATGCCGACGCCGATGCGGATGCCGGTCACGGCCTGCTGGTACCCGGCGACCGCGACGACGACGGCAGCCGCCGCGACGCCCGCCGTCCAACCCCACGCCGATGCGAGGTCTCCACGGAACAGCGCCTCGAGCAGGGGCACGAGCAGGACGTAGGCGACGGACTGCGCCAGCGCGTGCACGACGACCGCGGCGAGGTACCGAGGCACCGTCGCGCGTTCGCTGTCGGGAACCAGGCGAAGGACCGTGCGGATCATGCGTGCCCCTCCGGGTTCGTCGGGCCCGGGGTCGTCGGAGCGTCGTCACCGATGTCGGCCAGGGCGCGCTCGTTCGCCGCCCAGAGCCGGGAGAACAGCCCGCCCGCCGACCGAAGAGCGGCCGGAGGCCCGTGCTCGACGACATGGCCGTCGTCGAGCACCACCACCTGGTCCACGTCGACGATCGTGTGCAGCCGGTGCGCGATGACGAGGACAGTGCGGTCGGCCACGAGGGCGGCCAGGGCGTCCTGGATCGCCGCCTCCGACTCGGGATCGGCGAAGGCCGTCGCCTCGTCGAGCACCAGCACCGGGGTGTCGGCGAGCAGGGCCCGCGCGATCGACAGACGTTGCGCCTCGCCCCCGGAGAGCCGAGCGTCCTGCCCGACCTCGGAGTCGTAGCCGCGGGGGAGGTCGACGATGCGTTCGTGGATCTGCGCGGCGCGGCACACGCGTTCGAGGTCCGCCTCGCTCGCCCCGGGCCGAGCGAGCAGCAGGTTCTCGCGCACCGAGCCGGCGACCAGCTGGACGTCCTGCAGCACGAAGCCGACGGAGCGGTACAAGTCGGTCGCCCGCAGGTCCCGCACGTCGTGGCCGTCGACGGTGATCCGACCCTCGGTCACGTCGTAGAAGCGGAGGAGGAGCCGGGCGAGGGTCGACTTGCCCGACCCGCTCGGCCCGACGAGCGCCGTGATGGTCCCGGGCCGCAGCTCGAGGTCGACGTCGTGCAGCACCGGACGCCCTGCGCGGTAGCCGAAGGACACCGACTCGAAGCGGACGACGCCGACGCGCGGTCGAGGGCCGTCCTCCGGCTCGACGAGCTCCGGGGTCTGCGAGAGCTCCCACAGCCTCATCGAGGCCGTCGACGCCTGGCGCAACGCCTGCGCACCGTAGCCGAGCGCCAGCACGGTGCTCCCGACCCCGAGGCCGAGGAGGACGAAGGGGACGACCGACACCGGGTCCATCGCGCCGGCCTCGACGAGTCCGAGCGCGGCCAGCAGCACGAGCACCAGGACGACGACGGGGTTCAGCAGCTGTCCGCCGATGCCCTCCAGACGGGTGATGGGCGTGACCCAGGCCCGGAAGAACGACCCGTAGCCGTCGACGGCGTCCTGGTACCGGCGGTGCCCCTTGCGGGGCTGGCCGAAGGCGCGCACCACCTGGATGCCGTCGACGAACTCGATGGTCGTCTCGCTGACACGGGTCTGCCAGGCCTCGTACGTGGTCATCCGGTCGGTGTGACCCGGGCCCATGATGCGGGAGAGGACGACGCCGTACAGCGCGACCGGGACCAGGAGGACGAGACTGAGCCGCCAGTCGACGACCAGGAGGTAGCCGAAGGTCGCCAGCGGGGCGGTCAGGGCCGCGACCACGTCGAGCCGTGCGTGCGCGACGAGGTAGTGCAGTGCATCGACGTCGTTGCGCAGGAGCTTCTTGACGTCGCCGGAGCTGCGCTCGGTGAACCAGCCGAGGGGGACCCGCGACAGCTTCTCGGCGAGGCCCCGCCGCAGGGTGTCCTGGTGCTCGGAGTCGATGAGGTGCGACCACAGCACGGCACCGGACTGCAGGAGTCCACGCAGTCCCAGGATGCCCAGTGCGACGAACACGAGCGTCCAGACCTTCGTCCAGTCCGGGGACGCCGTGAGGAGCTCGCGGCAGACCTCGACGACGAGGATGAACGGGGCCACCGCGCACAACGACGCGACCGCGACCATCGCGCTGGCCAGGCGCAACCGGGACGAGACCGGCTGGAGCACGGCGGCCTGCGCGGCTCGTTGCCGACGCTTCACGTCGCGCGGGTCGGTGCGTTCCGTCGCCTGCATCGTCGTCGTGTCCGACATCAGGACCCCATCTTTTGCGAATGGCTATGGCAAAACATGGTGAGCGTAGAGCTCCCGCGACACGGAAAGCAAGGTGAGGCTTGCCTCACTTGCCCATCTCGTCTCGGCGCTGATCGGGAACCCGGCATACGATGCGGTGGATGTCGGCCTCATCCCGTCGCGGACGCCCTCCCCTCACGTCACGCGAGGCCATCCTGGACGCCGTCCTCGAGATCGGCCTCGACCGCGCCACCACCGCGGCAGTGGCCGGTCGGCTCGGCGTCGACCAGTCGACCCTCTACCGGCACGTCGAGAGCCGGGACGACATGCTCGACGCCGCCGTCGCACGCGCCGCCGAGCGGGTGACCTGGCCGGAGCCTGCTGAGGACTGGGCCGAGTACCTCCGTGACTGTGCTCGGGCCCTGTGGACGTTGTTCTCGACGACGCCGGGGCTCGCCGAGCGCCTACGAGGCATGACGGCGATGCCCGAACCCCTCGCCAGGCAGGCCTACCGAGCCGTGGAGCACCTCGTGCGGAGTCTCGACCTTCCCGTCCGCGAGGCGATCCTCGTCGTCGACACCGTCGGCGACACCACCGCGGACTCGTTCCTCACCGTCAGCGCGTTGCACCGTCCGGTCGACGGAGCGCGCAGCTTCCGCGACGTCGTCCTCGCGGCGTCCGAGGCCCTCGTCCCCCTGGACGGGGACGCGAGGGTCCAGGAGTACCTCGATGTGCTGCACGACGCCATGGGAACGCCCGACGCCCCGAGCACGTGGTGGCTCGCCAAGGTCGATCTCGTCATCGACGGCCTCAGGTACCGCCTCCGTCGAGCAGGCTCCTGACGCGGACGTCCTCAGACAAGGGTGCGCAGCGCGGCGTCGGCGGCACGCAGGGCGTCGCGGTCCCACGTGGACGTCGACGCCAGCAGCTCGTCGGCGCCGGTGCGCTCCGCCAGCTGCTCGAGGGTCCGGCGGACCGTGTCGGCGTCGCCGGCGACGGCCTGCTCGAGCGACGTCTCGACCCTGCGACGCACCTGCTCGGGCCACTCCTGCGCACGGATGGCCTCCGGTGACTCCAGGGGCTCGAACACGCCGGTGCGCCGGGACTGCGCCATCGCCCACGCCTCGGGCAACGCGAGCTCGCGGGCGGTCGCGAGGTCGTCGGCGACGAGCACGTCGAGCGAGACCAGCACCTGCGGCGCGTCGGCGTCGACGTCGGCGTCGGGGGAGGGTCGGAAGTCGCGCCGGTACGCGGCGAGCGCCGACGGCAGCGTGTCGGACCACAGCGCCGGCCCGCCGACGACCACCGGCAGGCCCAGCTCAGCGGCAAGGACCACTCCTCGCCCGGTGGCCAGGAGGTAGAGGGGGACCGGGCCCCCCGTGGGTCGCACGGTGACCGCGCCGCGACCGGCGAGGAGGTCGCGCAGCTCGCGGACGTCGTCGGCGAACCGGTCCGCGGCGTCAGGGGTCTCGCGCAGCGCGGCGCGCACGGGCGCCGTGAAGCCCGAGGAGCGACCGAGGCCGACGTCGACCCGGCCGGGGTGCAGCGCCTCGAGCATGCGCAGCTGCTCCGCGACGACCAACGGCTGGTGGTGCGGGAGCATGATGCCCCCGGACCCGATCCGGATCCGCGACGTCGCCGCACCCACGGCGGCCATCAGCACGGGCGGCGCGCCACTCGCGATACCGGGCACGGCGTGGTGCTCCGCCACCCAGAACCGGTCGTAGCCGAGCTCCTCGGCCCACACCGCGCGCTCGACGCTGCCCGTCAGCCCCTCCGCGTCGGGGTGGCCGGCGCGGGTGCGGGAGCGGTCGAGCAGGGAGAGCCTCACGTGGGTCCCAACACCGCGACGACGCAGCACCTTCCGCAGGTCCGCCCGACGTTCCCGGCCCGACTCCTGACGTTCACCCCGACCTTGCCGTCCCGTACCTCGACCCTGTCTGACTGGCCGGGTGAGGACCGGGACGCCTCGACCACCCCTGACCCGCCGCGACGTCGTCGTGAGCGGGGTCGGCTTCACCCTCGGCGCGGGTGCCGTCGTCGCGACCCTGCGTCCGTCGCCCGCGCCCGCCAGCCGGCACCGTCACTTCCAGCACGGTGCCGCGTCGGGCGACCCGGTGGCCGACGGCGTGGTGCTCTGGACGCGCGTGACGCCGACGCCCGACGCGAGCCCCGGGTCGGGGCGCGGCGCACCGACCGAGGTCGAGTGGGAGGTCGCCTCCGACGAGGGATTCGCCGACGTCGTGGCCGCAGGGGTCGCGCGCACCGACGCCCGCCGCGACCACACCGTCAAGCTCGACGTGCGTGCCCTGCGGCCGGCGACGACCTACTGGTACCGGTTCCGGCACGGCCCCGACACCGTCGGCGGCCGCACGCGGACAGCACCGGCGGAGACCGACGACGTGCAACGGCTGCGGCTCGGAGTCGTCTGCTGCGCCAACTGGCAGGCCGGCTACTTCGCCGCCTACCGCCACCTGCTCGACCACGACCTCGACGCCGTCGTCCACCTCGGCGACTACCTGTACGAGTACCAGCCCGGGAAGTACTCCCACGGCCCCGACTGGACCGACGTGCGACGTCACGACCCGCCGCACGAGACCGTGTCACTCGAGGACTACCGCCGTCGGCACGCGCAGTACAAGACCGACCCCGACCTGCAGCGTCTGCACGCCGCGTTGCCGATGGTCGCCACGTGGGACGACCACGAGATCGCCGACGGCTGGTACCCGGGCGGGGCGTTCGAGCACCAGCGGTTCACCGAGGGCCCCTGGGACCGCCGCAAGCGAGCGGCGATGCGCGCGTACGACGAGTGGATGCCCGTCCGCCTCGGCGGGACGGCTCGCGTGGGCGACGGCACCCGCATCTACCGGAGGTTCCGGTTCGGGCGGCTGGCCGACCTCTCGATGCTCGACCTGCGCGGCTACCGCGACGAGCGCGTCGACGCCGACGACCCGCGCCTGGAGGACGGCGCCCGTTCGCTCACCGGAGCCGACCAGGAGGCCTGGTTGGTGCAGGGACTCGCCACGTCCGGTGCCCGCTGGAGGCTGGTCGGCAACCCCGTGATGGTCGCGCCGATGCTGATGCCGCCCCGACCGCGCGGCCAGGAGCTCGCGCTGCGCCGCACCACCGACCCCATGACCTGGGGGCCCGCGGAGCCGAACACCGACACGTGGGACGGCTACCCCGTCGAGCGCAGACGGGTGCTCGAGGCGATCCACGCGGCCGGCGTCGACGACGTCGTCTTCCTCAGCGGCGACGTGCACACCGCGTGGGCCAACGACGTCGAGCTCGACGGCGTGCCCGTGGCGACCGAGCTCGTGTGCAGCTCCGTCACCAGCAACAACGTCGACGACTTCATGGGCACCCAGCCCCGCACCGTCTCGCTGGCGATGGAGGAGGCCATCGTGCGCCTCAACCCGCACGTGCGCTTCGTGAACCTCGACGACCACGGCTACAGCGTGCTCGAGCTGACGCCCGACGAGGCGCGGATGGAGTGGTACGCGATCAGCGACCGCACCGACCCCGACGCCTCCTCGCGGCTGCTCGCGAGCCGTCGCGTCCCGGCCGGGACGAACCGCGTCCTGCCCACCTGACCGTGCTGGTTCGCCTGCACCAGGGGCAGCGTGAGAGACTGCACGGAGGTCCTGCCGCGGGCTGATGAGCCCGCGCGACCTCCCGCGTCCGCGCCACGTCCCGAGCGGTTGCGGCACGCACCCCGACCACCACCACCGCAGGAGCAGCACGACGTGAAGAGCACCACCGAGACCCTGAGCCCCACGCGGGTCAAGCTCACCATCGAGGTGCCGTTCGAGGAGTTCAAGCCGAGCCTCGACAAGGCGTACAAGACGATCGGTTCGCAGATCACCATCCCCGGCTTCCGCAAGGGGAAGGTGCCCGCCGCCATCGTCGACCAGCGCATCGGCCGCAGCGCCGTGCTGGACGAGGCGATCAACGGCGCCCTGCCCGGCTGGTACAACGAGGCCCTGCAGCAGGCGGAGATCCAGCCCCTGAGCCAGCCCGAGATCGACCTCACCAAGTTCGTCGACGGCGAGGACATCGAGATCACCGCCGAGCTCGACGTGCGCCCCACCATCGAGCTGCCCGACCTGTCGAGCATCGAGGTCCAGGTCGCCGACGCCGAGGTCACCGACGCCGACGTCGACGAGCAGATCGACGCCCTGCGTGACCGCTTCGCCGTCACCACCGACGTCGACCGGGCCGCCGCCGACGGCGACGCCGTCACCATCGACCTCGTCGCACGCGACAAGGACGGCGGCGACATCGAGGGCGCCGACGCCAAGGGCCTGCCCTACACGATCGGCTCCGGCACGCTGCTCGACGGCCTCGACGAGGCGCTCGTCGGCCTGGAGAAGGGCGCGACCGTCACGTTCGCGACCGAGCTGGTCGGCGGCGAGCTCAAGGGCACGCCGGTCGACGTCACCGTGACCCTGAACGAGGTCAAGGAGCGTCAGGTCGCCGAGCTCGACGAGGAGTTCGTCCAGACCGCCTCGGAGTTCGACACCGTCGAGGAGCTCAAGGCCGACGTGCGCGAGCGGCTCGTCCGTGGCAAGCGCATGGAGCAGGCCGCCGAGGCCCGTGACCTCGTCCTCGACGAGATCGTCGGCAAGGTCGAGGCCCCGCTGCCCGACGCCGTCGTCACCGAGGAGCTGCAGGGTCGCCGCGAGCAGATCCAGCAGCAGCTCTCCTACGCCGGCATCCCGTTCGAGACCTACCTCGAGGACGAGGGCCAGACCGAGGACGAGTTCGAGGCCGAGCTCGAGCGTCGCGTCCGTGACTCCATCGTCGCGCAGTTCGTGCTCGACCAGGTGGTCGCCGACTCCGAGATCGGCATCCAGGACGACGAGCTGAGCCAGCACATCTTCCGCCGGGCGCAGGAGTCGGGCCAGGACCCGAACTCCTACATCCAGCACATCATGGAGCACAACCACGTGCCCGAGATGGTGAGCGAGGTGCTGCGCGGCAAGGCGCTCGCCGAGCTGATGCAGCAGGCCACCGTCAAGGATGCGTCCGGGACGGTGCTCGAGCTCGGGAAGCTGCGCGCCGACGGCTCCCTCGCCGACGAGGAGTCCGACGAGGCCGAGGCCACCCAGGCCTGACCCACCCGTCACCGACGGCCCGACACCTGCACGGGTGTCGGGCCGTCGTGCGTCGTGAGGCGCGCCGCAGGCTGTGCGGACGCTGAGAACCTCGCCACGTACGGTTCACATCGCGCTCAGATACCGGCAGTATGTAAGCATGCCCGGCTCACCCGCACGCACCACCGACGTGGCCGCGCTCGCGCTGGACCACCTCGACCGGCTGGTCGTGGGCACGGTGCGCGACGTGCACGAGGCCGTGGCGGCGCGGGCCTTCCGGGCGACCCGCCTGGTCGGCGGCCGCGTCCCCGAGTCGCTGCACGACGCCGTCGTCACCTCCGTCTACGGCGCGGTCTCCGGGGTGCTGCGGGTGGGGAGCGGATCGGTCCGGGCCCTCTCCGCCCGGGGGATCGGCGCACCGGTCGAGTCCACACGCCTGGGTCGCAGCGTCGTGGCCGCCGTGAACGGCCTCATCGGCGACGAGCTGCGCCTGCTGGACGACCCGCAGGCGATCGTCATGTCGGTGCGGGTCGACGGCGAGGACCTGCCGCCCACCGGCTGGCAGGTCGCCGAGGCGTTCCGTGACGCGGGCAGCCACCTCGTCGTCTTCCTGCACGGTCTCTGCGAGGACGACGAGTCGTGGGCGCTCGGCTCGAAGGTGTCCGGCAGCACCTACGCGACGCGGCTCGCGACGGAGACCGACGCGACGCCCGTGATGATCCGCTACAACACCGGCCTGCACATCTCCGAGAACGGCAAGCACCTCGACGCGCTGCTCACCCAGCTCGTCGACGTCTGGCCCACCCCGGTCTCCCGGATCACCCTCGTCGGGCACTCGATGGGCGGTCTCGTGGTGCGCGCGGCCACCAACCACGCGACGGCCGGCGGGAAGACCTGGCAGCACCTCGTGCGCGACGTCGTGTGCCTGGGGACGCCGCACGCCGGCGCGAACCTGGAGAAGGTCGCCCACCTCGGCTCCTCCGTGCTGCGGTTCCTCCCCGAGTCGCGACCGTTCAGCGCCATCCTCGACACCCGCTCGGCCGGCATCGTCGACCTGCGGCACGGCTACATCTCCGCCGACGAGTGGGACGGCCAGGACCTCACCCGGGCGTGGGGCCTGGACCGGATCGCCGCCGCGCCGCTTCCGCACGCCGAGTACCACTTCGTCGCCGCCACCCTCGGCGCCTCGCAGCGTCACCCGCTGAGCACGGTGCTCGGCGACCTGCTGGTGCACTTCTCCTCGGCCACCGGCGTCGGGCGCACCGGCCCCGTGGTCGAGGGTGCCCGCTTCGAGTACGTGCCGAGCGCCCACCACTTCGCCCTGCTGAACCACCCGACGGTCGCCGACTGGCTCGTCGAGTGGGTGCGCGCCGCGCACCGTCCCGTGCGCGCGCTGAGCGCGTCGGGCCAGGACTGAACCCGCCCCACACCGCCCCGTCCCATCCCCGACACCCCTAGGAGTCACCACCGTGCCGAACCGCAGCCTGATCGAGAGCTCCGTCGAGATCGACGCCCCGCCGTCCGTCGTCTGGAGCATCGTGTCCGACCTCAAGCGGATGGGGGAGTGGAGCCCGCAGTGCCGCCGGATGATCATCCGGGGCGGCGTGGTCCAGCAGGGCGCGCGCACGATCAACGTCAACCGACAGGGCTGGAAGGTGTGGCCCACGCGGTCCTACGTGAAGGTCTTCGAGCCGGAGCACGAGCTGGCGCTGAAGGTCGCCGAGAACGGCACCGTGTGGACCTACCGCCTCGAGGCGCTCGAGGACGGACGGACCCGGCTCACCGAGTCGCGCACCGCGCCGAACGGCGTCTCCAGCCTGTCCAACCTGCTGACGAAGCACGTGCTCGGCGGGACCGAGGCGTTCGAGGACGAGCTGGAGCGGGGCATCCAGCAGACGCTGCAGCGGATCAAGGCCGAGGCCGAGGCCGGCGTCCGTGCCGCCTGAGTTCCCCGCCGGCGGCCTGCCGGCGCTCGAGGTGGAGACGTCGATCGACGCGTCGGTCGACGTCGTGTGGAGTCTGCTCTCGGACCTGCGCTCGATGAGCGAGCGCAGCCCCGAGACGGTGCGCATGGTGATCGCCGACGCACCCCGTGTGGGGTCGCGCGGCGTCAACCTCAACCGCAAGGGTGCGGTGCTGTGGCCGACGACGACGCGGATCACCCGCTGGAAGCCGCCCATCCACGACGGCTCTGCCGCCCTCGCCTTCCGCATCTGGCCCGTCGACGTCGAGTGGTCCTACGAGCTGACCCCCGAGGACGGCGGGACGCACGTCGTCGAACGCCGCAGCGCCCTCCCGGCGGCCGGGCTCACCACCCGCCTCGTCGGCAAGTGGCTCATGGGCGGTGCCGAGAACCACGACGTCGAGCTCCTCGACGGCATGCGGCGCACCCTCGCCGCGCTGAAGGCGGAGGCGGAGGGGCGCTGAGGGGTTGACTTGCTCTGCGAGTGCAGGGCTCGTGACCTTGCTGGTGCGCTGGCTGCGGTGGT
>NZ_JBYTCR010000011.1:76405-122907 GCF_058790455.1 Aeromicrobium sp. EU05-FHT14F07
GGTCGTGACCTTGGTGGTGCGCTGGCTGCGGTGGTCGTGACCTTGGTGGTGCGCTGGCTGCGGTGGTCGTGACCTTGGTGGTGCGCTGGCTGCGGTGGTCGTGACCTTGGCGGTGCGCTGCCTCGGCTTGCGCTGGGTGTGGTCTCCGAAAGGGCCTCGACCGGCAGCGGGTCTGGGGGTGGCTTCGGGTCTCGGGGTCCGGTTTGGGCTCGTGGGTGACGCAGGATTCTTCCTTTGCGCGAGATCCGTCCAAGATTCTGCGTCTCGCGTGCCGGCGGTGGATGCGCCACCTTCTGAGCGCTGTTCAGGTGGCAGATCCACCGCTGAGCGGGGGAGGGGTGTGAAGGATTCTTCTTTCTCGTGGACCGTTCCACGAGAAAGAAGAATCGTTCGTCTCCCCAACGCAAAGGGCACCCAAGATTCTGCCTTCCCGCGAATGAGGTCGAACGCTTCTGCGTTCACGACGGGATCCCGTAGCAAACGCAGCATCCTTGGCCATTCCGCACACGAACGCAGCATCTTGCGTCCACCCACAGCGCGAGCCACAGCCCGAGACCCGAAACCGACCCCCGCCCAGCCGCCCGGTCGAGGCCTTTCGGAGACCAGACCCAGCGTCAGCCGAGGCAGCGCACCAGCACGACGAGATCCCCTACGGCAGCGCACCAACACGACGAGATCCCCTACGGCAGCGCACCAGCAAGGTCACGACGACTGCAGCCAACGCACCAGCAAGGTCACGACGAACCGCCGCCAGCGCGGCGGCGGGTCGAGACCGCTCAGCGGTCGACGAGGGTGACGTCGAAGCTGTAGAGGCCGGGGCGGTAGGCGTGGCGGCCGAACTCGACGGCGCGGCCGAGGTTGTCGTAGGCGGTGCGTTGCATGGTGAGCAGGGGGGCGTCGACGTCCTCGCGGAGGAGGCGTGCCTCGACGGGGCGGACGCCGCGGGCGCCGATGCTCTGGCGGGCGACGCGGATGACGAACCCGGCGTCGCGCAGGTAGGAGTACAGGCCCTGGGCCTCGAGGTCGACGTCGCCGAGGTCGACGATGGAGGAGGGCAGGTAGTTGTGCATGACGGCGAGCGGCTCGCCGCCGGCGATGAAGCGCAGCCGGCGCAGCGACCAGACGGGTTCGCCGAGGCCGACCTGCAGCTGCTCGGACACCTGCTCGTCGGCCGGCACGAGCAGCTGCTCCAGGACGGTCGTGCGGGGGTGCTGGCCGGCGGCCGCGAGGTCGTCGAACAGGCTGGTGAGCTCGACCTGGCGGCGCACCTGCCCGTGCACGACCTGGGTGCCGACGCCGCGGCGACGCACGAGCATGCCCTTGTCGACGAGCACCTGGATGGCCTGGCGCATCGTCGGCCGCGACAGCCCGAGGTCCTGGGCCATGGTGATCTCGTTCTCGAGCCGCTCCCCGGCCCCGATCTCGCCGGACACGATGGCGCGCTCGAGCTGCTCGGCCACCTGGAAGTACAGGGGCACGGGGCTCGAGCGGTCCAGGGTGATCCGGGGACTCGACATGCACGCAACCTAGCAGCCGAGGTTCAGACGTCAAGATGTCCTGACAAATGCTTGACAGTGACCCAGGACACGGTCCAGAGTCTTCCACGGACGTCATGTCCTGACATTCGAAACCGCCGCTCTTCCCACTCGAGGACCCCCATGTCGCAGATCGCCTCCCGTTCCCGCATCGCCGGTGCCCCCATCTCGTGGGGCGTGTGCGAGGTGCCGGGCTGGGGCCACCAGCTGCCCGCCGACCGCGTCCTCCCCGAGATGCGCGAGCTGGGCCTCGCCGCCACCGAGTTCGGCCCGGAGGGCTTCCTGCCCGACGCGCCGCAGGCCAAGGCCGAGCTGCTCGAGTCCTACGGCCTCGCCGCGGTCGGCGGCTTCCTGCCGCTCGTGCTGCACACCGACCACGACCCGATGCCCGAGGTCGACGCCTTCATCGACGACTGCCTCGCCGCTGGCGCCGGTGTGGTCGTCATCGCCGTCGCCACGGGCCAGGACGGCTACGACGCCCGCCCCGAGCTGAGCGACGTGGAGTGGAAGACACTGCTCGGCCACCTCGACCGGATCGCCGACCGCGCCAGGGAGCGCGGCGTCGTCGCGGCGGTCCACCCGCACGTCGGCACGCTCGTCGAGAACGCCGAGGAGACCCAGCGGGTCCTCGACGGGTCGCACGTCGGCCTCTGCGTCGACACCGGCCACCTGGTCGCCGCCGGCGCCGACCCGGTCGCCATCACGCTCGCCAACCTGGAGCGCGTCGTCCACGTGCACCTCAAGGACGTCGACGCCGCCCTGGCCGCCCGCGTCCAGTCCGGCGACCTCGCCTTCTCCGACGCCGTCTCCCAGGGCCTGTGGACGGTGCTCGGACGCGGCAGCGTCGACGTCGCCGCGATGATCTCCGCGCTCGAGGGCCACGGCTACACCGGCTGGTACGTCCTCGAGCAGGACCTCAAGCTCACCGGCGAGCCCGAGGGAGAGGGCCCGAAGGTCGACGTCGCCGCCTGCCTCGCGTACGTCGAGGGCGCGCTCGCCATGGAGACCGTGGCATGACGCACGAGGTCATCACGCTCGGCCGCTGCGGCGTCGACGTCTACCCCGAGCAGGTGGGCGTGGGCCTGGAGGACGTCGCGACGTTCGCGAAGTTCCTCGGCGGCTCGCCCACCAACGTCGCCGTCGCGGCGTCGCGACTCGGCCACCGCAGCGCCGTCGTCACCAAGACCGGCGACGACCCGTTCGGTCGCTTCGTGCGTCGCGCGCTCGAGGGCTTCGGCGTCGACACCGCGTTCGTCGGCACCGACCCCGACCTGCCCACGCCGGTCACCTTCTGTGAGATCTTCCCGCCGGACGACTTCCCGCTCTACTTCTACCGCCGTCCCTCGGCGCCGGACCTGCAGCTGCGCGCCGACGAGCTCGCCCCCTCCACCGAGCTGTACCGCAGCATCCAGGAGGCGGACATCCTCTGGTTCACGGTGACGGGCCTCAGCGAGGAGCCGAGCCGCGAGGCCCACCT
Organism: Aeromicrobium sp. EU05-FHT14F07; assembly: GCF_058790455.1. NCBI lineage: Bacteria > Bacillati > Actinomycetota > Actinomycetes > Propionibacteriales > Nocardioidaceae > Aeromicrobium > Aeromicrobium sp. EU05-FHT14F07. The sequence continues at coordinate 79,418 of NZ_JBYTCR010000011.1, forward strand.
CGCCGCGCTCGAGGCACGGGGCAAGGACCGGCTGACGGTCATCGACCTCGACTACCGGCCGATGTTCTGGTCCGACCCCGCCGACGCCACCGCGGCGATCGCGGAGGTGCTGCCGTACGTCTCGGTCGCCGTCGGCAACCGCGAGGAGTGCGAGGTCGCGATCGGCGAGACCGAGCCGCAGGCCGCCGCCAAGGCCCTGCGCGCAGCGGGCGTCGAGACCGCGATCGTCAAGCAGGGTCCGGCCGGTGTGCTGGGCGTGCGCGGCGACGAGTCCGTCGTGGTGCCGCCGGTGCCGGTCGACGTCGTCAACGGTCTGGGTGCGGGCGACGCGTTCGGCGGGTCGCTCGTGCACGGACTGCTCTCGGGGTGGAACCTGGAGCGCACGCTCCGTTTCGCGAACGCGGCCGGCGCCTACGTGGCCGGCCAGCTCTCGTGCGCGGACGCCATGCCCACGCCCGACGTGGTCGAACAGGTCCTGAGCAACGGGAAGGTCGTCGCATGAGCATCGCCGAGCAGGACCGGAAGGGTCGCGCCACGGTCGACCAGGCCGCGATCAGCCGCATCATCGAGCAACGGGTCAGCGACCCGGCCGCCATCGCCCGAGCCTGGGCCGAGCGTCGCCGTCCGACGTCGCTCGTCGGCAGCACGGGACGCCTCATGCTCGTGGCCGCCGACCACCCCGCCCGTGGCGCGCTGCGCGCCGGCGACGACGCCCTCGCCATGGGCGACCGCGCGCGTCTGCTGGACCGCATGGTCCGCGCGCTCGCCCGGCCCGGCGTCGACGGCGTCCTCGGCACGGCCGACGTGCTCGACGACCTGCTGCTCCTCGGCGCCCTTGACGACAAGGTCGTCATCGGCTCGATGAACCGCGGCGGTCTTGCGGGCACGGCGTTCGAGATCGACGACCGCTTCACCGGCCACGACGCCGCGACCATCAAGCGCGACGGCATGCAGGGCGGGAAGATGCTGTTCCGCATCGAGCCCGACGACGCCGGCACGGTCGCGACGATGCAGGCGTGCGCCGAGGCGGTGCGCGACCTCGCCGAGGCCCAGGTCATGGCGATGGTCGAGCCGTTCATCTCCCACCGCCGCGACGGACGCGTCGTCAACGACCTGTCGACGGCCGCGGTCGTGCGCTCGGCGACCGTAGCCGCCGGTCTCGCGCCGACGTCGGCCTACACGTGGCTGAAGCTGCCCGTCGTCGACGACATGGACGCCGTCCTCTCGGCCACCGGCCTGCCGGTGCTGCTGCTCGGCGGCGAGGTCTCGAGCGACCAGGAGGCGCAGTTCGCGGCCTGGTCGAAGGCCCTCGCGCACCCGGCCGTCCGCGGCATGGTCGTGGGTCGCAGCCTGCTCTTCCCGCCCGACGGCGACGTCGAGGCGGCGGTCGACGCCACGGTGGCGATGCTCTGATGTCGCACGTCGTGCGCAAGGGCGAGGGTGCGGTCGCACCCTTCGTCCTCGACGTCACCCCGAAGAGCGCGGGCTGGGACCACACCGGTCTCAAGGTGCTCGAGCTGGCGCCCGGCGACTCGCAGACCGTCACCGAGGACGGCCACGAGCTGCTCGTGCTCGCGCTGTCGGGCTCGGCCACCGTGGTCGTCGACGTCGACGGCAGCCAGACCTCCTACGACCTGGCCGGACGCCCCGACGTCTGGTCCGGGCCGAGCGACGTGGTGTACGCACCGCTGGGCTCGGCCGTCACCGTCACGTCGGCCGCCGGTGGCCGGTTCGCGATCCCGACCGCCGCTGCCACGGCGCGTCTGGAGCCCGCGTACCTGCCCGCGGCCGACGTGCCGGTCGAGCTGCGGGGAGCGGGCCAAGCGAGCCGCCAGGTGAACAACTTCGGCGTCCCCGGCGTGCTCGAGGCCGACCGCATCATCGCCTGCGAGGTGCTGACGCCCGGCGGCAACTGGTCGTCCTACCCGCCGCACAAGCACGACGAGGAGCGCGAGGGCGAGACCCGGCTCGAGGAGATCTACTACTACGAGGTGGCGAGCGGCCCCTCCGCACCAGGAGTCGGCTACCAGCGCGTCTACGGCCACGAGCAGGCCGAGATCGACGTGCTCGCGGAGGTGCGCGACGGCGACGTCGTGCTCATCCCGCACGGCTGGCACGGACCGTCGATGGCGGCCCCCGGCTACGACCTCTACTACCTCAACGTGATGGCCGGACCCGGCGACGAGCGCGCGTGGCTGATCTGCGACGACCCCGCCCACACGTGGGTCCGTGACACCTGGGCCGACCAGCCGGTCGACCCCCGACTTCCCTTCGGAGGGAACAAGTGACCAGGAACGAGACGGTGCGACTCACCGTCGCCCAGGCGACGGTCCGCTTCCTCGAGGCGCAGCACGTCGAGCGCGACGGTGACACCCACGCCTTCTTCGCCGGCTGCTGGGGCATCTTCGGCCACGGCAACGTCGCCGGCGTCGGGCAGGCGCTGCTCGAGCGCTCGCAGTCCGACGACCCGTCGCGCCTGGAGTTCTTCCACGGCCGCAACGAGCAGGGCATGGTGCACGCGGCCGTCGCCTACGCCCGCCAGTACGACCGTCTGCGCGCCATGGCGGTCACCGCCTCGGTCGGCCCGGGCTCCACGAACATGGTCACGGGCGCCGCGCTCGCCACCATCAACCGTCTGCCCGTGCTGCTGCTGCCTGGCGACGTGTTCGCGACCCGCCCGGCCAACCCCGTCCTCCAGGAGCTCGAGGACCCCTCGAGCATGGACACGACCGTCAACGACTCCTTCCGTGCCGTGTCGCGCTACTGGGACCGTGTGACCCGCCCGGAGCAGCTGCCCTCTGCGCTGCTGCAGGCCATGCGCGTGCTCACGGACCCGGCCGACACCGGCGCCGTCACCCTCTGCCTCCCGCAGGACGTGCAGGCCGAGGCGCACGACTGGCCGGTCGAGCTGTTCGAGACGCGGGTCTGGCACGTCGGCCGCCCGGTCCCGCAGCCCGCGGAGCTCGAGCGGGCCGTCGAGGCCATCAAGGCCAGCCGGCGTCCCCTCGTCGTCGCCGGCGGCGGCGTGATCTACGCCGGCGCCGGCGCCGCGCTCGCCGCGTTCGCGGAGGCCACCGGCATCCCGGTGGGGGAGACCCAGGCCGGCAAGGGCTCGCTCCCGTACGACCACCCGCAGGCGCTCGGCGCGATCGGTGCCACCGGCACCACGGCCGCCGACGCGGTGGCCGCGGAGGCGGACCTCGTCATCGGCATCGGGACCCGGTACAGCGACTTCACCACGGCGTCGCGGACCGTGTTCGCCGCCGACGGCGTCCGCTTCGTCAACGTGAACGTGGCCCGCATCGACGCGCTCAAGCTGTCCGCCGCCACGCTCGTGGCCGACGCCCGCGAGGCGCTCGAGGCGCTCACCGGCGCCCTCGACGGCTGGCGCGTCGACGACGCCTACGCGGAGCGCAACACGGCGCTCGCGCAGGAGTGGGACGCGGTCGTCGAGGCGTCGCACCAGGCCACGTCCGGCGACACGCGACTCGTCCAGTCCGCCGTCCTCGGCGTCGTCAACGAGACCTCCGACCCGCGCGACGTCGTGCTCTGCGCGGCCGGCTCGATGCCGGGCGACCTGCACAAGCTGTGGCGCACGCGCGACCGCAAGGGCTACCACGTCGAGTACGGGTTCTCCTGCATGGGCTACGAGATCGCCGGCGGCCTCGGCGTCAAGATGGCCGCCCTCGACCAGGCCCGCGAGGGCACCGACGAGGACCGCGACGTGTTCGTCATGGTCGGCGACGGCTCCTACCTGATGATGAACACCGAGCTCGTCACCGCGGTGGCCGAGCGCGTGAAGATCATCGTCGTGCTCGTGCAGAACCACGGCTACGCCTCGATCGGCGCGCTGTCGCAGAGCCTCGGCTCGCAGCGCTTCGGCACCCGGTACCGCTACCGCACCGACACGGGTCTGGACGGCGACGTGCTCCCGGTCGACCTCGCGGCCAACGCGGCGAGCCTCGGCGCCGACGTGGTCGTCGCGAGCAGCCTCGAGGACCTGCGCTCGGCCGTGGTGAAGGCCAAGGAGTCGACCCGCACGACCGTGATCCACGTCGAGACCGACCCGCTGGTGCCGGCACCGGCCAGCCCGGCCTGGTGGGACGTGCCGGTCGCGGAGGTCTCCGCGCTCGACTCCACCCGCGAGGCCCGCACCACCTACGAGCAGCACAAGGCCGACCAGCGCCACCACCTGGCGCCCACCGACACCCCTTCCACCGCACAGCAGAGCGAGGACACCCCCCGATGACGTACGAGACCACCTACGACCACTGGATCGGCGGACAGAGCGTCGCCGGCACCTCCGAGCGCGTCGGCGACGTGTTCGACCCGGCCCTCGGCACGCCGCAGAAGGGCGTCCGCCTGGCCTCCGTCGAGGACGTCGACGCCGCCGTCCAGGCCGCCCGCACCGCGTTCACCACGTGGAGCGAGACGTCCGTGACGGCCCGCTCGCGCGTCATGTTCGCCTTCCGCCAGCTGCTCGTGGAGCACGAGGAGGAGCTGGCGCAGGTCATCAGCGCCGAGCACGGCAAGACCCTCGACGACGCGCGGGGCGAGGTCGTCCGCGGTCGCGAGGTCGTCGAGTTCGCCTGCGGCATCCCGCAGCTGCTCAAGGGTGAGTACAACGACCAGGTCTCCGGGTCGGTCGACTCCTACTCCTTCCGCCAGCCGCTCGGCGTCGTCGGCGGCATCACGCCGTTCAACTTCCCGATCATGGTGCCGCTGTGGATGCACCCGGTCGCCATCGCCACCGGCAACACGTTCGTGCTCAAGCCGTCCGAGCGGGTGCCCGGCGCGTCGGCCCTGGTCGCGCGGCTCTACCAGGAGGCCGGTCTGCCCGACGGCGTCTTCAACGTCGTGCACGGCGACAAGGTGGCCGTCGACGCGCTCCTCGACCACGCCGACGTCGACGGCGTCTCCTTCGTCGGCTCCACGCCGATCGCCCGCTACGTGCACGAGCGGGCCTCGGCCGGCGGCAAGCGCGTGCAGGCCCTCGGCGGCGCCAAGAACCACGCCGTGGTCATGCCCGACGCCGACCTCGACTTCGCCGCCGACCACATCGTCGCCGCGGGCTACGGCTCGGCCGGCCAGCGCTGCATGGCCATCTCGGCCGTCGTCGCCGTGGGCCCCACGGCCGACACGCTGGTCGACAAGATCCGCGAGCGCACGCACGTGATCAAGGTGGGCGTGGGCACCGACCCCGACGCCGGCATGGGTCCCGTCGTCACCCGCGCGTCGCGCGACCGCATCGTCGACTACATCGGGCAGGGGGAGTCGGCGGGGGCGAAGGTCGTCGTCGACGGCCGCGACCTCGTCGTCGAGGACCACGAGGAGGGCTTCTTCGTCGGCCCGACGCTCATCGACCACGTCACGACCGACATGAGCGTCTACACCGACGAGATCTTCGGACCCGTCCTCGCGGTCCTGCGGGTCGACAGCCTCGACGAGGCGCTCGACCTGATCAACAGCAACCCCTACGGCAACGGGACGGCGGTGTTCACCTCCTCGGGAGAGGTGGCCCGCACGTTCCAGCGCCGGGTGCAGGTGGGCATGATCGGGATCAACGTCCCGGTCCCCGTGCCCATGGCCTTCCACTCCTTCGGAGGCTGGAAGGACTCGCTCTTCGGTGACCACCACGTCCACGGTCCCGAGGGCATCCGCTTCTACACCCGCGCGAAGGTGGTCACCGCCAGGTGGCCGCACGTGAGCGAGGAGTCCCTCGCCGCCCTCCATTTCCCGACGGCTCACTGACGCCGGGCCCAGAAAGAGAAGGAAACCCCCACCATGAAGAAGCTCAAGGTCATCGGCGCGGTGATCCTCGCCGGATCGCTGCTCGCCGCCTGCTCGGGCACCGGCAAGGAGGACACCGGAGCGTCCAGCGACACGAAGGACCTCACCTACGCGGTCATCACGCACTCCGGCCCCGGCGACGCGTTCTGGGACCGCGTCAAGTCCGGTGCCGAGCGCGCCGGTGACGACTACGGCGTCAAGGTCGACTACAACGCCGACCCCGACCCGGCCAAGCAGTCGCAGCTGATCGACAACGCGGTCGCGCAGAAGGTCAACGGCATCGTCGTCTCGATGGCCAACCCCGACGGCCTCGAGTCGAGCATCAAGAAGGCCGTCGCCGCGGGCATCCCCGTCGTGACGATCAACTCCGGTGTCGACCGCTTCAAGGAGTTCGGCGCGATCACGCACATCGGCCAGTCCGAGACCATCGCCGGCGAGGCCGTCGGCGAGAAGCTCAAGGAGGCCGGTCTGAAGAACGGCATCTGCGTCATCCAGGAGGCCGGCAACGTCGGTCTGGAGGAGCGCTGCAAGGCCGCCGCCTCGACCTTCGGTGGAAAGATGAGCAACATCCAGGTCGACGGCACGAACGACGCCGAGGTCAAGGCCACCATCAAGTCCAAGCTGCAGTCCGACGACAGCATCGACGCGGTGCTGACGCTCGGCGGCCAGTACGCGATCGACGCCGTCGGCGCCGTGGACGAGTCGGGATCGAAGGCCAAGGTCGCGACGTTCGACCTCTCCGAGGACGTCGTGAAGGACGTCGAGGCCGGCAGCATCCTGTTCGCCGTCGACCAGCAGCCCTACGTCCAGGGCTTCCTCGGCGTCACGACGCTCTACCTGAAGTCGATCAACGGCAACGACGTGGGCGGTGGCCAGCCGATCAACTCCGGCCCCGCGTTCGTCACGAAGGACAACGCGGCCGACGTGGCGAAGTTCGCCTCGCAGGGCACGCGCTGACCCCGGGGGACGGGGACGATCCGGGGGATCGTCCCCGTCCCACCCCGGCGGCCCCGCCCGCCGACCACCACCCCGCGCACCGCCCCACCCGTACGATCCCGCTCGGCCCCCGCCGGGCCCCACGAAAGGAGCTGTCATGACGACAGCCACGGCAGCACCAGACGAGAGACTGGCGACCACGTCGACGGTGTCGCGTCTCCTGACCCGCCCGGAGATGGGCGCCGCCGTCGCGGCCATCGCCGTCATGATCTTCTTCTCGCTCAACAGCGACCGCTTCCTCACCACGGCCGGTGCCGGCGTGTGGCTGGAGTCCGCCTCGACCTTCGGCATCATGGCCGTCGCGGTGGCCCTGCTCATGATCGGCGGCGAGTTCGACCTCTCCGCCGGCGTCATGACCGGCTTCACCGCCCTCGTGGTCGGCATCCTGACCACCAACTACGGGCTCAACATCTGGGCCGCGGTGCTCATCGCGCTCCTGCTCGCACTCGCCGTGGGCGCGTTCAACGGCTACATGGTCATGCGCACCGGCCTGCCGAGCTTCATCATCACGCTCGGCACGTTCTTCATCCTGCAGGGCATCGACCTCGCGGTGACGAAGCTGATCATCGGCCAGGTGACCATCCAGGGCATGACCGACGTGCCCTTCTACGACAGCATCCAGCCGGTCTTCGGCGCGTCGTTCACGATCGCGGGCGGCACCTTCTACGTCTCGGTGCTCTGGTGGCTGGCGGTCACCGCGATCGCCACCTGGGTGCTGCTGCGCACCAAGGCCGGCAACTGGATCTTCGCCGTGGGCGGCGCGCAGCAGTCGGCCCGCCAGGTCGGCGTGCCGGTGCTCAAGACCAAGATCGGCCTGTTCATGACCACGGCCGCGGCCGGCTGGCTGGTCGGCATGATCTCGCTGTTCCGCACCTCCACGGTGCAGGCGAACACCGGCGTCGGCCAGGAGTTCATCTACATCATCTGCGCCGTGGTCGGCGGCTGCCTCCTCACCGGCGGCTACGGCTCGGCGATCGGTGCGGCCCTGGGCGCGCTGATCTACGGCATGACCTTCCAGGGCATCACCTTCGCGCAGTGGGACACCAACTGGCTGCGCACCTTCCTCGGCGCCATGCTGCTGGCCGCCGTGCTCCTCAACAACTGGGTCCGGACCCGAGCGGAGACGTCACGATGAGCAACGACACCACCAAGCACCAGTCCACCGACACCGAGGCGCCCCCGGCGCCGGGCACGCCCCTCATCGAGGTCGTCGACATCGGCAAGCGGTACGGCAGCATCATCGCGCTGTCCGACGTCACCACGTCGGTAAGGGCTGGGGAGGTCACCTGCGTCCTCGGCGACAACGGCGCCGGCAAGTCGACGTTCATCAAGATCCTGGCGGGAGCGCACGAGCACACCGACGGCGAGCTGCGGGTCGACGGGAAGGCGACGACCTTCTCGGGACCCCGCGAGGCGCTCGAGGCCGGCATCGCGACGGTCTACCAGGACCTCGCGGTCGTCCCGCTCATGCCGGTCTGGCGCAACTTCTTCCTCGGCTCGGAGCCGAGCAAGGGGTTCGGTCCGTTCAAGCACATGGACGTCGACTTCATGAAGCGCACGACGAAGGCCGAGCTGGCCGCCATGGGGATCGACCTGCGCGACGTCGACCAGCCCATCGGCACGCTGTCCGGTGGCGAGCGCCAGTGCGTCGCCATCGCCCGCGCCGTGTACTTCGGCGCACGGGTGCTGATCCTCGACGAGCCCACCGCGGCCCTCGGCGTCAAGCAGTCCGGGGTCGTGCTGAAGTACATCGCGAAGGCCCGTGAGCGTGGCCTCGGCGTCGTGTTCATCACCCACAACCCGCACCACGCCTACCCGGTGGGCGACCGCTTCATGCTGCTGCGTCGCGGCAAGAGCATGGGCGACTTCCCGAAGAGCGAGATGACGCTCGACGACCTGACGTCGATGATGGCCGGCGGCGCCGAGCTGGAGTCGCTGGCGCACGAGCTGGAGCGCACCATGGGCACCGACTCGGCCGTGGCGCAGCAGCTGAAGGACGAGGTGGGGGCGTGACGCAGGAGACCACGCGGCGCCCGGAGCTGCGCGTCGGCGTCGTCGGCCTCGGCTGGATGGGGCAGGTGCACGCCCGGGCGATGACCCGCCTGCTGCACCACTACCCGGACGCCCCGCTGCGTCCGCGCCTGGTGGCCGTGGCCGAGCCGGTCGACGACGAGCGGACCCGGAGGGCGGTGGACGCGCTCGGCTTCGAGCACGTGCACACCGACTGGCAGTCGCTCGTCGAGCGCGACGACCTCGACGTCGTGTGCGTCACCGGCCCGAACTTCATCCACCGCGACGTCGCGGTGGCCGCGGCTCAGGCGGGCAAGCACCTGTGGGTCGAGAAGCCCGCGGGACGCGACGCCTCCGAGACGGCCGAGATCGTCGCCGCCGTCGAGGCGGCCGGCGTGCAGGCCGCGGCCGGCTTCAACTACCGCAACGTGCCCGCGGTCGAGCTCGCGAAGGAGCTCGTCGCGTCGGGTCGCATCGGTCGCGTGGAGCACTCCACCGTGCGCTTCCTCGCCGACTACTCCGCCGATCCCGACGCCGCGCTGTCGTGGCGGTTCCGCACCGCGACCTCCGGCACCGGCGTCCTCGGCGACCTGGTGAGCCATGCCGCCGACCTGCTGCGTCACGTGGTGGCGGACGTCGAGGAGCTCGTCGTCGACCGCGCGACGTTCATCGCGCAGCGGCGCGAGGCCGTCGCCGGCGCGATGCACTACGAGAAGGGCGCCGGAGCGCTCGGCGACGTCGAGAACGAGGACTACGTCAGTGCGCTGCTGCGCCTCGCCGACGGCTCGCGCGCGGTGCTCGAGTCGAGCCGCGTGGCCGTGGGGGAGCAGAACCGCTACGGCCTGGAGGTGCACGGCACCGAGGGATCGCTGTCGTGGGACTTCCGCCGCATGAACGAGCTCCAGGTGAGCACGCGCGGCGCGGACGGCGCCTACCTGAACGCGTTCTCCACGACGCGCTACGCCACGCCCGGCGACGGCGAGCTGGGCGTCTTCCAGCCCGGCGCCAACAACCCCATGGGCTTCGACGACCTCAAGGTCGTGGAGGCCCGCCGGCTCGTGGAGTCGATCGCGACCGGCAAGCCCGTCGGCGCGACCGTCCACGACGCCCTGTCGGCGGCACGGGTCGTCGACGCCATGATCACCTCCAGCGACGAGAAGAAGTGGGTACGACTGTGAGCAACACCAGGCTGCGCGTGGGTGTCGTGGGCGCGGGTGCGATGGGGGCGGCGCACGCGCGCACGCTCGCCACGTCCGTGCCGGGCGCCGAGGTCGTGCGCGTCTTCGACATGGACACCGAGCGGGCCAAGCAGGTGGCCCACGGTGTGGGCGCCGAGGCCGCCGACAGCGCTGAGGCGCTCGTGGCCGACGTCGACGCGTTCGTCGTCGCCTCGCCCGACTTCACGCACGCCGACCTCGCGGTCGCCGGCATCGAGGCCGGCAAGCACGTGCTGTGCGAGAAGCCGCTGGCCGTCACGGCCGACGACGCACGTCGCGTCGTCGACGCCGAGGTGGCCGCGGGCCGCCGGTTCGTGCAGGTCGGCTTCAACCGCCGCTTCGACCCCGGCTTCGTCGACCTCAAGGCCGCGATCACCGACGGCTCGCTCGGCGACGTGCGCGTGCTGCACGGCATCCACCGCAACGCGTCCAACAGCACCAGCACCGACGACGCCACGCTCGTGACCGGCTCGATGATCCACGAGCTCGACACCTTCCGCTGGCTGCTCGACGGCGAGATCGTCGCGATCCGCGTCGAGTCGCCGGTCGTCGACGGCTTCCGCGACCCGCAGGTCGCGACGCTGTGGACCGACGGCGGCCAGATGGCCACGGCCGAGGTGTTCGTGAACGCGGCGTACGGCTACGACGTGCGCGTCGAGGTCGTCGGCACGGGCGGCTCCGCGTCGCTCGAGCCGCGGCACCCCGTGCTGCGCCGGGTCTCGGGTCAGGGCGGCTCGGCGATCGGCAGCGACTTCGTCGCGCACTTCGCCGAGTCGTACCGCATCGAGCTGGCGGCCTGGGCCGACGCGTCGCTGCGTGGCGAGGTCGTCGGCGCGAGCGCCTGGGACGGCTACCTGGCCAACGTCGTGGCCGCGGCCGGCGTCGACGCGCTGCGGTCGGGCGAGAAGCGCGACGTCGAGGTGCCGGAGCGACCCTCCCTGTACGCACGATGAGCTTCACCCTCGCCATCTGCTCGGAGATGGTGCTGACGGAGCTGCCGCACCTCGAGCGGGTGCGGCGCATCGACGACGCGGGCTTCGCCGTCGAGATCTGGGACTGGACGCAGAAGGACGCCGAGGCGCTGCGTGCGACCGGAGCGTCGTTCACGTCGATGACCGGCTACGTCACGGGCGACCTCACGACGCCAGGCGGTGCCGACGACCTGCTGCGGACGGCCGAGGAGTCGATCCCGTTCGCGCAGGCGATCGGCTGCCCGTCCCTCAACATCCACGGCACGGGCCTGGGGGAGGGCGGCCTGCCGGTGCGGCCCGTCGAGGTCACGACCGGCGAGGACTGGGTCACCGCGGTGCGCACGCTCGAGCGCGTGGCCGAGCTGGCCGAGCGGCACGACGTCACCTACGTGCTGGAGAACCTCAACACGGCCGTCGACCACCCGGGCACGCCGTTCGCCCGGGCCGCCGACACGCTCGCCCTCGTGCGGGCGGTCGGCAGCCCGCACCTGCGGATGAACCTCGACCTGTACCACGCGCAGATCGGCGAGGGGAACCTCGTCGAGCTCGTGCGCGAGGCCGTCCCGTACACGGGGGAGGTGCAGGTGGCCGACGTCCCCGGCCGCTGCGAGCCCGGCACCGGCGAGGTGCGGTGGTCGTTCGTGGCGCAGGCTCTCGCCGACGCCGGCTACACCGGCGTCGTGGCGATGGAGGCGTGGGCGAGCGACCCCTCCGTCGACGGGAGCCGCCGCGCGATGGACGCCTTCCGCGAGGCCTTCACCGTCTGACCTCTGACCCTCCCCCTCGCGCTATCTATCCGCCCCCGCTGAGCGTGACGTTTGCGGGGCGAATCGACCGAATTCGCCCCGCAAACGTCACACTCAGCGGGGGCTGGTCACTCTCAGTGGGGGCTGGGCGTGGTCAGGGGGTGCCGAAGGCGCGGGGGAGGTTGAACGGCGTCACGACCTGGACCTGCGACGGCACCGACGTCGGCGCGCCGGGGAGGGCGCCGTGGTGCTGCAGGAGGAGGCGGCAGGCCCGCCGGGTGTCGGCGCGCAGGTCGTGGTGCAGGGCGTAGTGGACGCGGCGCGTCCGCAGCAGTTCGGTGTTGTCGGCGTCGAGGTCGTGCGCGACGAAGACCCGCGGCGCGCGTCCGGCGTCGGCGAACGCCTCGAGCGTCGCACGGTTGCCGCCGCCCACCGAGTAGACGGCGTCGAGGTCGGGGTGGTCCGCCAGCGCGGCCCGCACACCGGTGCCCGTGGTGGGGTCGAGGCCGTCTGTGTCCGTCAGGTCGACGACGCGACGGGCGGGGGAGAGGTCGCGCAGTGCGTCGACGAACGCCGACACCCGCTGCTCCTCGCCCCGGAAGTCGCTGCGGCTCAGCGTCACGAGGACCGCGCCCGACCCTGGCGCGCCCTGCGCGACCAGGTAGGCGGCGGTGCGCCCGGCGGCGTCGTTGTCGATGCCGACGTACGCCAGCCGGCGGCTGCGCGGCACGTCGGTGACCAGCGTGACCACGGGGACGCCCGCGTCGGCCAGGGCCGCCACCTCGTCCGCGACGTCGGGATGGTCGGGCGCCTTCAGCACGACGCCGTGGGAGCGCCGACGTCGTACGTCGCGCAGGGTCGCGACCATGGCACCGACGTCGGCCTCCTCGCGCAGGTGGAACCGCGAGCGCACCACCGCGGGTCGCAGCGACGGGAGCTCGGCCTCCAGCGCCTGGCGCACCGCCGTGCTGAACCGGACGGGAGCCTGCATGACGAGGTCGAGCAGGAACGTGCGCCCGACCAGCCGCAGCTGGGACGCCTGCCGGTCGAGCTCCTCGACGGCACGCTCCACCTCGGCCACGGTGGCTGCGCGCACGCCCGGGCGTCCGTGCAGCACGCGGTCGACGGTGGCCTCGCTCAGCCCGCTCTGCTGCGCGATCTCGCGGACCTTGTGACGGTGGGGCACCTGCGCAGCCTAGTGCGCGCGAGCTCTTCCTGAGGTGTTCTTGAGGGGTTCTCGACCCTCCACGCGCGAGCGGACGGACCTAGCGTGGTGGCGTACCCACCCGCCCCGCCCGACCCGAGGAGCCGAGCATGAGTCTCGTCGACCACACCGCCCCTGCCGACCGAGGCACCGCGCGCCGCGCGCGGTTCACCCCCGACGACGTGCGACTCGCCGACCTCGTCGAGGTCGTGTCCGAGCCCACCCGCGCCGACGACTACCCCCACGCCGACGGGGTCGAGCAGGGTGTCGTCGTCTACGCCTCGGCGACGCTGCGCGCTGCCGTCGCGTCGCCCGAGGGCGAGGACGCCGTGCGTGCCGAGCTCGTCCACGCCCTCACCGACGGACCGGGGATCGTCGTGCTCAAGGGGGCCTGGGACGACCATGACGTCGTCGACCGCGCCACGGCCGCCTTCGAGGAGGTCATCGCCCAGGAGAAGGCCGCCGGGGGAGCCGCGGGCGACCACTTCGCCAAGCCCGGTGCCAACGACCGCATCTGGAACGCGCTGGAGAAGCTGGCCGTCACGGACCCCGCCACGTTCGTCGACTACTACGCCAACGACGTCCTGGCCCTCGTCTCGACCGCCTGGCTCGGCCCCGCCTACCAGGTGACGTCGCAGGTCAACGTCGTCCGGCCCGGCGGCGTGGCCCAGGACCCGCACCGCGACTACCACCTCGGCTTCCTGTCCGACGAGGTCGCGGCGCGGTACCCGGCGCACGTGCACCTGCTGTCGCCCGTGCTCACCCTCCAGGGCGCGGTCGCGCACGTCGACATGCCCGTCGAGAGCGGTCCGACGCTCTACCTGCCGCACTCCCAGAAGTACGGACCCGGCTACCTCGCCTACCGTCGCGACGACGTGCGCGACTACTTCGCCGAGCACCACGTGCAGCTCCCGCTGGAGAAGGGCGACGCCGTGTTCTTCAACCCGGCCCTGCTGCACGGGGCGGGCAGCAACGTCTCGGCCGACGTGCAGCGCGTCGCGAACCTCCTGCAGGTCTCGTCGGCGTTCGGGCGCGCGATGGAGGCCGTCGACCGCGCGCGTGCGACGACGGCCGTCTACCCGACCCTGCTCGAGCGCAAGGCAGCCGGCTGGTCCGACGCCGCCCTGCGTCGCGTGGTCGCGTCGGTCGCCGAGGGCTACCCGTTCCCGACCAACCTCGACCTCGACCAGCCGGTCGACGGCATGACCCCGCTCTCGCAGGCGGAGGTCGTCGAGCAGGCGCTCGCCGCAGGCCGCGACGTCGACCAGGTGGGCCAGGCGCTCGGCGCGTACGCCGCGCGTCGTCGCACCGACGGGGCGGGCTGACGTGGGCTCCCTCGACGGGCGTGTCGTCCTGGTCTCCGGAGGCACGCAGGGCGTCGGCCTCGCGATCGCCCGCGCCGCGCTCCGCGAGGGCGCCCGGGTGGTCGTGACCGGACGTCGCGCCGACGTCGGCGAGGCAGCGGCCGCCGACCTGTCCGCGCTCGGTGACGCCACGTTCGTGCGCTGCGACGTGGCCGACGTCGACGCGTGCCGCGGCGCCGTGGAGGCCACCGTGGCCGCACACGGCCGGATCGACGGATTGGTCAACGCAGCCGGGTTCACCGAGCGCGGCAGCGTGCTCGACACGACGCCGGAGATGTTCGAGCAGCACGTCGCGGTGAACCTGCGCGGCCCGTTCTTCCTCATGCAGGCGGCGATCGGCGACATGGTCCGCCGCGGCGAGCCGGGGTCGGTCGTCAACGTCCTCACCATGAGCGCGCACGGCGGCCAGCCCCACCTCGCGCCGTACTCGGCCACGAAGGCCGGGCTCGCCGGACTGACCAAGAACGCCGCGTACGCCCACCGGTTCGACCGCGTGCGCGTGAACGGCGTGAACATCGGATGGACCGACTCCGACGGCGAGGACGTCATCCAGCGTCGCTTCCACGACGCCGGTGACGACTGGCGCGAGCGGGCTGCCGAGCGGCTGCCCGCCGGTCGGCTCGCGACGCCCGAGGACGCGGCCGGCATCGTCGTGCTGCTGCTGAGCGACGCGAGCGGGGTCGTCACGGGCTCGGTCATGGACTGGGACCAGACCGTCGTGGGCACGTCGGACTGACCGGGTCGGGGCGCGAGGCGTGTCACGCTGTCAGCGAACAGGGCGTGTTCGCGCGTGTCTCGCGCCCCTTCGCCCTCTAGGGTCGAGAGCGTGAACACACCAGACGTCAGCACCCAGCACGGTCCGGGTCCGGACGCGTCGGGCCTGCGCATGATGGCCGGCACCGACGTCGGGCCCTCCGACCTCGACGGCCACATCTACCAGCGCCTGCTGCGCGAGCGGATCATCTTCCTCGGGTCGGAGGTGCGCGACTCCAACTCCAACGCGATCTGTGCGCAGATGCTCCTGCTCAACGCGGAGGACCCGAACGCCGACATCTTCCTGTACATCAACAGCCCCGGCGGCTCGGTCGACTCCGGCATGGCCATCTACGACACCATGCAGTTCATCTCCAACGACGTCGCCACCGTGGCCATGGGCCTCGCCGCGTCGATGGGGCAGTTCCTGCTGGCCGCCGGCGCGCCGGGCAAGCGCTACGCCCTGCCGCACGCGCGCATCATGATGCACCAGCCCTCGGGCGGCATCGGCGGCTCCGCGTCGGACATCAAGATCCAGGCGCAGCAGTCCATCCTGCTCAAGAAGCAGCTCAACGAGCTCCAGTCGCTGCACACCGGCCAGACGATCGACCAGATCGAGGCCGACGCCGACCGCGACCGCTGGTTCACGCCCGAGCAGGCGAAGGACTACGGCTTCATCGACCAGGTCATCAAGAACGCCGGCGAGGTCGGGAACAAGGGGAGCGAAGCATGAGCTACTACATCCCGCAGTGGGAGGAGCGCACGTCCTACGGGTTCCGGCGCATCGACCCCTACGCGAAGCTGTTCGAGGACCGCATCATCTTCGTCGGCACGCCGATCAGCGACGACGTGGCCAACGCGGTCATGGCGCAGCTGCTCTGCCTGCAGCAGATGGATGCCGACCGCGACATCCAGCTGTACATCAACAGCCCCGGTGGCTCGTTCACGGCGATGACGGCCATCTACGACACGATGCGCTACCTGAAGTCCGACGTGCAGACCGTGTGCCTGGGCCAGGCGGCCTCCGCCGCCGCGGTGCTGCTGGCGGCCGGCACGCCGGGCAAGCGCTACGCGCTCCCGAACAGCCGCATCCTCATCCACCAGCCGTACACCGAGGGCACCGGCGGCCAGATCTCCGACCTGGAGATCCAGGCCAACGAGATCCTGCGCATGCGCGCGCTGATGGAGCAGATGATCGCCGACGCGACCGGCAAGACGCCCGAGGACGTCAGCAAGGACGTCGAGCGCGACAAGATCCTGACGGCCGAGCAGGCCAAGGAGTACGGGATCATCGACCAGGTCTTCGACTCGCTGAAGACTCCCGCCGTCTGACCGGCCCGGCGACGCCACGACACGCGCGTGGCGTCGCCGGTTCGCAGGTGGTGGTCCGAGCCGGCCGGTAGTGTGAGGCTGGCGACACGACGTCCGCGTCGTGAGTGTTCGTTCGACGGAAGGGAGCGCGCCCGTGGCACGCATCGGTGAGACCGCCGACCTCTTGAAGTGCTCGTTCTGCGGCAAGAGCCAGAAGCAGGTCAAGAAGCTCATCGCCGGCCCCGGCGTGTACATCTGCGACGAGTGCATCGACCTCTGCAACGAGATCATCGAGGAGGAGCTGGCCGAGGGCGCCGAGCTGAGCCTCGGCGAGCTGCCCAAGCCCCACGAGATCTTCGACTTCCTCAACGGCTACGTCGTCGGGCAGGACAACGCCAAGAAGAACCTCGCCGTGGCGGTGTACAACCACTACAAGCGCGTGCAGGCGCAGGCCACGAGCGGGCGCGCCAAGGACGACGGCGTCGAGCTGGCGAAGTCCAACATCCTCATGGTCGGCCCCACGGGCTGCGGCAAGACCTACCTCGCCCAGACGCTGGCGCGCATGCTGAACGTCCCGTTCGCGATCGCCGACGCCACCGCGCTCACCGAGGCCGGCTACGTCGGCGAGGACGTCGAGAACATCCTCCTCAAGCTCATCCAGGCCGCCGACTACGACGTCAAGAAGGCCGAGACGGGCATCATCTACATCGACGAGGTCGACAAGATCTCGCGCAAGGCCGAGAACCCGTCGATCACCCGCGACGTGTCCGGCGAGGGCGTGCAGCAGGCGCTGCTGAAGATCCTCGAGGGCACCACCGCGTCGGTCCCGCCGCAGGGCGGGCGCAAGCACCCCCACCAGGAGTTCATCCAGATCGACACCACCAACGTGCTGTTCATCGTCGGTGGCGCGTTCGCCGGGCTCGAGGAGATCATCGAGCAGCGCAGCGGCAAGGTCGGGCTGGGCTTCAACACCGGGGGAGTGGCGGAGAAGAAGCCCGAGACGGCCCCGGAGAAGCTGTTCTCCCAGGTGCTGCCCGAGGACCTCCTCAAGTTCGGCCTGATCCCGGAGTTCATCGGCCGACTGCCCGTCATCGCGGCCGTCGACAAGCTCGACAAGCCGGCGTTGGTCTCGATCCTCACCGAGCCGCGCAACGCGCTCACGAAGCAGTTCGTGCGGCTCTTCGAGCTCGACGACGTCGAGCTCGAGTTCACCGACGACGCCTGCGAAGCGATGGCCGACCTCGCGCTCGCCCGCGACACCGGCGCCCGCGGTCTGCGCTCGATCATCGAGCACGTGCTGCAGCCCGTCATGTACGACATCCCGTCGCGCGACGACGTCGCGAAGGTCGTCGTCACCGGCGCGACGGTCCGCGGCGACGAGGGTCCGACGGTCCTCACCCACGACGAGGTGGCCAAGAAGGCCTCCTGACCGTCGCCGCATACCGTCGGTATCCGGGGTCGGCTAGGGTCGACGGCATGACCGTCGACATCACCCTGTTCGGGGCGACCGGCTTCACCGGGACGCTCACCGCCGTCTACCTCGGCACCCACCTGCCCGAGGGCGGCACGTGGGCGGTGGCCGGGCGCAGTGCCGCGAAGCTGCAGAAGGTCGTCGACGAGGTCGAGGCCGCGGGCGGCGTGGCGCCGCAGGTCGTGGTCGCCGACGTGTCCGACGCCGACTCGATGCGGTCCATGGCCGAGGGCACGCGCGTCCTCATCTCGACCGTCGGCCCGTACGTCCAGCACGGCGACCCGGCCGTCCGGGCGGCCGCCGAGGCCGGTATCGCCTACGTCGACCTGACCGGCGAGCCCGAGTTCGTCGACCGCACCTGGTTGGAGCACCAGGAGACCGCGCTGCGCACCGGCGCGACGCTGGTGCACGCCTGCGGGTTCGACTCCATCCCCTACGACCTCGGGGTGCTGTTCACCGTGGAGCAGCTGCCCGAGGGCGTCCCGATCGACGTCAAGGGCTACATCCGCGCCGGGGGCACGGCGTCGGGCGGCACCTACCACTCCGCCATCGGCGCGTTCTCGCGCCTGCGTCAGTCAGCGGCCACGGCCAAGGAGCGCAAGCAGCGCGAGCAGCGTCCGCAGGGCCGCTCGGTCCGCGGCGGCGGCTCCATCGGCCGAGGCGCGGGAGGGAAGGGCTGGGCGCTCCCGCTGCCGACCATCGACCCGCAGGTCGTGCTGCGCTCGGCGCGCGCCCTGGAGCGCTACGGCCCGCAGTTCACCTACTCCCACTTCGCCCAGTTCAAGAAGCTTCCTGTCCTGGCCGGCACCGTGGTCGGGGCGGGCGTCCTGCTCGCGGGCTCGCAGCTCGCGCCGACCCGCAAGGCCCTGCTGAAGCTGCGCGCGCAGGGCGATGGCCCCAGCCCGGAGAAGCGCGCGTCGTCGTGGTTCTCGCTCCGCCTGGTCGGTGAGGGCGGCGGCAAGCGCGTCGTCACGCAGGTGAGCGGCGGCGACCCGGGCTACGACGAGACCGCCAAGATGCTCAGCGAGTCGGCGCTGTGCCTCGCGTTCGACGACGTGCCGAAGGTCGCGGGCCAGACCACGACGGCCGTCGCGATGGGCCGCCCCCTGATCGAGCGCCTCCAGGCCGCCGGCATCCGGTTCGAGACCCTCGAGTCCCGCTGACCCCTCGCGCGGAGTGCACGTGTGCGTGGGGCCCCACGCAAACGTGCAGCCGCGGGAGGGCTACTCGGTGGGGGCGAGGGTGGCGTCGGTGACGAGCTCGGTGGTCGAGTCGTCGGCCGACGTGGTCAGCTCGCCGGTCACGCGACCTGCGGCCTTGACGTCGTCGACGGCCAGCAGGAGGCGGTCGAGCGACGCCTGCGGTCCGCGGACCGTCACCGCCGTCACCTCGGTGCGCTGGCTCACCTTGGCCACCGACTTCGCGCCCCGGATGCCTGCGAGCGCCTCGGCGGCCGTCGGCAGCAGGGCGACGTCGCCGTCCACCGCGACGTCGTCGGGCGTCGGCCAGGACGCGCGGTGCACCGAGCCCTCCTGCCACCAGCTCCAGACCTCCTCGGTCACGTAGGGCAGGAACGGGGCGAGCAGCCGCAGCTGGGTCGACAGGGCGAGCACGAAGGTGGCCTTCGCCGACGTCCCGCCCTCGTCGTCGCGACGGGCGCGCTCCTTCACCAGCTCGAGGTAGTCGTCGCAGAAGTCCCAGAAGAACTTCTCCGTGACCTCCAGCGCTGACGAGTAGTCGTACGCCTCGAAGTGGGCGGTCGCCTGCTCGACGACCTGTCCGAGCGCCGCGAGCACCGACCGGTCGAGCGGCTGGGTGACGGCGTCGAGGTCGAGGTCGGCGGCGGTGGCGCCGAGTCCGTAGTCCTCGGGCGCCGCCAGGACGAACTTGCTCGCGTTCAGCACCTTCATCGCCAGCCGACGGCCGACCTTCATCTGGGTCTCGTCGAACGGGGAGTCCGAGCCGGGACGCGCCAGGGCGGCGCGCCAGCGCACGGCGTCGGCACCGTACTTGTCGAGGATCTCGTCGGGCACGACCACGTTGCCCTTGGACTTGCTCATCTTCTTGCGGTCGGGGTCGACCACGAAGCCCGACAGTGACGTGTGGCTCCACGGGACCTGCCCGAACTCCTGGTGGGAGCGCACGACGGTCGAGAACAGCCAGGTGCGGATGATGTCGTGTCCCTGCGGGCGCAGGTCCATCGGGAACGTGCGCGCGAAGAGGTCGGCGTCGCGCTCCCAGCCGCACACGATCTGCGGGGTCAGCGACGACGTGGCCCAGGTGTCGAGCACGTCGGGGTCGGCGACGAAGCCGCCGGCCTGGCCGCGCTGCGACTCCTCGAAGCCGGGCGGGGCCTGCGACGCGGGGTCGACGGGCAGCGTGTCCTCGGCGGCGAAGATCGGGTCGTCGTAGTCGGGCTGTCCCTCGGCGTCGAGGCGGTACCAGACCGGGAACGGGATGCCGAAGAAGCGCTGGCGGCTGATCAGCCAGTCGCCGTTCAGACCCTCGATCCAGTTGGTGTACCGGCTCTGCATGTACGCCGGCGTCCAGTGGATCTCGTCGCCGCGGGCGACGAGCGCCGCGCGCAGGTCGGCGTCGCGGCCGCCGTTCTTGACGTACCACTGGCGCGTGGAGACGATCTCGAGCGGCTTCTCGCCGCGCTCGTAGAAGTTGGCGACGCGCTGCGTCGGCTCGGGCTCGCCGTCGAGGTCGCCGCTGTCGCGCAGCGCCTGCACGATCGCCTCGCGCGCGCTGAACGTCGTCTTGCCGGCCAGCTCGGCCCACAGCTGCTCGCCCGGGCCGCCCGCGATCCACTCGGGCACGTCGCGCAGCACGCGGCCGTCGCGGCCGATCACGGTGCGGTTGGGCAGCTGCAGCTCGCGCCACCACTGCACGTCGGTCAGGTCGCCGAACGTGCAGCAGTGCACGATGCCGGAACCCTTCTCGGGGTCGGCCAGGGTGCTGGGGTGGATCGGCACCTCGACGCCGAACAGCGGCGACGTGGCCGTGCCGCCGAACAGGTGCTGGTACCGCTCGTCGTCGGGGTGGGCGATGAGCGCGACGGCGGCCGGGGTCAGCTCGGGACGCGTTGTCTCGACGTGCACGCGGCTGCCGTCGGGCAGGTGGTAGGCCACGCGGTGGTAGGCGCCGGGGTAGTCGCGGGCCTCCAGCTCGGCCTGGGCGACGGCGGTCTGGAAGGTGACGTCCCAGAGGGTCGGCGCGTCCTGCATGTACGCCTCGCCGCGGGTGACGTTGCGCAGGAAGGCGCGCTGGCTGGTGGCCTGCGCGTCGGCGCCGATGGTCGTGTACGTCTGGCTCCAGTCGACCGACAGGCCGAGCGTGCGCCACAGCTTCTCGAAGACCTTCTCGTCCTCGAGGACCAGCTCGTTGCACAGCTCGATGAAGTTGCGTCGGCTGATCGGCACCTGCCTCCCCCCGCCCTTCGACCCCGTGTCGGGCTTCGCGGGCGGCGTGAAGTCGGGGTCGTAGGGCAGCGACGGGTCGCAGCGCACGCCGTAGTAGTTCTGCACCCGACGCTCGGTGGGCAGGCCGTTGTCGTCCCAGCCCATCGGGTAGAACACCTCCTTGCCGCTCATCCGCTGGTAGCGGGCGACGAGGTCGGTGTGGGTGTAGCTGAACACGTGTCCGACGTGCAGCGAGCCCGAGACGGTGGGCGGCGGGGTGTCGATGGAGTACACCTCGTCGCGGCTCTTGCTGCGGTCGAACGCGTAGGTGCCCTGCTCGGCCCATACCCCGCTCCACCGCTCCTCGAGTCCTTCGAGGGCGGGCTTGGCCGGGACGCGGTTGTCTGCAGTGGTCACGGGAGCACAGTCTAGGAGGTCGCCCGGCGGGGGTGCCGGGCCGTGGGCGGCGACGGGTGCGGGGGGTGCCGGGCCGTGGGCGGCGACGGGTGCGCGGGGGTGCTCAGTCCAGGTCGAGGGAGAGCGGCTTGGGGTCGCGGAGGTCGGCCCGCTCCTCGGCCGAGAGGCTTCCGCTCTTGACTTCGGCACCGCTGGTCTTCGCCTTGAGGATCAAGCGCCGACGGTCTGCGTCCAGGGTGGCGACGACCGCGTGGTCGTCGGCGGTGGCGGTCATCCCCTGTCTGCCCTGAGGCAGGCTGGCGATGGCTCCTGGGGCGAGCCCCAGATCAGTCAAGGCGGCCCGGACCTTCTCGAAATCGATGGGGCGGTCGGCGCGGAAGGTGACCTGCGCGTCGTAGCCGTACAAGAGGGTGGAGCCGGAGTACCCCGCCTGAACGTAGCCGCCCACGGCCCGCTGCGGCTCGACCTCGATCGCAGCACCCACCGCGGGTGCCACCTGTTCCAGACCTCGATCCGCTCGGGTCTTGATCTCCTCGAGTCCTTGTCGGCCGTCGGACACGTGGCTCCCGCTGCCGCATGCGGCGAGCAGCGCGCCGGCCAGCGCCAGCGCCATCGCGGCAGCCGCCACCGGTGCGCGCCTCATGGTTCGAATCCCGTCGGGATCTCGTTCGGGCGTCGATCTTCCTCGGGATCCTGCATCGGCCCGTACCACGGATCGTGGCGGTGCTCGGCGGTCAGTACCTGGTCGTGGGTGCCTGCGACGATCTGGCCCATGTTGTAGAGCGACTCCGTGTCCGGTTCGTAGTACTGGTTGTGGTCCCAGATCCAGTCGTGGGTCCCGCGCTGGACGTTCTCGGCCTGGAACCGCTGTGCGCCGAAGTCCTCGTCGGTGGGGTCGAGCCCGAGGCCGGTCCCGACCCAGCCGTTGCGGGCGAGGTGGCTGACGGCGTCCTCGCTGGCCGACCCGGCCCAGACCTGGTCGGCCGCCAGGCCGAGGTCGGTGGCGTGGTCGGCGGCGTGTCCCGCGCCGGGGCTGCCGATGAGCACGACGTCGTCGGCAGGGAT
Organism: Aeromicrobium sp. EU05-FHT14F07; assembly: GCF_058790455.1. Lineage (NCBI taxonomy): Bacteria > Bacillati > Actinomycetota > Actinomycetes > Propionibacteriales > Nocardioidaceae > Aeromicrobium > Aeromicrobium sp. EU05-FHT14F07. The sequence continues at coordinate 102,137 of NZ_JBYTCR010000011.1, forward strand.
GCCGTGGTCGGTGGCGGCGTTGCCGACCGTGGTCGACCCGTAGCTGTGACCGATGACCGTCAGGTTCGCCCGTCCGTGAGCGTCCTCGTCGCGGACGGTGCGCATGCCGTCGAGGAAGTCGGCCAGACGGTCGCCGCCGGCGTCGGCGAGACCCTCGTCGATCACCTGGAGGGTGTCGAGTCCGTGCAGACCGAAGTTCGACGGTGCGTCGTAGCCGATCCACATCGTCGAGGCCACGGACTGGTCGGGGTCGGCCAACCGGGCCGTGCTGTAGAGGTTCCCCACGCTCTCGGTGCCACCCTCGATGGAGGCGCCGTCGTTGAGCATCCCGGGCACCGACACCGACACGTTCTGGGCGGTGTCGGGGTTGCCGACCGAGACGGCCACGGCGCCGTCACCGTCGAACGCCGTCGGGTCGTAGAGGCTCAGGTAGCCGTCGAGCGCCTCGCCGGTCACCGGGTCCTCCCGCGCTGCGACGTTGTCGAGGGCCGTCTGCGCGGCTTGTGCCCGCTCCAGGTGCCGGCGCTCGGCGAACGACATCGGCTCGCCGCTGTCCTCGCGGGTCTCGAGCCGGTCGAGGTCGAGGGCGAGGGAGATCCGGTTCGCCTCGTCGCGAGCGGCGGTGGGGATGCCGTCCGTATTGCCGATGATCTGGGGGTGCGCGGCGATGAGCGCCTGCTGCTGCGCCTCGTCGAGCGACGTCCACCAGTCGTGCACGCTCTGGACGGTGGCGCCGTCCGTGCCGGGGGCGCCGGGGCGCTGCAGCAGGGCGTCGGCCGGATCGGTGAGCCCGACGGCCGACTGCGTCACCTCGCCGGCGGTGTCGACGGCCTGCAGGTGCTGCACCATCTGCTCGTCGGCCGTCTGGCAGTCGGACACCAGCGTCGCGTGGTCCTGGTCGAACGTGGCGATGGAGACGCGCAGCTGCTCGGCCCGCTGCTCGAGGGCGTCGATCTCCGCGTCGCTGACGTCGACGGCGGCGTTCACGTCGGCGAGGAGGTCCTGCCGTCCGGACACCAGCGTGGAACGACGCTCGACGAGGTCGGTGCGCCGCCGCTGGCGGTCGGCGAGCCCGGTGGCGTAGTCCTCGACCTGCCCGGCGACCTTGCGCAGCACCAGCGAGCGGTCGTCGGCGTCGTCGGCGGTGCCCACGGCGGCCCGGCGGTACGCCTCGGCCGCGTCTCCGTCCCAGCGGTCGCCACTCAGCACGTCGCCGGCGAAGGTGGCGAGGTCGTCGAGGCCGGAGGAGACGGTGAGCAGGTCGGCGGCGAAGCCCTGGAGCGCCGCGACGTCGCCCGGCACCTCGGCGACCGCGACGGCGTCCGCGGGGATCGCGATCGTGACGGTGGTCATCGCTCGCCCTCGCCCATCTGCAGGAGCCACTCCTGGAAGGCCTCCTGGCTGCGGACGTCGGAGTCGACGTAGGCGGTGTGCGCGTCCAGCATCCGGCTCTCGAAGTCGCGGGACGTCGCCTCCAGGCTGTCGACCATCCCCGCCCACTGCTGCCGGAAGGTCGTGGCGGCGCCGCTCACGCCGGGCGGGAACCCGGAGACGTCGGCCGAGCGGAGACGCCGTGACAGGCCCTCCAGTGTGTCGGCGTGGTCGCGCCAGTCGTACGACGCGGTGATCAGCGCGCCGGGATCGACGGACCAGTAGCCGCTCACGACCGCTCCTCCGCCCGCAGCGCCCGGAGCGTCCGGGGGGCGATCGGCACGGTGGTGCCGCGCACCTCGAGCCGCGCGGCGTCGTCGTGCACGGTCAGCTGGAGCTCCTGCCCCTCACGCTCGGCGACGAGCAGCGGGAGGCCGGCGGGGGGCTCCGACGTCGACCAGCCCAGGTCGGCGAGGATCGGTCGGGCCGTGCCGACGAGGTCGAGGGGGACGTGCTCGCCGCGCTGCGACCGCACGGGACGGGCGGTGCCGGGCACCAGGCCGCTGGTCCAACGCACGGGCGACGCCTCGGGAGCCGTCCCGAGCAGCGTCTGCCACAGCGCCGCGAAGTCGTGGTCGAGCCGGTCGGCGACGCCGTGCGCCTCCTCGACGGTGACCGGATCGCCCTGGACGGGCGGTGGCGTCGTCGTCCCTGCGGGTGGCAGCAGGACGACGTCGACGTCGGGGTGTCGACGTCGCACGACGTCCCAGAACGGCTCGCGTCCCCCCGGTTCGCTCATGGGCAGGAGCGTAGTCGGGTTCCCGGTCTGGGTGAAGTGTCCAGGTCAGGTCAGCCAGCGGAGCGTGCGGCCGTGACCATGGGTCCACGCGACGGACCGACCGTCGACGCCGAGGACGAACGTGGGCCGGCCCGACTCCGGCAGCGGGCCGGTGGAGGTGACCGAGGGCAGGACGTTCGCCGACTCGTTGCTGACCCAGTGGCAGGCGCCGTCAGCGACGAGGCCGCGGACGAGGGTGTCGAAGGCGCCACGCTGCGCGTCGTCGAGGTAGGCGGCGACGGCGCTGTGGAAGACGACCACGGGTCCGTCCGCCGCGGCCTGCTCCACCTGGCGCGGGAGCTCGTCGAGCAGGTCGCCCCGGACGATGTGCGGTGGGTCGGTGCGGGCCACGTCGATCGCCTGGCGCAGGCGGGCGCGGCGGTCGTCGTGCTCGGGCCACACCAGGGCCTCCAGCCAGGCGGCGTCGTCCGGCGACGTCGGGTCGAGCGGGTGGAGGTCGATGCCCCGCCGTGCCGCGACGGGCGGCACCTCCTGGGGGAGAGGTGCCCAGCCCTTCACGCGGCACGGGAGGTCGGGACCCGCACCGACGACGACGTCTCCGTCGTCGGTGCGCCATCGGTACGTGTACCGGTCGGGGTACAGGCAGAGCCCCGCGCTCGAGCCGACCTCCAGGAGCGACAGCGCGGCGCCTCCGTGACGTGCCGAGAGCTGCGCGAACGCCGGGACGAGCGTCGCCAGACGACCGACCTCGTTGGTCTGCGTCGAGCGCTCCAGCACGGTCGCGCGGATCGGTCCGTCGGGTCCGTCGTCGAGGAGGGCCGCACGGAGGGCGGTGTACGGACCGGGGGCGGGTACACCGTGGACCCGGGCGGCCGCGAAGACCAGGTTCGGCTGCTGCTTGGCGCGCGGCAGGGTCGACAGCCAGTCGAGCACCTCCGCGTCGTCGGCGACCGCGGTCGACCAGGCGGCGAACGTGGGGGAGTCCGCGGCCTGGGCGGCGAACTCACGGTACTGGTCGACGACGTCGTGCCAGAGGTCCATGGGGTCAGTCTCCGCCGCGACGTGGGGAGCACGTCACCAGGGTCGGCCGCGCAGGTCGACGTCACCCGCCGGCCAGACCGTCACCGGCCGCCGGGCGCCGTGCACCAGGACCGGCGGACCGGGCTCCTGGACCTCCGCTCGGCCGTCGACGCGGCTCAGGCTGCGCTCGCGAGCGGTGACGCGGTCCATTCGCAGAGCAGTGAGGCTCGACCACGAGGACCTCCACCAGACGGCCCTCAGGCGCGGTGCTCGGGGGAGTCGTGGCGGGTCACGGGGTCGGCCGGGTGCCCGGTGTCGGCGACGTGGTGGGCCACCGCGTGCCCGCTCGCCGTCGCGTGCCCGCCGTCGGTGCGGAAGAGGGCACTGGGCCACCACATCCACCGGCCGAGGTCGAGGGTGAGGGCAGTGACCAGCACCGAGCGGACCACCAGCGTGTCCAGGAGCACGCCGAGCGCCACCGCGAAGCCGAGCTCGGCCAGGAAGACGATCGGCAGCGACCCGAGCGCGGCGAACGTGCCGGCCAGCACCAGCCCCGCCGAGGTGATCACACCGCCCGTGGCCGCGAGCCCGACGAGGGCACCGCGACGCGTGCCGTGCACGAGCGACTCCTCGCGCACGCGGGTCATGAGGAAGATGTTGTAGTCGATGCCGAGCGCCACCAGGAACACGAACGCGTAGAGCGGGAACGAGGAGTCGGTGCCCCCGAACCCGAACAGGTGCCGGAACACCAGGGCGCTGATGCCGAGCGCGGCACCGAACGAGAGCACCACGGTGACGAGGAGCACCACCGGCGCCATGACCGAGCGCAGCAGGACCCCGAGGATCAGCAGCACCGCGAGCAGGACGACGGGGATGATCAGCCGCGTGTCCGCCGCGGACGCCTGCTGGACGTCGTGGTTGATCGCCGTCGTGCCGCCCACGAGGGGGTCGCCCGGGACGTCGGCCATCGCGTCGCGGGCCCGGTCGACGGTGTCGGAGGCCGCCCGGGAGTCCGGAGCCGCCTCCAGCGTGCCCTCGACGTAGCCGACGTCGCCCCGCACGACGGGCTCGGAGACCGAGTCCGGGGCGATGCCGCGGACGTCCTGCAGCGCGGCGGCCGCCTCGTCGACGTGTGCGGCGTCGACGACCACCTGTACCGGCGCCCCGGCTCCTCCGGGGAAGTGGTCGGCGAGCTTCTCCTCGGCGACGATCGACGGCTGCTCGGTCGTGAACTGCTCGGCGTCGGAGAGTCCGTTGGCGTCGAGCTGCACGAGTCCGACGGTGAAGACGGCGAGGAGAAGCGTCGTCACCGCCCACACAGCGCGGGGACGACGGGCGATGCGACGTCCGACGCGACCCCAGACGCCGTCCTCGGCGGGCTGCGGGTCGCCGTGGTGCGGGACGAAGGGCCAGAACACCCAGCGTCCGCACACGACCAGCAGCACCGGCAGGAGTCCCAGCATGGTCACGAGGGCGACGACGATCCCCGCGGCGGCGACGGGACCCAGACCGGCCGTGGCCTGCATCTGTGCGAGCAGCAGGCAGAGCAGCCCCACCACGACCGTCGAGCCGCTCGCCAGCACGGCCGGCGCGGCCCGGTGGAGGGCGTGCGCCATGGCCTCGTGACGGTCGGCCGTGTTCCGCAGCTCCTCGCGGTACCGGGCGACGATGAGCAGGGCGTAGTCGATGCCCGCGCCGAGCACGAGGACCGAGAGGATGCCGGCGCTCTGCCCGTTGACGGTGAGGCCGGCGTGCTTGGCGAGGAGATAGACCACCCCCTGCGCCGCGAACACGCTCAGCACGCCGCAGAACAGGGGGATGATCCACAGCACCGGGCTGCGGTAGGTGAGCAGCAGCATGACGACGACGACCGAGATGGCCGCGAGCAGCAGGATCCCGTCGATCCCCGCGAACGCCTGCGCCTGGTCGGCACCGAGCGCGGCGGGCCCGGCGACGTACACCTCGGCGCCGTCGGCCTCCTTCTCCGCGAGGTCGCGCAGTTCCTGCACCGCGTCGGGGAGCCGCTCCAGCCCGGCGTCCGCGTCGACGCGCAGGTTCACGACCAGCTCGGCGGCCTCGCCGTCCCGCGAGGGGATCGGGCCGACGACGTCGCCGGTCACCTCGGGGACGCTCGCGAGCTCGGACTTCAACGCGGTGAGGCGCTGCAGGTCCTGCGGTCGCGCGCCACCGTCCCGCACGAGCAGCACGATCGCCGGCAGCACGTCGGGGTCGGCGAAGCGCGACGCCCGCTCGATCACCTGGGTCGACTCCGCGTCGGCCGGAAGGAACGACGACGCCTCGTTGCGCTGGACGTCGCTGAGCTTGGTGCCGAAGGCCAGCCCGAGGCCGAGGAGGAGGCCGACGAGGACGACGAGCACCGCCCACTTGCCCGCGCGGTGCGTGATCCAGCTGCTGACCTGCCGGCCCATCGGAACCTCCTCGACCCTCCGCGCGACGCTCGTCGCGGCGGGACCAGCATGGCGGACACCGGGTGTCCGGGGGAATGGGTGACAACCCTGGTCCGGTGTCGGGGGTGGGCACCTGCGCCGACCGACGCGGGTGCGGGCCCGCCTGGGATACTGGCGGCGATGAACCCCACCTACGCCGAGGTCGAGGCCGCCCTCCTGGGCCGCTGGCCCGAGACCAGGCTCGAGCCCTCGCTCGAGCGCATCACCGCACTCTGCCGCCTGCTCGGCGACCCGCAGGACGCCTACCCCGTCGTGCACCTCACCGGCACCAACGGCAAGTCGTCGACCGCGCGCATGGTCGACGCCCTGCTGCGCGCGCTCGACCTGCGCACCGGCCGGTTCACCAGCCCGCACCTGCAGAGCATGACGGAGCGCATCAGCCTCGACGGCGAGCCGCTCACCGAGGAGCAGTTCGTCGAGGCGTTCGCCGACGTCGCCGCCTACGCGCAGGTCGTCGACGACAGCCAGCCGCACCCGGTCTCGTTCTTCGAGCTGACCGTCGCCATGGCGTTCGCCGCGTTCGCCGACGCGCCGGTCGACGCCGCCGTCGTCGAGGTGGGCATGGGCGGCTCGTGGGACGCCACCAACGTCGCGCACGGCAAGGTCGCCGTGGTCACCCCGGTGGCGGTCGACCACGCCCGCTACCTCGGCGACACCGCCGCCGAGGTCGCCGTCGAGAAGTCGGGGATCATCAAGCCCGGCTCGCACGCGGTGCTCGCCGGGCAGGAGCCCGACGTGCTCGACGTGCTCGTGCGCCGCAGCCTCGAGGTCGGTGCCACGGTGCTGCGCGAGGGCGTCGACTTCGGCGTGGTCGAGCGGCTCAACGCCGTCGGCGGCCAGCAGATCTCGCTGCAGGGCCTGAACGCGCGCTACGACGACGTGCTCCTGCGGCTCCACGGTGCCCACCAGGCGCAGAACGCTGCCGTCGCGTTGGCGACGGTCGAGGCGTTCGTCGACGCCGAGCTCGACGCCGACCTCGTGCGCGCCGCCTTCGGCGAGGTGACCTCGCCGGGTCGTCTGGAGGTCCTGCGCCGCAGCCCGACGGTGCTGGTCGACTCCGCCCACAACCCGCACGGTGTTCGGGCGGCGGTCGAGACGGTGCAGGACGCGTTCACGTTCAGCCCGCTCGTGGGCGTCGTCGGCGCCATGGCCGACAAGGACGTCGAGGAGATGCTGCGTGAGCTCGAGCCCGTGCTGGCGCACGTGGTGTGCACGCAGAACAGCCTCGACCGGTCGATGCGCGCCGAGGAGCTCGGCGAGCTGGCCGAGGAGGTGTTCGGCGAGGACCGCGTGACGGTCGTGCGCAGCCTCGACGACGCCCTGGTCCGGGCGATCTCCATGGCCGAGACCGGCGAGGGCATGGAGGAGGCCATCGGCAGCGGCGGCGTCCTCGTCATCGGTTCGGTCGTGACCGCCGGCGAGGCGCGCATCCTGCTCGGCGGCGGACCTTCCGGCGGCGCCGCATGAGGGGCATGTGCGCCGCGGTGCTCACCTTCGAGGCGATCCTGCTCGGGCTCAGCACCCCGGTGATGATCACCGTCGAGGACGTGCCGGTGTCGACCGCGCTCCCGCTCGGGCTGGGGCTGGCCGCGCTGTGCATCCTCACCGCAGGCATGCTCCGCCGCTCCTGGGGCTACACCGTGGGGCACCTCATCCAGGTGGCGTCGGTCGCGCTCGGCTTCCTCGTGCCGGCCATGTTCTTCGTGGGCGGCATGTTCGCGCTCCTGTGGGTCAGCGCGTTCGTGCTCGGCCGGCGGATCGAGGAGGACAAGCGGCGCTGGGCCGAGGAGGGGCCGGACCCGGCCTGAGGGTCTCGCGTCGCGGGCCCGACCTGCCTACGGTGGAGCCATGGTGCGTGTGCTCGCGGTCTCCGACGAGGTGGTGGACTCGATTCACCACCCGCAGGTGCGTCGCCTCGCGCCCGACCTGGTCGTCGGCACGGGGGACCTGCCGTGGGACTACCTCGAGTTCCTGGCCTCTGCCCTCGACGTCCCGGTCGTCTTCGTCCCGGGCAACCACGACCCGGAGGTCGTCACGCGGGTGACCGGGTGGCGGGCGGTGCTGACGGGCGACGGCATGCCGCGCGCCGACCCGCGACCGATCGGCTGCAGGAGCGCCGACGGCCGGGTCGTCGAGGCGGCCGGTCTGCGCATCGCCGGCCTCGGCGGCAGCATCCGCTACAGCCACGGCGCGAACCAGTACACGCAGCGCCAGTTCGCGCGACGCGCCCGGCGGCTCCTGCGCCGCGCCGGCGACGAGCCCGTCGACCTCCTCCTCACGCACTCCCCGCCGAGCGGCCTCGGCGACGAGGACGACCCGCCCCACCGGGGCTTCGACGCGCTGCACCAGGTGCTCGACGTCCTGCGCCCGACGTGGCACCTGCACGGGCACGTGCACCCCTACGGCATGGCCAAGCCCGACCGGCACGTCGGGCCGACCACGCTGCGCAACGTCATTCCCTACCAGCTCATCGACGTCGAGCCGATCCGTCGGCCGGTCGGCGTCGCCGTCGAAGGAGGTCCCGATGGTCAGTGACTCCGGCTCGCCGAGGGTGGACGCCGAGAGCGACTTCCTCCGCGCCCGACGCGCGCAGGTGCTCTCCTCCCTGGCGGCGCGGCTGCGCAACGACCGCGACGACGTCGTGCGGTCCCTGTCGTTCGACGAGGTCGTGGAGGCGCTCGGACGTCGTGGTGAGCACTACGTCGGGACGAAGGTCATCCCGCTCGACGCGATCGTGGGGTCCGTGGACAAGGAGCGCGACTTCGACCGACGCTTCCGCCCGACGTCGACGCGCAGCCGCGAGCGCTGGGAGAGGCTCGCGCTGGCCACCCGCCGGGGCGAGGTCATCCCGCCGATCGAGGTGTACCAGGTCGGCGACTACTACTTCGTGCGCGACGGGCACCACCGCGTGTCCGTCGCCCGGAGCATGGGCGACTCGGTGATCGAGGCCCGCGTCACCGCGGTCGACACGCTCCTCACCCCGACGGGCGTCGACGTGCGGTCCGACCTCGAGCTGAAGCACTGGCGGAGGCTCATGCTGGAACGCGTGCCGTTCACGGGGGAGGCCCGTGCCGCGATCGCCTTCGACCACCCCGAGCAGTACGGGGAGATCGCCGAGACCGTCGAGGCGTGGGGAGCGCGGACGATGCACGCCGAGGGCGCCTACATGGACAAGCCGACGATGGCGGCGCGCTGGTACGCCGAGGAGTTCGAGCCCGTCGCGCGTCTGATCGAGGACGCGGGCGTCCGCGGCCCGAAGGAGCGTCTGGCTGCCGCGTACCTGCGGGTGGCCTGCGAGCGCTACCGCCTCATCCGCGAGCACGACTGGAACGCCGAGGTCATGGGTCAGGTGCGCGTGCGGTCCCGGCCGCCGCGACGCTGATGCGCCGCGACGACCGGCCCGCTGGTGCGGAGCACCAGGACGAGAGTCCCGCGGTCAGAGCCCGACGGTGAGGTTCTCGCCGCTCTTCGGGTCGAAGAAGTGCAACCGGTCGGAGTCGATGAACAGCGTCACGTCGTCGTCGCCCTGCGCGCCGCTCGCCGCGTCGAGCGAGACGACGAGCTGGGTGCGCAGCGACTCGCTGTCGGCCTCGCGGGCGAGGTCGCGCAGCTGGTCCTGGACCTGCGCCTCGGCGTCGTACGGGACGTAGGCGTACTGCTGGTCGCCCAACCACTCGCGGACGTCCACGTGCGCCTGGAACGTGCGCGTGCTGTCGACCGCGTCGTCGGCCATCACGGACACGTCCTCGAAGTGCTCGGGCCGGATACCGGCGAGCAGCAGGCCCTTGCCCTCGGTGCGCTCGGCCTTGTCGGCGGGCAGCGGGAACGTGCCGAACGGGAGCGTGACCTGTCCGTCCTCGACGGTGGCGGGCAGGAAGTTCATCGGCGGGGAGCCGATGAAGCCGGCCACGAACAGGTTGACGGGCTGCTCGTACAGCTCGCGGGGCGACGCCAGCTGCTGCAGCACGCCGCGCTTCATGACCGCCACCCGGTCGCCGAGCGTCATGGCCTCGGTCTGGTCGTGCGTGACGTAGACGGTGGTGATGCCGAGCTGCTTCTGCAGCCGGGCGATCTCGGTGCGCATCTGGCCGCGCAGCTTCGCGTCGAGGTTCGACAGCGGTTCGTCGAACAGGAACGCCTTCGCGTCGCGGACGATCGCGCGACCCATCGCCACGCGCTGGCGCTGGCCGCCGGACAGGTTGCCGGGCTTGCGCTCGAGGTGCTCGTCGAGGTCGAGCGTCCTGCTCGCCTGGCGGACCTTCTCGTCGATCTCCTTCTCCGGGCGCTTCTTGAGGCGCAGCGGGAAGGCGATGTTCTCGTACACCGTCAGGTGCGGGTAGAGCGCGTAGTTCTGGAACACCATCGCCAGGTTGCGGTCGCGCGGGGCGAGGTCGTTGACGCGCTCGCCGTCGATGACCATGTCGCCGGAGGTGATGTCCTCCAGGCCGACGATCATCCGCAGCAGCGTCGACTTCCCGCAGCCCGATGGGCCGACGAGGATCAGGAACTCGCCGTCGGCGACGTCGATGCTGACGTCGTTGACCGCGGGGAAGCCGTCACCGTACTTCTTGACGATGTTCTTCATCTCGATGGTGGCCATGGATCAACCCTTCACTGCGCCGGCGGTGAGGCCCGCGACGATCTTTCGCTGGAAGAACAGGACGAGGAGGATGACCGGCACCGTGGCGACGACGGCACCGGCGGCGAGCAGCGACGCCGGCCGGTTGAACGGGTCGGCGCCGACGAAGAACGACAGCGCCGCGGGGATGGGGCGAGCCCGTTCGGTCGACGTCAGCGAGATGCCGAAGACGAAGTCGTTCCACGCGAAGAAGAACGTCAGGATCGCCGCCGTGAACACGCCGGGGGCTGCCAGGGGGACGATCACCTTGCGGAAGGCCTGCCACGACGTGGCGCCGTCGACCTGGGCGGCCTGCTCCATCTCCCACGGGATCTCGCGGAAGAACGCCGACAGCGTCCAGATCGCGAGGGGGAGCGTGAAGCTCATGTAGGGGATGATCAGGCCGATCCAGGTGTCGTAGATGCCGAACGTGCGCCACATGTCGAACAGCGGGCCGACGAGCGAGACCACGGGGAACATGGCGATGACCAGCGCGGTGGTGAGCACGAACTTCTTGCCCTGGAACTCCAGGCGTGCCACCGCGTAGGCAGTGAGGGTCGCGAGCGCGACCGAGAGGATCGTGGCCGTCAGCGAGATGCCGATGGAGTTGAGGATGGCGCGACGGAACTGCTCGTCCTGCAGGACGTCGACGTAGTTCTGCCAGCCGGCGCCACCCCCGCTCTGGGGGAAGAACCCGGGGCTGCCGTTGGTGACGGCCTCCTGGCTCTTGAACGACAGCGAGATGATCCAGGCCACCGGGAGGAGGCACCACAGCAGGATCAGGACGAAGCCGACGAGCGTGCCGACGCGGGTGAGTGCGTTCTTGTTCATCTCACGCCTCCTGCCGTGCGTCCGCGAGGTTGACGCGGAAGATCTTGACGATGAGGAAGGCGACCACCAGCACCGACAGGAACAGCAGCACCGAGAGCGCGGAGCCGATGCCCAGCTGGAACTGCTCGATCACCTGCCGGTAGGTCAGGAACGAGATCGACTCCGTGTTGTTCGCGCCCGCCGTCATCACGAAGATGTTGTCGAAGATGCGGTAGGCGTCGAGCGCGCGGAACAGCACCGCCACCATGATCGCGGCCCGCATGTTCGGCAGGATCACCTTCCACAGCCGCTGCCACCACGTGGCGCCGTCGACCTTCGCCGCCTCGAGCATGTCCTCGGGCACCTGGGCCAGACCGGCGAGCAGGAGCAGCGCCATGAACGGCGTCGTCTTCCAGATCTCCGACACCATGATCGCGACCATCGAGCTCTCGTAGCTCGCGAACCAGTTGAAGTCCGAGCTGACGAACGGCAGCCAGCTGTTGACGAAGCCGTTGGTGTTCGAGAACGCGAACTGCCAGGCGAAGCCGGAGACCACGGTGATGATGCCGTAGGGGATGAGGATCGAGGTGCGCACCAGCCCGCGCGCGAAGACCAGCCGGTGCATGACCATCGCGAAGGCGAAGCCGATGACGAGCTCGACCGCGACGGTCACCACCATGATGAAGACGGTGTTGCCGGTGTCCCTCCAGAACAGGCTGTCGGTCAGGGCCGTCGCGTAGTTGTCGAGGCCGACGAACTCCCGCTCGTCCGGTGCCGTCAGCGAGTAGCTGAAGAAGGACAGGTAGAGGGCGCGCAGCATCGGGAACGCGGTGACGAGCAGCATCAGTGCGACGGCCGGTGCCACCAGCTTCAGGGCGAGCCGGTTCTCGCCGCGGCTGCGGTCGGAGGCGCGGGTGGCGGTGGAGGTGCTCACAGCAGGGCCTCCCCTCGGAGGACGGCGCCCAGGAAGTCGGCCGACTTCTTCGGCGTGGTGTCGGGGTCGACCTGGCGCGGCGAGTGCCAGACCGACTGGATCGCGCTCGAGATCTGGCTGTAGAAGGCGCTCTTCGGCCGGGGGCCGCCGGTGTCGATGCTCTCGGCCCACAGGGCGAGCAGGTCGGCCGGGTAGGCCTCCTTGAGCGCCGCGGAGTCGTACACCGACTGGCGGGCCGGCATAAGTCCCTCGTTGACGGCGAGGTCGCGCTGCGCCTCGGCGTTGGTGACGCACACGGCGGCCTCCTGCGCGAAGTCGGGGTGCTTCGAGAAGGCGCCGACGCCGATGTCGATGCCGCCGATCGGGGGCCGGGACTCCTCGCCCGCCACGGTCTGCGGGTAGCGCGCCCACCCGAGGTCCTTCAGCTGCTCCTCGTCCGCCGGCCCACCCGGCTTGCCGACGAGTCCCTCGTAGTTCTTGTAGACGAAGGTCCAGTTGGTCATGAACTCGCCCGGACCCTCCTGCGGGAACATCTGGCCGAGGCTGGTGCCCTCGTTCGACGTCGTCAGGTCGGGCTGCGCGGCCTTGGACCTCGCGAGCTTCTGGATGACCGCAGCGGCCTCCTTGCCGGCCTGGCTGTCGATGGTGACCTTGGCGTCGCGACCGTCCTCGACGGTGGACGGGTCGAGGATGTCGCCTCCGGCGCCCTGGATCAGGCTGTTGATCCACACGACGTACGCCTCGTACTTGTTGGCCTGCACCCCGACGGTGCCACCCTCCTGGGAGGCGGCGTCGATCACCTGGTCCCACGTGACCGGCTTGCTCATGTCGAGGCCCGCCGCCTGCGCGAGGGACTTGCGGTACCAGAGCACCTGGGTGTTGGCCCACTGCGGCGCGGCGACGACCTGGTCGTTCCAGGTGACCGTCTCGGCGGCGCCCTTGAGGACGTCGTCGTCGAGCACCGCGTCGGCCTGCTCGCCCTCGAACGGCCTCAGCCACTTCGCGTTGGCGAACTCCGGCACGAAGACCGGGTCCAGGCTCATGAGGTCGGTCGAGTCGTCGCCGGCCGCGAGGCGCCGCGCGAGCTGGGTGCGCTGGTCGGTGGCGCTGGCGGGCAGCAGCTGGATGGCGATGTCGTAGTCGTCGGTGCTGCACCGCTCGGCGAGCTGGTTGAGCGTGTCCTGGCCGTCGGGGTTGATGTACCAGTTCAGCGTCGGCTTCCCGCTCGACCCGCCGCACGCGGCGAGCAGCGAGGAGCCGAGCGCGACGCTCGCGACCACCGCTGCGGTCCGTCGTCGTCTGCCCGTCATGAGCTGCCTCCCGTTCGCTCGTCCCGTGGTGATCGGCGCCACACGGGACTCCTCAACGTAGGGGGGCGTCGGCGACGACGCAAGCCAGGACCGGGACGATCGGTCAGGACCCGACGGGCCGCGTCCACACGGTGGTGTCCGACGGGAGCCGGCCGTCGTCGAGGTCGCCGCTGGTCACGAGGACCTCGCCGGCGGGCAGCGCGACGGGTGCGTCGGACAGGTTGGTGCGCACCTCCGCGACGGCTGTGCCGTCGGCGTCGAGGAGCCGCAGAGCGAGCACCCCGGCCGGGGCGTCCGGCAGCCACGTGAGGGTGGCGGTGCCGATCCCGAGGGCGCGACGGACGCGCAGGAGACGACGGTAGAGCTCGAGCGTCGAGCCCTCGACACCGCGCTGGAGACCGGGTGCCAGGTCGGCGTACACGGCGGGCTGCGGCAGCCAGGGCTCGCCGGGGCCGAAGCCCAGGGACGGCCCCTCGGCCGCCCACGGCACCGGGACGCGGCACCCGTCGCGGCCGTGGCGGGTGCCGCCCGACCGCGCGAACGTCGGGTCCTGCAGCACCTCGTCGGGCAGCCGGGTGTGGTCGGGCAGGCCCAGCTCCTCGCCCTGGTACAGGTAGGCCGAGCCGGGGAGCGCGAGCATGAGCGCGGTGGCCGCGCGGGCGCGGCGCAGACCGAGGACGGGGTCGGGCTGCTCGTCGCGCGGCCCGATCCCCTCCACCTCGGCCACCTCGGTCGCGTCGGAGCGACCGAGACGTGTCGCGTGGCGCACGACGTCGTGGTTCGAGAGCACCCACGTCTGCGGCGCACCGACCGCGCCCGCGCTGGCCAGGGCGTCGTCGACCGCCGTGCGCAGGGCGTCGGCCCGCCAGGGCGTCATGAGGAAGGAGAAGTTGAACGTCTGGTGCAGCTCGTCGGACCGCACGTACGCCGCGAGCGCCTCGGCGGGCTGCACCCACGCCTCGCCGCACAGCATCCGGTCGTCGTCCTCGCCCCACAGGGCGGTCTGCGTGCCGCGGTACTCCTCCACGAGCGCACGCCAGCGGCGGTACACGTCGTGCACCCCGGGCTGGTCCCACATGGGCAGGAGGCTGCTGCGGTCGCGCGTCTCGTCGAGGGACAGGTCGGCGTCGGGCAGGCCCTCGGCCTTCACCAGGCCGTGCGCGACGTCGATGCGGAAGCCGTCGACGCCACGGTCGAGCCAGAAGCGCAGCACCGACTCCAGCTCGGCGTGCACCTCCGGGTTGGTCCAGTCCAGGTCGGGCTGCGTGGTGTCGAAGAGGTGCAGGTACCACTCGCCGGGGGAGCCGTCGGGGTCGGTCGTGCGGGTCCACGCCGGGCCGTCGAACTTCGACTGCCAGTTGTTCGGCGGCTCGGAGCCGTCGTCGCCGCGGCCCGGGCGGAACACGTAGCGGGCGCGCTCGGGACTGCCGGGACCCGCGGCGAGCGCGGCGCGGAACCAGCGGTGCTCGCTCGACGTGTGGTTCGGCACGACGTCGACCACGACGCGCAGGCCGAGCTCGTGGGCGCGTGCGACGAGGGCGTCGAAGTCGTCCAGCGTGCCGAATAGCGGGTCGACGTCGCGGAAGTCGGCCACGTCGTAGCCCCCGTCGTTCTGGGGGGAGACGTAGAAGGGCGAGAGCCACAGCGCGTCGACGCCGAGGTCGGTGAGGTGCTCCAGGCGCGACGTGATGCCGGGCAGGTCGCCGACGCCGTCGCCGTCCGCGTCGGCCCACGAGCGCGGGTAGACCTGGTAGATGACGGCGTGGCGCCACCACGGCTGGTTGCTCACGGGTTCCTCCGGGGCTCGCGGGTCGACGGTCGGGGACGCGTCGCGCCGACGCCGGGTCGAGGTGACCGCCCGCGCCCCCGCCGCCGGAGGTCGTGTCCCACGCTACCGACGCAGCCACCGCGGTCGGTCGGGGAGCCCTGCCCCGCTAGGTTGAGGGCATGTCCCAGCGCACGCTCGTCCTGCTCAAGCCCGACACCGTCCGCCGTGGCCTCGTCGGCGAGGTCCTCCGCCGCTACGAGGCGAAGGGCCTCACGATCGTGGCGATGGAGCACCGCGCCATCGACGCCGAGCAGGCCGACGCCCACTACGCGGAGCACGTCGAGCAGCCCTGGTACCCGCCGCTGCGCGACTTCGCGACCTCGGGCCCGCTCGTCTCCCTGGTGCTGGAGGGCGACGAGGCGATCGCCGTCGTCCGTGCCCTGAACGGCGCCACCGACGGCCGCGCCGCCGCCCCCGGCACCATCCGCGGCGACCTCTCCCTGTCGAACCGCGAGAACCTCGTCCACGCGTCGGACTCCGAGGAGTCCGCCGCCCGCGAGATCGCCCTCTGGTTCCCGTCCCTCGCCTGACCCAGGAGGACGCACGATGCTGCGTTCGTGTGCGGCCGTCCGAAGGATGCTGCATCCGTGACGGGATCCGGACACGAACGCAGCATCGTCGGCCGTCAGGCACGGGAACGCCGCATCGTGCGCCGGCTCGGGGACCACGATGACGGACGGGGCAGGAGCTCAGGTGCGGGCGCACCTTCCCAGCCGTGCGCCCGAGCCATGCGGTCGAGCTGGTCCATGACCCTCCCCGGGTGGTGGCGCACGGCGTAGGAGGAGAAGGTCAGGCCGTGCCGTCCGGTGATCACCACCTCGTTGGCGCGCAGGAGGTCGACGTCCCACTGCTCCACGGCCAGGTGCGGGATCCCGTGCACCTCCACACCGAACCCCAGCTGCTCGCACCAGACGTCGAGGTAGAAGCGCCCGCTCGGTCCGCGGACCGCCTGCTGCCGGGTGGCCAGCGGGAGCCCGCTCGCACGCCAGATCGCGGCGAAGTCGCGCTCCGGGACGGACTGGATGCCGCCCGAGGCGTCGAGGATCGACGAGACGATGACACTGCGGTGGCGGCACCGTCCGCGGCGGGTGAGCGCCTCGCGCAGGTGGCGGGTCGTGACCAGCCCGGACTGCAGGGCGCTGATCACGATCCAACGGGCGTACCGCTCGTTGCCGTGCCACGAGGCGGCGTCGAGCACTGACCGGGCGGGTCGAGTGCGCCGCGGGTGGCGTTCGGGGTGCACGTCGTCGTCACCGAGCGCGCCGGACCAGTGCGCCGTCGCGCCCTGCCAGGAGGGCGGGCGACCGCCTGACGGCAGCACGACGAGGTGTCGCGAGTCGTGCGCGTCGAAGCCGTCGTGGCGCAGCGCCGCGGCCCCGGCGAGGGCCGAGCGCGGTGGCGACGACGCCAGCGCGAGGAGGTCGCGCTCGTGCTGGTTCAGCGGTCCGTTGTGCGTGACGACGACGCCGCGGCACGGGCGTGTCCAGACGCCCTCGCGGATGCGCCGTCGCACGGGCCATGGGCCGAAGAGGTGCTCCGCCTCGCGGATGCTCAACACCGTGTCCATGGGTCCACGCTGCCCGGCTCCGCGACGTGACGAGGAGCCGTGTCAGCGGCCTGTGGACGACCGTGTCGTCGATGTCGGCGCGTCCACAACCGCACGCACGATGCTGCGTTCGCGTGCGGGAGCTCGAACGCTTCTGCGTTCGCGACGGGATCTGGACGTGAACGCAGCATCCTTCGGCCCGGTGCGCAGGATCGCTCAGGAACGCAGAATCTTGCGTCCCGGGGTCAAGCGGGGTCGAGCGGGGGCGGGTCGGCGGGGCCGGCCCAGGGGACGACGATGTGGGCGAGGACGCCGTGGAAGCGTCCGCGGACCTCCTCGGGCAGCCAGACCACCTCGTGCGACTGCGACGCGATGTCGACGGTGCCCTGCAGGGTCACGGCGTCGACCGCCTGACGCGGTGCGTCGCCGACCCGGTCCTCGTACTCGACCAGCGTGACGCCAACGCTGATCGGCACCTCGTTGCGGTTCACGAGGCCGATACCCCAGAACTCCGCCGGCTCCAGCGTCGCGCGCTCCTCGAGGTCGACCATGACGGCCTCCACCGGGGCGACGACGCCGTCGAGGTCGACCTGCTCCATCGCCTCGACGTGCACCTCGACGCCGCGCACGTTGCGGGCGCCCTGGCCGTGGAAGTGCAGCACGTCGACGGCGTTCGCGCCGGGCGGGGCGACGACCTCGCCGCGGTCGATGCCCAGCACGGTGCCGACCTCGACGTTCGGCAGCTCGCGGCCGTACACGTCGCGCGGGACGAAGCGCAGGATCGGGCGCAGCCCCACCTCGGAGCCGTTGCGCAGCGTCACCGTCTGGTCCGGTGCGTCAGGATCGCTCGACTTCGGGACGTACGACAGCGTGATCGGCGGCTTGCGCCGGTTGAACAGACCCATGGCAGGAGAGCCTACGGACGTCGGCTCAGTACCAGCCGGCACCCTGCTTGAACGACCACGCCTCGCAGGGGGAGCCGTAGCGGTCCTGGATGTAGCCCAGGCCCCACCGGATCTGCGTGGCGGGGTTGGTCTGCCAGTCGGAGCCGGCCGACGCCATCTTCGAGCCGGGCAGGGACTGCGGGATGCCGTAGGCGCCGGAGCCGGGGTTCTCGGCGTCGACCTGCCAGCCGGACTCCTGCGTCCAGATGTTGTCGAGGCACTGGAACTGGCTGGCGTCCCAGCCGAAGTCGGCGAGCATCGCCTGCGCGACCGTCCGGGGGTCGGCGTTCTCGAGCGCCTTCTGGCGCTCGGCCTCCGCCTTGGCCTCGGCGGCGGCCTTGCGACGCGCCTCGGCGCGGGCGGCTGCCTCGCGGGCCTCGTCGGCGGCCCGCTCGCTGGCGGCCCGCTGCCCCTCGGCCTTCGCCGTCAGCTCGTCGACCTTCGAGTCGGCCTCCTGCTGCACGAGCACGGCGTCGGACATCCGCTGCGCGGCGGCGAGCGGGGTCGCGATCGCGGCGACGGGGCGCAGCCCGGCCTCCTCGGTCGCGGCAGCGGCGGGGCTGGAGCCCACCGCCTGGGCACCGGCGGTCAGTCCGCTGACCACCACGACGCCGCCCACGGCGCACGCCGACAGGGCGCGCTTGCTGGGCAGCGCGTCGGTGACGTCGGCCAGGGTGTCGAGGGCGCGGTCGCGTCGGCGCTCGAACGCCGACGGTGCGCGGTGACGTGCCATCCGGTGCCGACCGCCCGACCGGTCGACGGGTTCGTCGTGACGCACACACTCTCCTGCAGGCTCGGGGACGGGGCGGGGAAGGGCCCGGGACGAAGCCTCCACTGTAGACGCCGAGACTGAGAGCCGCGGCAGGTTCTCTCAGGTGGGACGTCGGACCGCGGCCTGCGGGGTCTCGACGGCACCCGCTCGCCCCGTACCCTGGAGGGCATGTCCGTCGAGTCCGTCTTCCCTCGTCTCGAGCCCCTCCTGCCCACCGTCGGCAAGCCGATCCAGTACGTCGGCGGCGAGCTCAACGCGACGGTGAAGGAGTGGGACGACGTCACCGTCCGCTGGGCGCTCATGTACCCCGACGCCTACGAGGTGGGCCTGCCCAACCAGGGCGTCCAGATCCTCTACGAGGTGCTGAACGAGCGCGACTGGCTGCTCGCCGAGCGCACCTACGCCGTCCAGGCCGACATGGAGGCGGTGATGCGCGAGCACGGGATCCCGCAGTTCACGGTCGACGCGCACCGCCCCGTGCGCGCGTTCGACGTGCTCGGCGTCTCCTTCGCGACCGAGCTCGGCTACACCAACATGCTGACCGCCCTCGACCTCGCCGGCATCCCGCTGCACGCCGCCGACCGCACCGACGACGACCCGATCGTCCTCGCCGGCGGGCACAGCGCCTTCAACCCCGAGCCGGTGGCCGACTTCCTCGACGCGGCCGTGCTCGGCGACGGCGAGGAGGTCGCGCTGGCCATCAGCGAGGTCGTGCGGGAGTGGAAGGACGAGGGTCGTCCGGGCGGCCGCGACGAGCTGCTGCTGCGGCTCGCAGCCTCCGGCGGGGTCTACGTGCCGCGCTTCTACGACGTCGACTACCACGACGACGGACGCATCGCGTCGGTCCGGCCGAACCGCGACGGCGTGCCCTGGCGGGTGCGCAAGCACACCGTGATGGACCTCGACCAGTGGCCGTACCCGCGCAAGCCGCTCGTGCCGCTGGCGGAGACGGTCCACGAGCGCTACTCGGTGGAGATCTTCCGCGGGTGCACGCGCGGCTGCCGGTTCTGCCAGGCCGGCATGATCACCCGGCCGGTGCGCGAGCGGTCGCTGCAGACCATCGGCGAGATGATCGACACCGGGTTGAAGGAGTCGGGCTACCAGGAGGTCGGGCTGCTCAGCCTGTCGAGCGCCGACCACACGGAGATCGGCGACCTCGCCAAGCAGCTCGGCGACCGCTACGAGGGCACCAACACGTCGCTGTCGCTGCCGTCGACGCGGGTCGACGCCTTCAACATCACGCTCGCGAACGAGTTCAGCCGCAACGGCCGACGTTCGGGCCTGACCTTCGCTCCCGAGGGCGGCAGCGAGCGGCTGCGCAAGGTGATCAACAAGGCGGTCACCGAGGACGACCTGATCCGCACCGTCACCGCCGCCTACTCGCACGGCTGGCGTCAGGTGAAGCTCTACTTCATGTGCGGCCTGCCGACCGAGACCGACGAGGACGTGCTCCAGATCGGTGTGCTCGCCAAGAAGGTCATCGAGGCCGGACGCGAGGCGTCGGGCCGCCGCGACATCCGCTGCACGGTGAGCATCGGCGGGTTCGTGCCGAAGCCACAGACGCCGTTCCAGTGGGCTGCCCAGCTCGACCACGAGACGACCGACGAGCGGCTGCGCAAGCTGCGCGAGTCGGTGCAGTCGGACAAGCGGTTCGGTCGCGCGATCGGCTTCCGCTACCACGACGGCCGCCCCGGCATCGTCGAGGGACTGCTGTCACGCGGAGACCGTCGCGTGGGTCGGGTCATCGAGGCCGTGTGGCGCGACGGGGGCCGCTTCGACGGCTGGAGCGAGCACTTCTCCTTCGACCGCTGGGAGTCGAAGGCGGCCGAGGTCTTCGCCGACCAGCCCGTCGACCTCGACTGGTACACCACCCGCGAGCGCGGCCACGACGAGGTGCTCCCGTGGGACCACCTCGACGCCGGCCTCGACAAGGAGTGGCTCTGGGAGGACTGGGAGGACGCCCTCGACCCCGACGCGCTCGAGATCGAGGACTGCCGCTGGACCCCGTGCTACGACTGCGGCGTCTGCCCCCAGATGGGCACCGACATCCAGATCGGACCGACCGGCCAGAAGCTGCTGCCGCTCACCGTGGTCTGACCTTCCTTGCCGCGTCGGTCGTCGTGACCTTGCTGGCGCGTTGGCTGCGGTGGGTCTCGTCCTGCTGGCGCGCTGCTGCAGGGGTCCCGTCCTGCTGGTGCGCTGCCGCAGGGGGTCTGGGGTTGGTGGTCCCCTGCCGCAGGGGGCCTGTCCTTGATGGTGCGCTGCCTCGGCTCACGCTGGGGGTGGTCTCCGAAAGGGCCTCGACCGGCAGCGGGTCCGGGGGTGGCTTCGGGTCTCGGGGTCCGGTCTGG